>NZ_JBHVPX010000004.1:150307-282444 GCF_042887155.1 Streptomyces sp. NPDC057963
CCCACCCCCAGCGCTCACCGACACAACTTTAACACGGTAGCGGTGTTCCCCCGGGCCGGGGGGCAGGCATCGTGAGAATCACGATGCCTGCCAGCCGTCCAGGCGTCGCACTTCTTGCCTTCGCTGGCTGCGACCGACGGTGCGCAGGCTCGGCCGAGACGACGCTCCCGAGCAGCTGGGTGGCCAAGACGTCTGAAGCCTCCCAGCTTTAGGAGCGTCGGGGCGCAGCCAGTCATCGAATCCGTGAGCGAAGCAAGACGGGTACCCGCTAGCCTCCGATACGTGATCTCAGGTGACCTCAAGAGCAAGATCGACCGACTGTGGGATGCCTTCTGGTCTGGGGGCGTGTCGAACCCACTGGAGATCATCGAGCAGCTTACGTACCTGATGTACATCAGGGAGCTCGATGAACTGCAGTCTGCTCAGGAACGGGAGGCAGCGAGGACCGGCCAGGCCATCGGCAACCTCGTCTTCGCGGAGTCCGATCGGCGGCTGCGCTGGTCTCACTTCATCACCGAAGCACCTCAGAATATGTTGGCTATTGTCCGTGATGAGGTGTTCCTTTGGCTGCGCAGCCATCTACCGGACGCGTTCGGCTATCCGGAGCTCATGGCAGGCGCGCGGCTGACTATCCCGACACCCAGCCTGCTGGCCAAGGTCGTCGACATACTCTGCGAAATCCCTTCAGGTGAAAAAAACGCTAGAGGGGATCTTTACGAGTACATGCTTAGCAAGGTTGCCACCGTTGGACGTTACGGACAATTTCGTACGCCTCGGCATATCGTTCAGCTGCTCATTGAGATGACGAATCCGTCCGAGCGTGACGAAATCTGTGATCCGGCCTGCGGCACGGCGGGATTCTTGGTAGCCGCTGCCGAACATGTCGATCGTTCGCGTCAAGACAGGCCGAAAAATGGTGCCGCATTCAAAGGCTTCGACTTCGATCGAACCATGTTGCGCATTGGCTCCATGAACATGTTTTTCCACGGTGTAGAAGGCCCGGAGATCCGCTACCGGGACGTGCTCGCTGATGGACTGGCAGATGACTCCGAGAGCTATTCGCTAGTGCTGACCAATCCTCCGTTTGCTGGGAGCTTGGAACAGGATGGGGTCGCTCCCGAGCTCCTTGAATTGACCAAGACGAAGAAGGTGGAGCTCCTATTTCTCGCCCTGACGTCGAAGTTGCTGAAGCAGGGAGGCCGCGCTGCGGTCATTGTTCCCGAGGGGCTGTTGTTCGGCTCCACCAGGGCTCACGTGGAGTTGCGGCGGTTCTTGGTGGAGGAGCACAAGCTAGAAGCAGTAGTGAAATTCCCTAGCGGCGCATTTAAGCCCTACGCTGGAATTTCTGCTGCTGCGCTCTTCTTTACCAAATCGAGCAGTGAGGTGAAAGATAGCGTCTGGTTTTATGAGGTGACGGCTGACGGGTGGAGTCTGGACGACAGGAGGACGCCGTTGCTGCCCAGCGAAAAGCTTGGCCACTCGCCTGCTAAACCTCTGGATGAAGTAGAGCACGCCAAGAATAACCTGCCTGACTTGCTGTATCGCTGGTCCCAAAGGAGCAATGGCGAGCGAAAGCGCGGACGAAATGAGCAGAGCTTTTGTGTTGTTAAGAGTGAGATTGCAGCGCAGGGCTACGATCTTTCACTCGGGCGCTACAGGCAGGTGCACGAGGCGAGGAAGTTGACACAAGAGGGGCTGCGGCTAGGGGATTTCTCTCAGATCTTCGCAGGATCGGTCATCTCGGCAGAGATTGACAAAGAGAGGAAGGACCCTGAAGTTGATGTGCGGCACAGGGTTCTGCCGCCCTCTCACCTCGATTCCTCTCTTCCTCCAGTCTCCAGTCTCCCCTTGCGGACTGTCGAAAGGGAACCGAAGTATAGGCTTCGCGAGGGTGACATTGTCGGCCGTGACCTTGCTGGGAATCGGTACTGGACAGCACTTCCGTCCGAGTATGAGGGCGTACAGGCAGGGCAGGGACTCCTTGTAATAAGGCTAAGCCGTGAAGCCGTCCCAGCGGAGTATCTGATGGCCTACTTGGCCAGCCCGCAGGCGGAGAATCAATTCCCTCGCTATGGCGTGATTCCGCGCATCAAGTGGAGGGATTTGGCAGAAATTCGAATCCCGAAGTGCGACGGGGATGTCGATGAAATTCGAGCGTCTATTGCTAGGCTAGGCGAGGGGCTGGAGCAGGCGGAAAAAATCCGGCGTGAACTTCAGCTCTCTCGAACAAGAATCTTTGACAGTGGCAGCAGTAGCGAGCGGAGGATCAGGTTGGAAGAAGCAGCGGACCTCAGCTCGCTCATCGCGCAAAATCTGCGCAAGCAAAACGAGCCGTATAGGGTCTTTCAAGAGGCGTACCCATATGGAATTGCCCGGGCTGTCCGGAAATTCAGGCACAGCCTTTCGCTGGCCGAAAAGCATGAGGCGGCGATTCAGTGTGTTGAGTCGCTAATTTTGTCATTGGGTATTGTTTCCCTCGCGATCGCGGCTGACCGTGGCCGCCAGGATTTGGGCGCGATCTCCCAGTGGAGCGAAGGGGTCGAAAAAGGCGGCGTCTCGCTGGGTCACTGGGTGGGGGTAATCCGGGCAGTGGGTGCGGATGCTAGGGAGAATGGGGATGAGGCGGCAGGGCTAGCAGAAGGAACCCAGCGAAAGAAGGGAGGGAAGGGATTGATGGCGGATCTAGATGAGTTGCTGCGCATGAGAAACAAGATCCGTCATGGGGCTGGGCCGCGGACACGCGCCGAATTTGAGAGGAGTCTAGAGCAGATCGAAACGCTGATGCTCAGTAGTCTCTCCTGGTGCGCTTTTCTTGCTCGGGCCAAATGGGTGCATATGGATAGGCTGCATTGGCTCCCGGATTCGGGCAGGTATAAGATCTCAGGGTTGGCTTTGATGGGTGATCACCCGGACTTTGAGCCAATTGGTTTTGAGAACGCTCGCCCTCTGGTTGATGATAGCCTCTACATGCTTACCCAGCAGGGGGAGACGATCCCACTCTCGCCGTTCTGCCTGCTAAGTGACTGTCCTGCATGCCTGGCGCCCGAGCTCTATTATCCCGACCGCCTGACGAACTCCACGGCGATGCTAAAGAGCCTTGATCGAGGGCATGAATTGGATAGCGACTCGGTGTTTAATTCTCTGCGTCGGTGGATTGCCGACTGAGAGTGAATGCCTTCCAGTGCATCGGGCTGGAATGACAGTTAGGTGAAGCTTCTGGTAGATGGGTTTTCGATCAAGCAATCCGGCTTCACCAGAGGCTTTGTCTGCTTGCCTACCCGTCGGGCGTGGACCCGTCCAGCTCGGCCCTGTGATTCCTGACCGCCAAGTTTCGCTCAGCGCCACTGGGAGATCGAAGCCCGCTGGCGGCGTCTGAGTGTCGGCCGGCAAGCCCTGCTCACTCTCACCCGCTCTGGCTACGGGCGGGACCAGCCGTCGGCGAAGTCGCACTGGAGGTCCGTCGAGCGGCGCTGCTCGGCGGGGGTGTATGCGGGGTGGTCGCGGAGGTGGGCCAGGGCGTTGACCCATTGGTCCCAGAGGCCGCCGGGCTGGGTGAGCGGTCGGCGTGGTGGGTGCCGAGCTGGGCGTCGAGGCGGAGGAGGGCGCCGAGGGCGGCGGGCTGGTCGTAGCGGAGGTCGGTGCGGGGGAGGTAGTGGTCGAGGTAGGCGGTGAGGATCTCGGCGTCCGCGTGGGTGCCGAAGCGGGCCAGGGCGAAGCAGTAGGCGCTGCCGGAGAAGCAGAACTCGCTGGCCAGGAGCAGGTCGCCGCTGCGTTCGCGGAACGTGGCGCGTCGGCCTACGCCGATCAGCCAGGCGGCGGTGAGGCGTGAGCGCCACTCGCAGCCGAGGAGGGCTTCCAGCTCGGCATCGGTGATCGTGGCCGAGTCGTCGATGAGGTGATGGGCGAAACGTTCGGCGTGAGGCCACTCGGGCCGCAGGAATCGACCACTTTTCAGGACGAGGTAGCGCGCGTGGCCTGAGTCCTTCCTTGCCGCGTAGCGCTCGATGACGTAGCCGTAGCCGATCTCCTCGGGGTGCTGGGACGGCATCGCTCACCTCTCCGGGTACAGGTCGGTACGGTCGATCCAGGTAGGGGCGACGAAGATGTTGTCGCCGGCGGGAGCTTCGGAGGCTTCCAGTAGGGACCGGGCGCGGGACTCTTCGACCAGGTGTTCCCAGGGCGCGGTCCAGTCGAGTTCCCTGTCCAGGCCAGTGCCGGAGATGCCGTACGTGCGGCCGGCGTCAACGCGCCAGAACTGGGAGTAGAGGATCACCTGGGTGTGGTCGGCCAGGTCGTTGATGATCTCGGTGAAGTGGGCTGAAGGCCAGCCGGGGGCGTTGTCCGCAGTGGTGGGTCGTAGGCGCGCGGTGAGCGGCGGGACGACGGGGGTGCGTGCGCCGAGTTCGGTCAGGGCCCAGCGGATGCCGCCCGGCTCGGTCCAGTCCGGTGGGGTCGCCCGTTCCAGGCAGGCGCGATACGCGCGGCGCAGGGGCCCGATGGCGCCGTCGATTTCCAGGCTCGCCAGGGCCATGGCCGCCCATTCGCGGACGGTCGGGTTGTCGCTGTCCAGCAGGCCGATGAGAGCGGGGCCGCAACGGGGATCGCCCACCTCCTCGAAGACCTCGATGGCGGTCAGGTGGCCGAAGCCGCCGAGGGAGGGCAGGCCGTTGATGACCGCGGGGATGGCGTCGGCGCCGATCCAGATCAGCTCCGCGCGGGCGTCGTAGGACTCGTCAACCTTGCCGTCGAGCTGCTGGACGAGTGTCTCGATGTGAGAGGTCATGACGCGGAGTGGTCCTGGCGCCAGAAAGTGGGGAGCCACCAGCAGAGCACCGAGAGGTCCTCGGGCCACGGGGCGCGGTCCTCGGCTGCCCAGTCCTCGAAGGAGTCGCGCGTCAGGTGGATGGGGCGCCAGGCGGGGTCGGGCGGCTCGTCCGCGGCCGGCGGGCGGACGTACTGCCGGCCGTGCTGGTCGCAGGCACCGAAGTCCTGGTAGTTCCGTTGGGCCTCGATCAGGGAGACCTTGTTCGCTCCGCCGTCCATGGTCGGCCAGCGGAACTGGACCCCGTCGTCCTCCCAGAAGCAGACAGGGCAGATCTCGTAGAAGCCGGGCATGGCGTCGAGCACGCGGTGCCCGCAGCAGGGACAGGGGTAGCGGTCGCTCACCTGCGCAGTCTCGTTGCAGGTCCGGCCGGTGCGCCATGGATTTCTCGGCCTCCGCACGCCCGGCCAGTCCGCAGCCAGTCCGCGGGACACTCGTAAACGGCCGTCGGGAGCCAACGCATACCAACCAGAAAATCCCAGTTCAGGGCCCTGGAAGGGGCTCCGCCGCAGGTCAGGATCTGGCTTCAGACTTTCCGCTTCAACGTCTGAGTGGACGTGAATAACGGCCTGACCTGCGAGAAGGCAGGTCGGGCCGTTGCGCTGTCCGCAGTAGTCCGCAGAACCTGAAGCGGCTACGTGTCGTAGACCGTGGAGCGGTGTCCGACGTGTACGACCCACGCCACTAGTTCCCCGTTGTCGATGGTGTAGAAGACGCGATAGTCGCCGACTCGTAGGCGGCGGCGCTCAGGCCGGGATACAAGTGCCGTGGTGTTGAAGCCGAAAGGGTCGCTCTCCAGCTCTGTCAGTGCAGCGCCCAGGATCGATGTGCCGTGCCCCGTTCGGCGCTGCCGGGTTGTCACCACCGAGGCGGGGCTGACGCCGTCAGCTTTCCCAGTCGACGGATGCCACGGTCCCGTTGCGGGACATCTTGACGGCAAGGAGTTCGTCACTGGTCGCAGCGTCGATCGTGTAGTCCATGACGATCCGGGCCTCGTCCTCGCCGATCAGGTGCCACAGCCCGATCTGAACGGGGTGCATGGCTGCAGTGAACGCGTCGACGCTGATCGCTTCGCCGTTTGCTTCCCGGGTGAGGCGCTTGATCACTTCGATGTCGTCGAGTTCGTCGGCGTGGTGGTCGATGAAGTAGCGATCCTGCTGCAGGTTCTTGCGGATCGCCGCGCGAGCCGCGGTGTCCAGGGCCGGCAGGTGGGCCAGGTGCGTCGCGAACGCATCCAGTTCTCCAGCATCCAGCCCGGAGCTGGGTTCGGCCCACAGCCGGACTTCGACCTCACTGCTTCCCAGCGCGGCTGTGCCTTCCCAGATGGCTTCCGTCTCGTCCACCGGCGGAACCTCAAGGTGCCCGAAGTAAGGGTGATCGATGCTCTTCATGAGGCCTGCCATTCCGATGGGCGGGGTAGGGCTTGAGGGGTAGTGGACGTTCCTGATCCAGGTTGCGACCTCGATCATTCCGTGCGCGGGTGCCGGTTCTGTCGGTACAGCGCCCCCGGTGTGGCCTGCCTGTACACGATGCGCACGCGCGCGGTCTGCTCGAAACGACAACCCTGAGTGCACACCGGTGCGCAGACTGCCACCACGTTTTAAGGCTCAGTCGACACGCCTGCCGGGGGTCGCGAAGGCAATTACTAACAACAATGTTGCTAACATTGTTGTTAGTCTCACGGGTGGAGGTCGACGAGACGTGGTGGATTTTGTAGGACGTCGCCAGGAGCTGGCGACGTTGGAGCGAGAGCTGCAGAAGGTGGCGGCAGGGATCGGCGGGGAGCGGCCCGGTCGGTGCGTGATGTTGCGTGGGCGGCGCCGGGTGGGCAAGTCGCGGCTGGTCGAGCGGTTTGCGGAGCGCTCCGGAGCCCCTTTCCTGTTCTTCGCTGCGACTGGTGCATCCCCCAGGGATGATCTGGCACGGCTGGCCAGGGACGCCCAAGTGTCGACGCTGCCGTTGGCGGGGCTGGTGGCCGCCGCGCGGCCGGAGAACTGGGATGCCGCGTTCGATGTGCTGGCCGCGGCGCTGCCTGCCGACCGGGCGAGCGTTCTGATCATCGACGAAGTGCCGTACCTGATGGATACCGACGGCGCCTTTGAAGGGATGCTGCAACGGGCCTGGGACCGGGGGCTGGAGACCAAGCCGGTGCTGCTGGTCCTCATCGGCTCCGATCTGTCGATGATGGAGGCACTGAACAACTACGGACGCCCCTTCCATCAGCGCGGCCGGGAGATGGTGCTGGGACCGCTCAGCCCCGCCGAGGTGGGGCAGATGCTTGGGCTGGATCCGGCGGAAGCCTTCGACGCCGCACTGGTCACCGGCGGGCTGCCGCTGATCTGCGCAGAGTGGCCGCGCGGCGCAGGGCTGTGGGACTTCCTCGGCGAGGCGCTGAGCGATCCGGTCTCGGCCCTGCTGGTGTCGGCCGAGCGTTCGCTGGCCGCCGAATTCCCCCCGCAGGTACAGGCGCGCAAGGTGCTGACGGCCATCGGGAGTGGCGAGCGGACCTTCACCAATATCGCCCGTGCAGCCGGCGGGATCGGGGCCACGCCGCTGCAGCGAGCTCTGGAGCTGCTTACGGACAAACGGATCGTCGCCGGAGAGCTGCCTGTATCGCTGCGCCCGTCGAAGGACCGCCGCTACCGGGTGACAGATCCGTACCTGCGGTTCTGGCTGCACCTGCTCGGCCCGTCGATGGAGGAGATCGAGCGGGGGCGGGGCGATCTGACCTTGGCGCGCATCCGGGAGAACTGGACCAGCTGGCGTGGTCGGGCCGTCGAGCCTCTTGTCCGTGAGGCCCTGGCGCGGATACTGCCCGACGACCGGCTGCCCGCGGCCCCCGCAGTGGGCGGCTACTGGACCCGCACCAACGACATCGAGATCGATATCGTCGGGGCCGACCGCGCCCCCATCGCCAAGGAGCTGTTCTTCGTCGGCTCCATCAAGTGGCTGGAGCAGTCGCCCTTCGACCGGCATGACTTGGCCGCTCTGCATCGGCACCGGGCTGCCCTCACCGACGAACCTGTTCCAGTCGTGGCGGTTTCGCGTAGTGGAGTCGACTGTCCGGGGCTCGACGCCACCTACGGCCCCGGCGATTTGCTGACCGCCTGGCCGCTGTGAGTAGCGGATGTCAGGTGAGGCACGGGAGTCGGTGAGGCCTCGGTCGCTTACCGGCGCTGTTGTGCAGCGTTGGCGGTCCTGAGTCTCCTCGTGCCCAGGTGCCGGGACAGGAAAGGCTCCCCCGCCGCGGTGTGCGGTGAAGGGGGAGCCTCGGAGGACCGACCGTCTACCGGATCAGCTCCTGTCCTCGTCGTCCTCGTCCTGTGCGCGAGGTGCGGCGGGCCGGTGCGGGCTGTGCGAGGTGTCCCAGAAGTAGGGAGGCGCCATGTCGTCCTCGCTCGTCTCCTGCCGGTCTTGGCTCCGTTCGCCTGCGCCGCTCTCCGCGGACCCCGGCGTGAACGGGTCCGCGTCGGCATCCGGGTCCGCGGCCGTGTCGGTGAACGGCGGGCCCTCGGGGGCTGGGGAGCGGGGCGACCAGGGTCCGGTGGTGTCGCCCTCGCTCGGAGGCTCACCCCCCGGCCCCTCGTCGGGCGCCGGGAGGAGGGTCCGCCTGATCTCCTCGGCGGCCTCGTCCAGCCCGGCCGCCTCCAGGCTCCGCACCACACGGTGCACGAACACCGTGTACTCATCCATGTCCGGCTTCAGGCCCACCGCCGTCAGCAGCAGGAGCAGCCGATCCGAAACCCCCACTTCCTCCTCGCGGTCGAACGTCCCTCCTCCCTGGGCGTGTCCGTCCCACAGCGGGCCTCCGACGGTTGCTTCGGTCCGCGCGTCCACGGGCGGGACGAGCAGGTGCCGGAAGATCTCGGGCACCTCCTCGTTCTTGGCCGCCGCGGAGATCTGGGCGAGCGGACCGATCATGTCGACTGCCTTCTCGATGTCGTCCTCGTGACGGGCCAGCCACCACACCACGGCGCTGCCCGTGCTCTTGAGCACGTCGTCACCGAGGTAGCCCCGCTTGTTGCGCTCGTGCTGACGCTCGTACTCCCAGAGCTCCTCGTCCTTGCGAAAGTCGTTCAATTTGCGCAGGCGCTCGCGGTCGGCGGGGGTGAGGGTCAGTGTCACATCGGCCGCCAGGGCCATCACCCGTCCGCTCCGGTCCGGGAGCGGGGCGCCCAGCTCCCCTTCCAGGAGATACCGTGCGAAGCTCGCCCGGCCGGGCTCCTCGTGGCGGACGACCTGCAGGGCCCGGCTGACGACCGAGGAAACGGCGAGGGCTGGGGAGGCGCCGTCGGACCAGTCGGCGTGGTCGGGGACCGGCCTCCACCACACGGTGGCGGAGAAGAGGAAGTCGTAGCCGTCCGTTGCGCTCGGCAGCGCCGCGTCGACCACCCGAGTCTCCTGGTACGGCTGTTCCGTCGGCGCCGCGGGCGGCTCAGCTTCCTCGGGCTCGTACGGATCGGCCGACGCGCGGCCACCGCTGAGGACCGTCATCACGAGCAGCAGGGAGCCCGAGGATGTGACCATGGACATGAAGCCCCACAGCCACGCCGACCAGTGCAGGAGGTTTCCGAGCACAGCCGGTGCGAGGCCGCAGAGAGCGACGAACAGCAGGCTGGGAAAGCGGTGTTTCATCGCGCCTCTTCCGTGGTCCGTGGTCCGGCGCCTGCACGCTTCGCACTCTCCGTGCGGACGTACTGCGCGTTGTCGATGTGCTGCCAGAAGAGGGCGGCGACGGCCGCCCGGGACGGGTGGTGCCTGGGCCCCGCCCAGTCGCAGGCGATGGCGTAGAGGCGGTGCAGAGCGGCTGTGCGGCCGTGTGTCGCCCCGACCATCACGCCCAGCGCCATCTCCCGCGTACTGTCGCCCGCCGCGGCGTTCAGCCAACTGCTCACCAGCGGGTTCCAGAGCTCCGTCGGCGGCTGGGAGAAAACCGTCTCCCAGCCCAGGAACAGGTCCGGCCACGGCGGCGGCTCCGGTGCCCGGTCGCTCCTCAACAGTTCAGCGAGCAGCTGGAGATGGGGATCTGCCCCGCGCGGCTCCCGACGCGTCCGGTCCCGCAGGCGGTCGATCAGTAGCCGGTAGGGCCGACGGTCGCGGCCGGCGAGGTCGAGAAGTACTTCCCGGGCCCCGCGTGCCGCCTCCCCCTTCCGTACGGCGAGGTAATGGAGCCGCACCATCGCCTGATCCGGGTGCGTCGCGCCGAGGCTCTGGAGGCAGGCAGCGGTCAGAACGCGAACGAGACCGTCCGACAAGGGGCCGGACCTCGCGCACTCGTACATCCGTCTGCGGAACCATGCCCCGAACCTCTCGTGGCTGAGACCGAGCTCGAGGGCCGCCACGGCTCGTGGGTCGCAGGACGCCCCGGTCGCGTGGTCCGCCCAGCGGACCACAAGGTCGAAGAGGTGGTCGGGCCGCCCGACGGCCAGGGACCGCTCGCCGAAGCGGACGACGACGGTCACCCGGTCGTCGGTGGTCAGACCGCGGAGCCCGGCGGCATGGCCGATCCAATTCCTGAGGTCGTCGCGCGTCCCGGGGAAGTTCGCCCAGAAGTACGTCCGTACCGCGTCGGCGTAGGCCAGCCGTCCGAAGTGGAGCCGCCCTTCCAGGTCCCGCTCGATCCCGAGCGTCGCCAATCGCTCCCCGAAATCCGTCCGTGCGAGCTCGGTTGTCGTCTCTTCCTCGTGCCTCACCGTCCTCATCAAGCCGTGCCACGCCTCGTAGACGGTGTCGGCGCGGGCCTCCTCGAACACTGCCGCCGCAAGCAGCAGGGCCCGCTCGGGCGCGGTGCGGACCGTGGCCACCTGCCGGCCCACCTCACCGGCACGGTCGGTCACCGCGTGCATCGCTTGGTCGAGCCATCCCGCGAAGTCGACGCCGAACCGGCCGCTGTCGCGAGCGGCCCTCACCAGCCCCGCGAGCCGCGCCAGTTCCCGCATGGGGGAGCGGTCGCACAAGTGCTGGAGGTCGGCGCTCCCCAGGTCCGCGGGGCGGAAGGCCATCCGGTCCATGCGGAGGTACCGGGTGACGACGGCGATCCCCCGGGGGCGCCCCAGCGCCACCGTGTGCGGTTCGAGCTCCGGCGCGCGGGCGTGCTCCATGCCCGACGGCAGGACGACCACCATGTGGGCCCCCGCCTCCTGGACCTGTGACCGGCGCACGACCAGGAGGCGCTGGGCCTTGGCATACGCCTCCTCGTCGGCGATCCCGGAGAGGTCGAGGAGGAAGCGGTCCCCCTCGCCGGGGGCGAGAGTGGGCTCGTCCTTGTCCGTGGCGGGAAGCTCCTCGAACCGGTCCTCCTCCTGCTCCTCTTCAGCGCCTGCGTCCTCACCGAGCTCGTGCAGCAGCATGATCGCTGCGGCGCGCCGGCCGCTGCCGGGCGCAGCCTCCAGCAGCACCACCGATCCGGGCTTCTCCAGGCAGCGGGCGGCGATGCGATAGCCCACCGGCCGAACGAACCGGTCGGCCAGGCGCACCCGGTCCTCTCGGACGATCCGGAGGGACTCGACCCCTTTGCGGATCATCCAATCCGCGCCACCGTAGAAGACGTACTGGGGCCCTACGCCATTGTTCACCGGGCCACGCGGATCGTTGACGGTGACGCGGTCCTGCTCGGTCATCGTCCGTCGTCCGAGCGCCGACGCTCGCGCTCGAAGCGTTGGTGGACCGTACCGCTGTTGTCGCCCGCGGTGAACTGGACCCCGGTGTTGTCGCCCTCGAAGTGGGGAGCGTTGTACTGGTGCCCCCCACCGGTGTTCACGGGCCCCTGCGGTTCGTTGACGAAGGTGCCGGACAGACCTCCGTTGAGGATTCCGATGCCGCGCACGCGCTGTTCGACGTCGCGCGTCCGCATCCTGGTGTGCCTGGCATCCTTGGCCGACTTCTTGCGGGACTTCGCCTCCGTCCGCTCCCGCGCCGCATGGGCGTCGCGGTCCACCGCACCCAGCTCGGGCAGGAGCCGGGCGAGGGTGTCGCCGAGCGCCGTCAGGTCCGATTCGGCGTTGCGGTGGTCGAACCGCCTGTACTGGCAGTCCGCCAGCTCCAGCAGATCGTCCGGAAGGACGGAGCGGTCGATCCTCGTGGCCTTTCCGACGAGCACGGGGATCACCAGGACCCCGCGGTCGAGCGCGGTCTGGATCTCGCGACGGGTCCAGTCCTGCTCGGCTTCGAGGGCGGGGCGGCCGTCGGCCCCCCGCACCTCCGCCCAGCGCGGGCCGATCACGGCGAGGAGAGCCTCGCACTCCTCCACCGCCCTGACCAGTTCCACCGGGAAACGGCGTCCAGGCTCGATCGAGTTGCTGGCGAAGAAGATCCGCTCGTCGCCGAACCGACGGGCGAGTTCCCGAGCGATCATGGTCGCTGCGGATTCCTCGTCGCCTGTGCGGTAGTTGACGAAGACGTCGGGCATGAAGGTTCCCTTCGTGAAAGGAAGACGGGGTGAACGAGCACGGGGGTGTGGACCGGGGCTCCGGTCGGCCCGGGCCATGAGGTCCCGACCGTGTGGACGGCATGGCGCATCCACGGGAGGGTGTGCGGATGGAGGGGCGCCGCCTGAGGCGTCACTGGTTGCGGCCAGCCCGAAGAAGCCGGGGGCGCGATGCCACGCGTCGAGCGGTGATCAGAGGGTTTCGCCGGGGATCGTGGGATCCGGAGGGCCGGAGGGACCGGGTAGTCCGGCGAGCCGGGCGGCTCGAGTCTGTGTCGGCCGTGGAGCGGCTGTCAGTCGTGCGCGGGGGCGAGTACGCGTGCCAGCGCGGGCTGCAGATCACGTACGGCGCGGCTGCTCCGGAACCGGGAGAGTTCCCGTGCGAGACGCCGGACGTCGCTGTTCACCGTCGCCGAGGGCACGGCCGGCATCACTCCCAGGAGATCCTCGGCGATTCCGCACGCGTGCTCGACCTCCCCGGAGGCGGCATGGGCCAAGGACCGGCGGAAGCCGTATCGGGCGCGGGTACGCAGCGCGTGCGGCGGGAGGCGTCGGTACTCCCGGTCGAGTACCTCGGCGGCGGCCTTGGGGCGGCCGAGGTCGTGCAGGCACCAGCCGGTTGACATCGCCGCCGGATCGCTCACATGGGAGGTGCCGATCACGGGCTCAGCGCCATTGCGGGCGTCGTCGCTGGCGAGCAGTTCCCGCGCCCTGTCGAGGCTGCGGAGGCAGTCGACTTCGTTTCCGACGAGCGCGTGCCCCTGGGCCTCCCGCTGGGCCGCGAGTCCCCGGATGCGTGGCGGGAGTTCGCTGCTCTGGGCGCGGCGGGCCAGGGCGACGGTGCCGGCGGCGTCCCCGCCGTACATTGTGACCAGGGCGCGTCGCACCAGTGCGTAGGAACCGAGGTACGGGTCACCCCCGGCGCGCGCCAGTTCGGCGGCCTCGCCCGTCCAGCCGAGTGCCGCGTCGCTGTCCCCGGCCTCCTGGGCCATCCAGCCGGTGAACTCCGCGAACCGCGAGGCGAGCAGGAGTGCAGGGGCCCGAGACGCGGACCTGGCGTCGGTGGCCAGCCCGGCGATCATGCGGGTCTGCGTCTCCAGCAGGGGCAGCAGGACCTTGGGTGCGGTGGACTGACCGAGCTTCCGCAGCTGGTCGAACTGCATGCGGAAAGAGGGCAGGAGGGGGTCGTCGGTGGAGGACAGCGCCTGACTGCCGAGTTTCAGGCCGAGGTCGATCAGCGCTCCCGTCCCCGCCGAGAGGACCGCCCGGCGCCCGACGAGCCAACGGCTCGGACCGGCGGGGGATTCGGCGGTGCCCGAGTCCGAGTCCGTCTCGGGACGGGTGACCAGGCGCTGCAGCTCGCCATCTGCGCCGAGGAAGGCGTCGCACCGCCGGGCTAGTTCGGGGGACGCGGAACGCTCCCCGCGCTCAACCTTGCTTATGTGTCCTTTGTCGTAGTTGAGTGCCACGGAGAACTCAGTCAGAGTCAGCCCCGCTTCTACTCGTAAACGGCGAAGTTCCGGGCCAAAGCGTAAAGTCGTGCTCATCATCAACCTCCCCTTGAACAGTGACCGCGAGAGCCGTCTGCCCTCACGGGAGTCGCCATCCGACGATCACCGGTCGATACGAAACCCGGCGGCGAACACCTGCTGTGACGGCGCCGTTTCGTTCCGCATCCGAAAGTGAGTCTGGCACGACGCGCGCCTGGAGAATCGGGGTTCGGCGGTGTTGCCCGTTGCCTCTTTCGTTCTCCGTTGTTTCCCGTCCGTTTCTCGGAGTGACCGGGGTCGACCGCGATCGGTACATAGCGATCGAGAATGACAGGATCACGGGCGGGGCCCAGTCGTTCATGAAGTCGCAGCGCTCGTCGATCCAGCGGCGTTGGTCGGCCGGGGCGGAGATGGACCACTGGTCCCGGAGGCGGTCGGGCTGGGTGGAGCGGGCGGCGTAGGTGGCGTCGTGGTGGAAGAGGGCGCCGAGGTAGGAGGCGAGGTTCTCGGCGTCCGCGTGCGTGCCGAACCGGGCCAGGGTGAAGCAGTGCCTCGGCTGGAGTAGCAGACCTCGCTGCCTGGGAGCAGCGAGCGGGCGTCGGGGCGATGGGGGCTCCGCGCAGGGTGTCTTCCGGTACGGGAGCGGCTTCGGCACGTTGGGCTCCGCGCGCGGTGTCTGCCGGCACGGGGCTTCGGTGCGACAGGGGCTCCGGTGCGTGGGCTTCGGGCGTCGCGGGGCCGGTCGTCTGTTGTCGGGCCGCGGCCGCCTCGGGAGCGGTCAGTCGATGAGGCCGAGCCGCCGTCCGCCGCGGTCGTGGAGTCGTCTGAGGAAGGCGAGCACCCCGGCGGAGCCGCCGGCCCAAGTGGCGCTCGATCCGGTCAGTTCGCTGTTGGGGAACGCGGGACGGGACCGGGTGCCGCCGCTGCGGCTCAGGATGATCATGGCGACGGTCTCGGCGGCGTGCCAGAACTCCTCGGAGTCGGACGCCAGTGCGACGTCCACCATCAGGTCGCCGGCTCCCGACAGCCCGCAGCACTGCGTGGCCAGCGGCATGCGTGGTGCCAGTGCGGCGCAGGTGCGTGCGGCCCGTTCCGCGAGGACGAGGTACTCGGGTTCGCCGAGGCGGTCGGCGGCCCGGACGAGTACGGCCCCGATTCCGGCGAGGCCACGGCACCAAGAGCCGTAGCGGCGTGTCGCTCGCGGCTCGGTCGCCGCCGCGATGATGCCCGGTGTGACGGCGGCGAGGCGCGCGCATGCCTCCCCGGACCTGGTGATCGCGGCGGGATCCCCCGTCGCACTGCCGTATTCGAGAAGGAAGTACGCGATACCCGCCTCGCCGTGCGCGAGCCCCTCACGCAGTGCGGCGCCGCCGATCGTGTCGGAGCCCGTGGGCGTCAGCCGGGCGGCGCCGGACGCCCACATCCGGTCGCACGCGGCGGCGATGGCGAGGTGCCGGTCGGCGGCGTGGCGGTTTCCCGCTTCGAGGGCGTGCCGGGCAAGCAGCAGCCGGCCGACGCCGATTCCGGCGGCGCCCTCGATCAGGTCCGCTTCCGGCGGTCCGCCGTCCGGCGTCCGGGGTGGCAGGACGGGGTGGCCGGGCTGCCCGTCCGCCGCTGCCGCACCCGCCTCCGCGAGGAAGAGCTCGACGCCGGTGCGGCCCGAGTAGAAGCCCGGCGACACGCTCCTGGACTGTTCCGCCGTCCACCGCGCCAGCGCATCGACGGTCTCCCGCACCCGGGGCCGGTGCGTATGGCGGAGAAGTTCGAGTCCGAGCCCCGAGCTTCCGCCGTAGACATCGATCGGCGTCGGGACGTTCAGGCGGGCGGCGAGCTCCGGGTCCACGATCCTGCGCGCCTCGTCGACACAGAACGCGGTCGTGTGCTCGATGATCTCCTGGAGCAGGCCGTCGTCGAGGCGGTGTCGCCGAGGCCGCCGAAGTGTTCCGGGTGCGCCGGGCACCCGGGTGCGGAGCCGGTCGGCGCCGGCGGTTCGCACGGCCGCGTCGAAGCTCATCAGGCTGGTGATCGACGACCGGATCTCCCGGTGGGCATCGCCGGGCAGCGCCCACGCCAGGCCGTCGAGGGTCCGATCCCGGTTCACCCCGGCGTCGGCGTCGACGATCACCGGGTCCAGGCCGGTGGCGGCGAAGAACAGGGTCGCGCCCAGCGCGTAGTAGTCGTCGGCGGGTGCGGCCGGTCCGGATGCGCGCAGAACCGGCGCGCTGTAGCCGGGGGTCGCTCCCCTCGGCCCGGCGCCGTCCAGCTCGCTGATGCCGAAGTCGATCACGTGGCACCGGCCCGTGCCGTCGAGGACCACGTTGTTGGGCTTGAGATCGCGGACGACCACGCCTCGGCCGTGGATCTCGTCCACTATGCGCAGGAGCCGGGTGGCGAGAGAGGACAGAGCGCGCGACGGCCGGGCGTCGTCGTCCCGGTAGGGACCGTTCTCCTGCACATCCCGACGCAGGTCCCGATCGCCGCAACTGCTCATCACCAGGTACTCGTCCACGTGATGCCGGAAGTAGTCCAGCCCGCGGGGCACACCTGCGACGGAGTCGAGTGCGGCCAGGATCGTGCGTTCATTGCGCAGCCGGTCCCGGGTGTCCGCACCGGACTCGTCCTCGGCCACGAAGGCCCTCGCCTGCTTGACCACCACGGACCGTCCGCAGGACCGGTCGACCGCGCGGTAGACGTTCCCCTGCGGTTTGCGCACGATGCCGGCGGTGACCGCGTAGCGTCCGCCGCCGAAACCGGGCGACGGCGGCCCGGTGACGCGCCGGGGTTCGGTCGCGAAGGGGTCCTCGGCCCAGGGCGGGCATCGGTACGAACCGCCGGCCAGTCCGTCGAAGATCCGGCCGTCCGGTCCCGTCATGACCGACTCCAGCCGCCCGCTCCGGCCGGTCCGGTAGTCGCCCGTGAAGGGCCCGTAGCGGTAGTAGACGGGGGAGTGCGGATCGACCCGCCGGTCACTGACGACCTGCGGACCTTCCCGGCCGCGCAGCGCGGCGACGAGCTCCCCGGCGATCTCGACGACGGCGGCGGGCAGGGGATAGACCGTGACCGCCTTCCCGACGGCGCCCGCGCTCGGCACCCCGGAATTGATGGCGCGCAGCGTCTCCGGGTCCTTGGCGAACTTCACGTGGCATACATGCCGTTGAAGCACCGTCAGGACGAGAGCGGTCACGTCCTCCAGATCGCCGGGGCGAGCCGATACGTGCAGTTTCCAGCCGTGGTCCACCGCCGGCATCCGCGGATCGTTCAGGTACGACCAGGTGTCGTCGGACCATCCGCTGCGGCCGGCGGTGGACTCGGCCACCGCTACGCGTTCATCTCGCAGGAGAAGCGGGTGGTGGCGGTGACCCAGGGATCGGAGAGACACGCCGTGTGCTCGCGGTCGCTGCGGTCGTCGTCCTCGAACACGATCGCCTCGTCATCGAGTTCCAGCGGTCCCGCGTCGCGGTATTCGTCGACCTTCGGGAGTTCCAGCATGGCTACGGGCATGTGACGCCTCCGTGTCTCGTCGAGCATTCGCTTATGGCGGCAGGCCTGCCGGTCAGACCGGCAGGCCCGCTGAGTCAAGGTTCTGGTCCACGAAGGTAGGCAGAATCGATCCGGGTGACAAGGGGTCGGATGGCGCCGTCTCCGGCCGCCGGTCACGGGGTGCCGGTACCGCGGAAGGGCTGCCTCGCCGCCGGTGCCCGAAGCGGTCGCGGCCGGGAGCATCGTCACCTGGCACGAGTGCGTCCGGGGCGACGGCACGACGACGGTCCCGGAGGTGGGGGAGCCGTGCCGGGCCCTCGGCTCTCCCCCGCCTCCGGGGGAGCCGTGCCGGGCTCCGCGCGGCTGCGGAACCGGGTCGCCCCGCAACTTTGTGAACCCGGGCGGCCCGTGGACAATCGCGGCCATGAGCGAAGATTCGATACGGAACTACCTGGCCTCGGTCGAGAGCCGACTGGCGGCGGACGGCTGCGCCCCGCGTTGGGAGGACTGGGCCGGAGTTCCGGTCCTCGTCGGGCGGCGGGCCGACTTCCGGATGCGGTGGGCGGCCACCAATCTGCATCTGTTCACCGTGGCCGCCGCCGTGCCCGAGGTCACCGTGCCGGTGATCGACACGTTCACCACTCAAGTGCTCGCGTACGCCAAGAAGAACAAGGGCGGCCTGCCCGTCGGGATGCAGACCGGTGTGGCGTCCTTCCCCGTGCTGGTCAGTGACCGGATCGATCCGGCCGCCATGGCGTGGGCCGAGGAGAAGCAGCGCAACCAGTTCGCCTGCTTCGCGCGGCCGGTCGTCGTCGACAGTGCGCAGGGCTACGTGGGCATGTACCGGGGGAAGCCGGCCCTGGGGCGGGCCTACGCCTCCCACCTGATCGAGAAGGGGGCCCGCTACTTCCAGCCGCAGGGCTGAGCCGCCGGGTTCAGGGGGGCCGGCCGGTCATCCGGCGGCGCGCGGCGGTTCGACGCGGCCGAGCCACGTGGTCAGGAGCGCCTCCAGTCGCGCCGCCTCCTCCGGCGACAGGGCGTCGAGGAGGTGGCGTTCGTTGCGCATGTGCTCGACGAAGGCCCGGTCGATCAGTTCCCGTCCCGCGGGGGTGAGTGCGACCACCCGGCCCCGGCCGTCGCCGGCCGAGCGGCGGCGGGTGACGAGGCCGTCTCGTTCCAGACGGTCGATCCGCTTGGTCATCGCCCCCGTGGTGACCATGGTGTGCGACGCCAGCTCCCCGGGGGCCCGTTCGAACGGCTCACCCGCGCGGCGCAGCGCCGCCAGCACATCGAACTCGCCCTCGCTCAGGCCGAACCGCCGGTAGACCACACAGAGCTGCTCCGTGAGCATTCCGGCCAGGCGGTGGAGCCGGCCGATCACCCCCATAGGACTCACGTCGACATCCGGTCGTTCCCGGGCCCACACGGCCTGGATGCGGGCGATGTGGTCGAGCGGTGAGGGAACGGGCGCAGGGGTGGGCCCGGTGGTGTCGGGGTGCATGGGTTCACTTTAGCTTCCGTGGAAGGAATAATGGCTTCCATGGAAGCTACTTTGCGATGGGTCCTGATCACGGCGATCGCACCCGTTGCCTGGGGCACGAACTACTTCGTCACCCACGCGTATCTGCCCGCCGACCACCCCCTGTATGGGGCCGCGATCAGGGCCCTGCCCGCCGGGCTGCTGCTCCTGGCCGTACGCCGGGAACGGCCGCGCGGCCCCTGGTGGTGGAAGTCCCTGGTCCTCGGCGCCCTCAACATGGGCGGGTTCTTCGCCCTCGTCTACGTAGCCGCTCAGCTGCTCCCGACCAGCACCGCCTCGACGGTCATGGCGGCCTCGCCGATGGTGATGATGCTGATCGCCTGGGCGCTGCTCGCCGAGCGCCCGCGCCTGCTGCCGCTGGCCGGTGCCGCCGTCGGGCTCGGCGGGGTGTGTCTCATGCTGCTCACCGGGACGGCGGCGGTCGAGGTGCGCGGCGTGCTCGCCTCGGTCGCCGCGATGCTCATGTCGTCCCTCGGCTACGTCCTGGCCAAGCGGTGGGGCGCCGAGGTCGACGTGCTCGCCTCGACCGCCTGGCAACTGATCGCGGGAGGGCTTCTGCTGCTGCCCCTCGCCGTCCTCGTGGAGGGCGCGCCGCCCGCACTCGACGGACCGGCCGTCCTCGGGTTCGGCTACGTCACCGTGGTGGCGACCGCGCTCGCCTTCGCCGCCTGGTTCGCGGGCCTGCGCCACCTGCCCGCCGCCACGGTCGGCCTGGTCGGCCTGCTCAACCCGGTGACGGGCGTACTGCTCGGCACCGCCATCGCCGGTGAATCGCTCACCCTCAGGCAGCTCTGCGGGCTGGCCCTCGTCCTGGCCGGAATCCTCCTCGGACGGCCGGTGGCCGGGCGGCGGGTGCGCGGTGCGCCCGCGATCAAGGCTGCGCGACCCTCAATTCCCGTACGCCCACCGGCTTGTGAGCGTCCTCCGAAGTGACCGTCAGGCGCACCCGCCGCGCCACCGCCCCCGACCGGTACGGCTGCCAGTCCGTGCCGTTCACCGATGTCTCCAGGCGGTACGAGGAGAAGCGGGCGTCCGTCCACTCCGGCTCGATCGAGGTCACCGGGGCCGCGCGCCCCAGGTCCACCGTCAGCGCGCCCGTCGCGCCGTCCGGGGACCAGGCCGTGGCCGCGCTGCCGTCCACGGCGGCGGCCGCGTACAGGCCGGGGGTCTCGGAGGTCGCCGTCACCGGGCGGCAGCGGGCGGCGTTCGTCGTCAGGGCGAGGTCGGGGCGGCGGGTGGCGAGGGCGAGTGCGCCGGTGAGGAGGCGCGGGCCGGTGGGGGTGTGGACGGTGAACGGGGCACCGGAGGTCAACCGGACCGTCGTCGTCAGGGGGCCGATCGCGAGGTCGAACGTACGGCCCCGGTAGCGCAGTCCCGTCAGCGTGACGCCGTCGCCCAGCTGCGGCGGCAGCAGCGGATCGAGGCGCACCCCGTCCTCCCGCAGCCGAAGGCCCGTCAGACCGTGCGTGAACACCTGGAGGAATCCGCCCTTCCCGGTGAGGAAGTCCTGGGCGGGGGAGCCCGACAACGGGTCCTGCGCGCCCGCTTTCGCCCCCCGGGCCTCACTGAACAGGGCGTACGGGCCGCGCATGAACGGGCGCACGGCCCGCTGGAGATAGGTGTACGTGGCGCAGCCGGCCTCCCCGATCGCGGCCGCGTCGATCGCATGGACCGAGTCCGTCATCGCCGGGCCGTCCGGATCGGTGTGTTCGGCGTAGTAGTCGAGCGTGGCCGCCCTGGCGCCCGGCTCCATCGGCCATTCGAGCGGGTAGATCAGCAGCACCGCGTCGGCCTGTTTGATCGTCGAGCCGTTGTAGCCCGCGTACTGGAGGAAGAGTTTCCGCTTCGGGTCGTACGGGATGCGCAGACCGTCCGCGACCCGTGTCCACGCGGCCGGTGCCGGACGGCCGAGCAGTTGTGCGGCCCGGGTGGCGTTGCGCAGGGCGGTGGCCGCCACCGCGTTGGTGAAGACCCCGTCGGTGACGCCGTTGCTGTACTCGTCGGGGCCCGCGACGTCCTTCACCGAGTAGCTGCCGTCGCCGTTCGCGGTCGCCCGCGAGACCCAGAAGTCGGCGATCCCCCGGAGCAGCGGCCACCCGCGCCCGGCCAGCCACGCGCGGTCCCCGCTCGCCAGGTAGTACTGCCAGACGGCCAGTGACACATCGCCCTGGAGGTGGTTCTGGGTGAGGCAGTGCGGCGGGTTCCAGCTCTGGCACTCGGACCGCAGGTCGCCCTTGCTCGCGCTCGTCCATGGGTAGAACAGGCCCCGGAACCCCAGCTTCTGGGCGTTGGCGCGGGCGGCGCCGCGCGTGCGGTAGCGGTACTCGACGACCGAACGGGCCAGCTCCGGGCGGGTGACGAGCAGCCCCGGGTACATCCAGATCTCGGCGTCCCAGAACACCAGGCCCGCGTAGTTGTCGCTGGTCAGCCCGGTCGGGGCGATGCTGTCGCGGGACCCGGTCCGGGTGGAGGCGAGCAGGCCGTACTGCGCCGACCGCAGCCACTTCTGCAGCTCGGGACTGCCCGGTACGGAGATGTCGGCCGCCCAGGCCCGCCGCCAGGCGGCGGCGTTCGCGGCGAGGACTCCGGACCAGCCGCGCCGGGCCGCGCGCCGGGACGCCTCACGGGCGGTGGTGCGCGGGGCGGACGAGGTGAGCGCGGTGTCGACTCCGACGTACTTCTCGAAGGTGTACGTGCGCCCGGCCCGTACCTGGGGTGCGGTGCGCAGGTGGGGCGCGGTGCGGGCCGGGCGTGCGGCGCGTGGCCGGTCCGTGCCGGGGGCCGGTTCCGGTCCGCCGGTGCGCAGTGTCTGGACGATCGCTCCCGCCGTCCCGGTGCCCCGCGTGCGGAATGTTCCGTCGGCGTTCAGCGTGATCCGGCGTGCGCCCCGGGGGTCGAGGCGGCCGGTGACGGTCGCCGTTCCGTTCCAGTGCGGTGTCATGCGCAGTCGTACGGCGCCGGTGTGCACATCGGACCGGTCGGTGAGCACCTCGTACACCAGGTCGGTCGCGTGCCCGGCGGCCGTGGTCCAGCGCAGTGACGTGCGTACCAGGCCGCAGCGCAGGAACACCGTCTGACGGTAGTGCGAGATCCGGCCCGGGGGCGTGCCGGAGCCGAAGGTCTCCTTGCCGACGCGTACGTCCAGGGTCGTCCAGCTCGGCAGTGCGGCGATCACCTCGCGGCCGTCGGCGAGGTCCTTGTCGCGGCCGAACAGGCCGGAGACGAAGGCGCCGTCGTAGCGCGGGGTGAACAGCGGCCAGCCGGTCTTCCCGCCCGGCGCGGCGTATCCGGCGCCGGTGGCGGGCACGCGGTGGGCCAGATATCCGTTTCCGGTATAGGCGGCGTATCCGCCGGCCCCGCCGAACCGGGTGGAGGTCGGCGCCCAGGCGGGGTCGGTGTCCCGGCCGCAGGAGGTGGACGTGGGCGGGCGGGGAGCGGCCGCGTAGGAGAGGGACGGCAGCGGCGCGATCAGGGCGCCCGCCACCAGGGACGTCAGGGACGTGAGGAGACAGACGCGCGAGAGGCTCACCGTACGAAGGTATGGAGGTGCGCACCGAGCGGCGGTGTACGGCGCGCGGCGCCCGGGTGAACGGCCGGCGGGCCGGTCGGCCGTTCACCGGCCCGCTTCCGGTCGGCCCGCTTCCGGTCGGCCCTCAGCCGGCGAGGCCCGTTTTGAGGCCCGCGCCGCAGAGGGGGACGACGACGCTCCGGTCCGTCCAGCCGCCGACCGCGGCCCAGCAGGCGACGCCCGTCGTCTCCACGTAGAACCCGCGGGCGGCCAGGTCCAGCTGTGCCGTGCGGATCTGATCCTCGGTCACCGTGAGGAAGGTGCCGCCCGATTCCCGTACCGCGGCCAGGACGGCTCGGGCGCGCGGCGGGCGGGGGATGGCGATGCCCTCGGCGAGAGTGGGGGCGGCGGAACCGGCCGGGGCGTCGAGCAGTTCGTCCGCGTCCGCGCGGAAGGCGGCGGCCAGCGGTGACACGGCCTCGGCCTGTACGGCGATCAGTGCCGGGCGCCGGTCGATCAGCCCCTGGGCGTGGAGCTCGGCGGTGGCCAGGGCCGCGCCGAGAAGAAGGGTGCCGTTGCCGACCGGTACGGCGATGGCCTCCGGGAGCCGGCCGCCGAGGTCCTCCCACATCTCGTACACGTAGGTCTTCGTGCCGTGAAGGAAGTACGGGTTGTAGACGTGCGAGGCGTAGAAGGTGCCGGGGGTGTCGGCGGCGGTCCGGGCGGCCAGCGCGGTGGCCTCGCGGTCGCCGGGGACGATCTCCAGGCGGGCGCCGTGGGCCCGGATCTGCTCGGTCTTCTTCGGCGACGTGCCCTCGGGGACGTAGACCGTGCAGGGGAGCGAGGCCCGGGCGCAGTACGCGGCGACGGCCGTGCCCGCGTTGCCGCTGCTGTCCGCGACGACGCGCTCCGGCGAGAGGCGGCGGGCCAGTTCGGCGAGCATCACGGCGCCGCGGTCCTTGAAGGAGAGCGTCGGCATCAGGAAGTCGAGCTTGGCCGACACCGTGCCGGTGAGCGGGACGAGCGGGGTGCGGCCCTCGCCGAGCGTGGTCGCGGGCGCGGCGAGCGGCAGCACCTCTTCGTAGCGCCACAGCGAATTCACCCGGCCGGGCAGGGCGTTGAGCGAGAGCGGCCCGGCGATCTCGAAGTCGAGGTCCCAGGGGCCGCGGCAGACCGGGCAGCACCAGGTGAGGGCGGTGGTTCGGGCACGGGTGCCGTCCCGCGGACAGAGATACATGGCCATGCCCGTCAGCATGTCAGGCGTGTGGTGGCCGAGTGGCGATGGCAGAGCACGTCACAACGTTCCCTTGTGGGAATCATATGAAACGGCCAATCTTTCGCCGTCGTCCGTGTCTCCGCCGAGCCCCGGCCGCAGTGCGGCAGGCCCGTCAGGTGGAGGGGGAGCGCCGGTCCGGAGCGAAGAGGCAAGGGGGCAAAGGGTGCGAGGAGGTGGGGAGGCGAGGGAGCGGGAGGGCTCGGGGAGGAGGGGCGCGGCCCTCGCGTCGGTCGGCCGCGGGCCATGCGTGGGGTCATGACGAATCATCACTTCGAGTGAAACTGTGGCCTGTACTTGCGGACAACAACCGACGGTTGTCAGGCTGTTGCAGACTGTCAACCTGTTGGGAGTGGCCTGTGGCTTTCGGTGAGCAGCCCGCCTATCTGCGTGTTGCAAGCGATCTGAGAGAGAAGATCGTCAACGGTTCGCTGCCGCCGCGTACGCGCCTGCCCTCGCAGGCGCGCATTCGCGAGGAGTACGGAGTCTCGGACACCGTCGCGCTGGAGGCGCGCAAGGTGCTGATGGCCGAGGGCCTGGTCGAGGGGCGTTCCGGATCCGGTACGTATGTGCGCGAGCGCCCGGTCCCGCGCCGGATCGCCCGCTCCGGCTACCGGTCCGGGGCCGGGGCCAGTCCGTTCCGTCAGGAGCAGACGGCGGAGGGGGTGCGCGGAACGTGGGAGTCCCGCAGTGAGCAGGAGGATGCGAGCGGCGAGATCGCCGAGCGCCTCGGCATCGAACCGGGCGACCGGGTGATGCGTACGAGATACACCTTCCGGGAGGCCGGGGAGCCGATGATGCTCTCCACTTCCTGGGAGCCGCTCGCCGTGACGGGGCGTACACCGGTGATGCTGCCGGAGGAGGGGCCGCTGGGCGGCTGCGGGGTGGTCGAGCGGATGGCCGCGATCGACATCGTCGTGGACAACGTGGCCGAGCAGGTCGGTGCGCGCCCGGGGCTGGCGGAGGAGCTCCTGGCGCTCGGTGGCGTTCCGGGGCATGTGGTGATGGTGATCGAGCGTACGTACTACGCGTCGGGTCGCGCGGTCGAGACGGCGGACGTGGTGGTGCCGGCCGATCGCTTCCGGATCGCCTACCACCTTCCGGTCCGGTGACCGGCACGCGGGGAGCACCGCCCGGTCGGGTGCCATGACGGACGGGTCTTCGTCGACTGTCATGGCTTGTCATGTCCCGCTCCTAAGGGGGCGCATCCAGTTGGGTGCGCCCCCTTTTTCGTGGCCGGATCGGTATCTCTTTGTGTAATTACGTATCCGTTGAGTAAAGGTCAGGCGTAGGGTCCGGCATATGCGTACTGCGGTTTCCTGGGGATCCTTAGAGACGTGCACGCCGTTCGAGGGAGGGGCGCAATGCTGGGGAGGGGCGCAATGACCGACAGTGGTGCCGAGCTCCCGTGGCTGGTGATAAGAGAGGACGACAACGGCAATCGCTACCGCGTCGGCAGGTATGCCACGCAGAGCGAGGCCCAGAAGATCGCCGACAAGCTCGATGCCCATGGCCACAAGCAGCTCTACTGGGTGGAGCGCATCGGGCAGCGCGCCCGGCCGTAGGGCACTTGTACGGCGTCCGCGGGGCTCGTACGGCGTCCGCGGGGGAGTGGCCCGGGGAGTTACGCTCCGGCTCATGAATGATCGCGTGGTGGTGGTGGCCGGAGCCGTCTACGACGGGGGCCGCCTGCTGGCCGCCCGCCGCAGCGCCCCGCCCGAGCTGGCCGGCCGGTGGGAGCTGCCGGGCGGGAAGCTGGAGCCGGGGGAGAGCGGCGAGCAAGCGCTCGTGCGGGAACTCCGTGAGGAACTCGGTGTGGAGACGGAGCCGCTGGAGCGCATCCCGGGTGAGTGGCCGCTGAAGCCCGGGTACGTGCTCCGGGTGTGGGCGGCCCGTCTGGTGTCCGGGGTGCCCGCGCCGCTCCAGGACCATGACGAGCTGCGCTGGATCGGGCCCGGCGAGAGCGGCACGGTCGACTGGCTGGATCAGGACCTGCCCGCGGTCGCGGAGGCGATGCGCCGCCTGCCGGACGGCGTGCCCCGCTGAGCCGAGGCGGGCCGGTCTGGCGGCGGTCCGCCCTGTCGACGGGCGTCGGGTGGAGCCTGCGGGTCCGTGCGTCTGCGGGGCCGTGTGCCCGCCGGTCCGTGTGCCTGTCGGTCCGTGCGTCTGCGCATCCGTGCGCCTGTCGGTCCGTGCGTCTGCCAGTCCGTGCGCCTGTCGGAGGGCGCCTTGTTCGGCGGGGGAGTCCGCTGGTCCGTGTCCCTGCCGACGGGCGTCTGTCGGCTGCCGGGCCGCATCTCCCGTCGGCCGAAGCCTGCCGGTCCGTGTTCCCGCCGACGGCGCGCCCCTGCGGTGCCGAGCTCCGCCGGTGTGGGTTTCTGCGGCGCGCACCCGTGGCCTCGTGCGCCCCTCTCCGTGTGTGCAACTGTTCGTGCGCGCGGCCATACACCCGTACGCCCCACGTGTCGATCGCGGCGGTAGTTCGTCCTGAATATCGGGTATGTGCTGATTAACCCCCGTAAAACAGGACGTCCTCCGTTGCTGGTCTTGGGAAGTGGTCGGCGTGATCGACGGCGAAGGCGACTGCGCCGAGTGGACCTTTCCGGCTGTGCCTGGCGCGGTGCGCTCCGCGCGGCACGCCGTCCATGAGGCGCTGCGCGGCTGGGGGCTGGACGACGCCGTGGGGGAGGTGGCGGTTCTGCTGGTCAGCGAGCTGGTCACCAATTCCATGCAGTACACATCGGGCCCCATCGGAGTACGGTTGCAACGCCCTCATCCCAACGGTGACGGCCCCGCCGCCCACCCCGGGCTGCTCGTGGAAGTCTCCGATCCGCTTCCGGATCCGCCCACCGAACGTATGGCGGGACCCGACGACGAGGGCGGCAGAGGGCTGCAGCTGGTGGCCTGTTCCGCGCGCCGCTGGGGGACGAGGCGCGGAAAGACCGGCAAGGCGGTGTGGTTCGAGCTGGCTCTGCCTGGTTAGGAGTGGGGTGGGACGCACAGCGATCACCGAGGTCGGACCATGGGCCGGGCGGAACCTGGCCGAAAGGGACTGAGACCGTGCTGTGATCGTGAACGCCGTGTCGGTAGGGGCCGTAGTGCTGAATACTGCGGGCAGGACCGGTCCGGTGTGTGAGCTGGAGGGGACGGTCGCGTGAGCGAAATACCTGGGACAGCGGGCGACATCGTGTGGCAGAGCAGCCCGCCTGGCTCGATCTACGACTACATCAGGGTCGCCTCCTTCTCGATCGGCCCCGATGGCCTGATCGAGCAGTGGAGCCGCCGGGCCGCCGGCCTCTTCGGCATTGCCGCGGACAAAGCGGTGGGCCTGGATCCGGTCGAGGCATTCATGCCCGCCGAACTGCGCACGGACGGCCGGCGCCGTATCGGCGAGATCCTCGACGGCAGGGAATGGACGGGCCTCGTCCCCTTCCGGATACCGGGCGACGACCCGGTGCACGGACTCGCCGAGATCTATGTGATGCCGAGTGAGACGGAGACCGGGGAACGGGCCGCGCTCTGCATCGTCGTGGACGTCCGCGCGCTGCGCCGCATCGAGACGGACCTCGCCGCATCACAGGCGATATTCGGTCAATCTCCCTTCGGTTTCGTGCTGTTCGGCACGGACCTCACGGTCATCCGCGCCAACCAGCGCTTCGCCACCGTCTTCGGCGGCCTGGCCGCGGACCACCGCGGTCGCACGGTCGACGACTACCTCTCCCGCCCCGAGGCGGACCGGCTCACCGCCACCCTGGAACGCGTCCTGGAGACCGGCGCGTCCGTCACCGACCTCCAGCTCGTCGGCACCGCGCCGGGTGACACCGAGAGCCGCCACTGGTCGATGAACCTGTACCGCGTGCACAGCGGATCGGGCCGCCCCATCGGCATCGCCGGACTGGCCACCGATGTGACCCGACGGCACATCGCCGCCCGCGAGGCCGCCAGCGCCCGCCGCAACCTCGCGCTGCTCAACGAGGCCAGTGCGCGGATCGGCAACTCCCTGGACCTGGAGACCACCGCCCGCGAACTCCTCGACGTCGCCGTGCCCGGCTTCTGCGACCTCGCCTCCGTCGACCTCTACCAGGGGCTGCTCACCGGAGACGAGGCGCCGCCCGGCCGCTGGGACTCGCTCCGCCAGGAGTCCGTCGGCGGCTCCGCCGAACTGCGCCGCGTCGCCCTCGCCAGCGCGGTGTCGGACGCCCTGCCCGCCACCGACCTCGACGCACCCGACACGGGCAGCGGCCCGCCCGCGCTCGGCGCCGTACACCGCTTCTCGTACAGCTCGCCCTGCGCCATCGCCCTGCGCACCGGTCATGTCGAGGACGTGCCCGGCGACGACCTGGGCTTCGTCCAGTCGACGCTCGCCGTACCGATGGTCGCCCACGACACGGTGGTCGGCCTCGTCCAGTTCTCCCGTACCAAGGGCAGCGAACCCTTCGGCGAGCGGGACCGCGCACTGGCCACCGAACTCGCCGCCCGAGCCGCGGTCTGCATCGACAACGCCCGCCTCTACCGGCGCGAGCACGAGCGCGCGCTGATCCTCCAGCGCAGCCTGCTGCCGCCCGGCGACCCCGTCGCCGCCGGTCTCGACATCGCCTGCCGCTACCTTCCCGGCAACACGGCCACCGAAGTGGGCGGCGACTGGTTCGACGTGATCGAACTCCCCGGCCACCGCACCGCCCTCGTCGTCGGCGACGTCATGGGCCGCGGACTGCGTGCCGCCGTGGCCATGGGCGAACTGCGTACCGCCGTGCGGACCCTGGCCCTGCTGGACCTGGAACCCGCCGAGGTGCTCTCCGCGCTCGATGAGGTCGCGCGAGGGCTCGGCACGCCCGGCGGCGGCACCTCCTCTTCCTCCGGCGGCGGCGCCCAGTGGCCCTCGCGGGCCGCCCACAGGTCCCGTGAGGCAGACCTCTCCGAGGTGTACCTGGCGACCTGCGTGTACGCGGTCTACGACCCGGTCACCCGGCGGTGCACCTTCGCCAACGCCGGCCATCTCCCTCCGGCCGCGGTCCAGCCCGGCGAACCGGCCATGCTGCTCGACGTCCCGCCCGGGATGCCGCTCGGCGTCGGGGGCGAGCCCTTCGAGGAGGTCGAGGTTGAACTGAAGGAGGGCGCCCTGCTCGCCCTCTACACGGACGGCCTCGTCGAGTCCCGCGACCATCCGCTCGACGAAGGGCTGCACGCCCTGCGCGGCGCGCTCGTCGCACCGGAACGGCCGCTCGAAGACGTCTGCGACCACGTGCTGACCACCCTCGACACCCGGCACGGCGAGGACGACATCGCCCTCCTCATGGCCCGCATCCGGGGGCTGCCGGTGGACGCCGTCGGGGACTGGCGGCTGCCCCGCGAACCCCGCTCCGTGGGCCGCGCGCGCGAACTGGCCCGTGATCAGCTGATCGCCTGGGAGCTCGACGAACTGGTGGACACCACCGAGCTGCTCGTCAGCGAACTGGTCACCAACGCCCTGCGGTACGGGGAGGGCGAGATCCGGCTCAGGCTGCTGCGCGACCGTACGCTCGTCTGCGAGGTGTGGGACGCGGGCCTCGTCCAGCCGCGGCGGCGGCGGGCGCGCGACACCGACGAGGGCGGGCGCGGGTTGCAGCTCGTCGGGCTGCTGAGTGTGGCCTGGGGGTCCAGGCGGACACCGCGTGGCAAGACGGTCTGGTTCGAACTGGCGCTGCCCGACGGGGAGCCGGTCGCCGAGCGCACGGTCGAGCAGTTGATGAGCATGTTCTGAAGCAGTCGCTGAGCATGTTCTGAAAGGGAGGGCTCGGGAGGCCGGCGGGGGCGAGGTCACGAGGCCGTCTTCAGGGCGGCGAGCCGGGCCTCGACCTCCGCGCTGTCGCCCAGGCCGTCCAACTGCTCGAACTGGGCGTCCAGGGACGACGCGGCGAGCTCCTGCCGGCCCAGCGCCCTCGCCTCCTCACGCCGCACCTTGTCCTCGAAACGGCTGAGCTCACTGGTCGGGTCGAGGACGTCGATGCTCTTGACGGAGTCCGTCATCGGGTTCTGCGCCTGGGCGGACTTGGCGCGGGCGACGAGCTCGTCACGCCTGGACTTCAGCTCCGTCAGCTTGGACTTCATCCGGTCCAGGCCGGACTTGAGCTGGTCCACCACCTCGGTCTGCGAGGCGATGGCCGGCTCCGCGGTCTTCGCCTCCTTCTCCGACTGGAGCTGGCGCCCGAGCGCGACCTTGGCCAGATGGTCGAACGTGTCGGCCTCCACACCCGCGCCGCCCGCCCGCAGCTCGTCGGCCTTGCGGCTGGCGGCGAGCGCCTTGTCGCCCCACTCCCCGGCTGCGTCGACATCCTCCCGGTGGTCCTGTTCCATCAGGCGCAGATTGCCGATGGTCGCGGCGACGGCCTGCTCGGCCTCCGAGATGTTGGCCGTGTAGTCGCGGATCAGCTGGTCCAGCATCTTCTGCGGATCCTCCGCCTGATCCAGCAGCGCGTTGATGTTGGCCTTCGCCAGCTGGGTGACACGGCCGAGGACGGTCTGCTTGGTCATGGCGCCTCTCCTGTGGGTGGATGCGTACGTGTGAAGCCCTGGGCCCGGGGCCGTGCCGTCGGCTCAGAAGCGGCCGCCGCCGCCCCGCCGGCCGCGCGTGCCCCCGCCGCCGAAGCTGCCGGGCCCGCCGCCCCCGCCGAAGCCTCCTCCGTGGCCCCCGCCGAACCCGCCCGGGTGGCCCCCGCCGCGGCCGCCTCCACCACCCAGGAGACCGCCGAGGATGATCCCGCCGAGCACCGCGCCGCCGACCCCGCCGCCCCCTCCCCGCCCACCGCCCGGACCACCAGGACCGCCGTACGACCGCACGTCCTGCTCGGCCAGGCTCCGGGCCTGCCCGGCCAGGGCGTCCGCCTGCTGGGCCTCGGCCAGCGCCCCCTGGGGATCGCCGCTCCCGGCCAGTTCGCCGGAACGGCCGAGCCGCCGCTGGGCCTCGGCGAGGCGGGTCCGGGCCTGGCTGCCCACGGCGCCGCGGTGGGTGGTGATGTAGTCGGCGGCGGCGGCGATCGCCGAGCGCGCGGTGAGCGACGCCTGGTCGAGGAGGGAGCGGGCCCGCCGAGCGCCCTGCTCCTGTTCGCGGGCGCCGGCCAGCGCCGCGTCGAGCGCCGCGTCCGCCTCCTCCACCCTGCGCAGGGCGTCGATGGGATCGTACGGACCGGCCCGCATCTGCTCCCGCACACCACCGAGCACCGACTCCGCACGGGCGATCCGGCCCCGCAGATCCGCCGTCGGCACACCTTCCCCGGTGCCTTCGAGCAGCCCGCCCGCCTCGGCCAGGTCGGTGTCCGTCTCGGCGAGGGCGGCGGGCAGCCTGCCCGCCGCCTCGGCGAGTTCCCGGCTCCGCCGGTCCACGGCGTCGACGAGGGTGGCCACCTGGTCGACCGCGCCTTCGGCGGCCCGTACGTACACCGCCGCCGCCGCGTTGTTCCCGCTGTCCACGGACTGCCGGGCGCGATTGAGACCGGACGTGGCGAAGACGAGCCGGTCCTTGGCCTGTTCGACGGCGTCGCCGACCGGCGTGGAGGCCGACTCCGCGTACCGGTCGCGCATCGCGCTCAGAGTGGCGTCGGCGGCGGAGACGCGGCCGGTCAGGGCGCGGAACGCGGTCTCGGCCGCGGCCAGGGCCTGCGGAGCGTCGCGTTCCAGGGCACGCAGCCGGTCGAAGTCCTCGGACACGGCGTCGAGGCGGGCGTTGGCGTCCGTGCAGCGGCTGATGATCTCGTCCAGCATCCGGCGCCGCGTCGCATCGTCCTCGGGAAAGGCGTCGTCCAGCTGCTGGCGCAACCGGAACGCGGCTGTCAGCTCGCCCTTGGCACGGGCGACGGCCGCGGCGAACGGAGCCGCGGCCTCTTCCCCGAACTGGGCGGTGGCGAAGCCCAGTTCCTCCTCGCTGGTGCGGACCGCGTCATCGGTGCCCACCAGCGTCTCCTTCGTCCGGGCATCGAGCTCCGGCAACGGGACCGGCGGCCGGGGCGGTCCGCCCGGTCCGGCGGAGCCCGGACCCCAGCCGGTCGCACCGGGCGTGGTGCGGGTCGTGGCCCGCCTCCTGCGCCGGGTGTACGCGTAACCGGCGGCCGCGGCGGCCGCGGCGAGGACGGCCACCGGCAGGATCAGGTCGTCGGCACCCGTCCCGCCGGAACTCCCGGTTCCGGGATCGGGGGCGCCGGGGGTGAGGGTCGGGGTGGGCACGGCCCTGCCCGCCAGTACGGCGGAGTATCCGTTCGCGGCGCCGATTGCCGCGCCGGCCCAGTCGTACTTCCTGAGCGCGGGCTCGACGGCCGTGGTCGCCACGTCCCGGAGCTGGGCGCCGGTGAGGCGCGAGCCCTGCTCGACGGTGTAGGCGTACTGCCGGACGTGGGTGGCGACGGCGAGCAGGACGTCGTCGCCCCTGAGACCGTTCCGGTCGGCCGTCGCATCGGCCCAGCTCTGCGCGGAGCGGCCGGAGAAGTCCCGCACGTACACCACGAAGAGCTGGACGCGGCGGTCGTCGTACAGGCGGTCGAGTGCCGCCGCGACCTGGTCCCTGCGGTCTCCGAGCGCCCCCACCCGATCGGTGATCTGCCCGTCCCGGGACAGGGTGACGGGATCGTCGGCGCGAGCGGTCAGCGCGGCGGGGAGGGCCAGCCAGCACACCGCCAGCAGCACGGTGAGAAGGGCCCGGCCCGGTATCGGAATCCGGGTACGGCTCGCGAGCGGTGTCACCTTTGTGAGGCTATGTGCACCCTTGGTCACCCGCGACCCGGCGACCGGGCACGGGAACCGGGGCCGGAGGCCGGGGGCGCCCTTCACGCTGCGCCGGTACGCCTCGGCACTCAGGGGGGACGGACACGCGCCGACGCGGATGAAGCGCATGGCCCCGGCCGTACGGAATTGGGCGGCCCAGTTCCGTTGGAGAGCCGCTCGGAGAGCGGTTGAGAAGCCCTTCGAGAGCGCGGTGGCGGAGACCTGGCCTCTGCGCCCGCGCCGGCCCAGTCCCGATGACCGTGGATCCCGTGGTCGAGCACCCGCGTGGGCGCCGCACCTGGGCGGGGCTGGACAGGGGCGGCGTCCACGCGGGCAGAGCTGTACGGGAACCGGCGTCCGTCAGGTGCCGCCGGTTCCCGTACGGGCGGGAGCGGTCAGGTCGCTCCCGGTCGGGGGGCCGACGTCAGTCGGCGATGCGCGGCAGCGCGCGCGTGCGGCCCATCTCGCCCAGCCAGACGGCGGACGGCTTGGGCAGGCGCTCGAAGGTCTCCGGGTCCCAGCCGATCAGACCGAAGGTCGGCTTGTAGGAGCCCCACTCGTAGTTGTCGAGCGCGCTCCAGGCCAGGTAGCCCTGGATGTTCAGGCCGTCCTGGATCGCGGCCGCGACCTCGTTCAGCGCGCCGGTGTAGTAGTCGATCCGGCGGCTGTCGACATCGGTCGCGATGCCGTTCTCGGTCACGATCAGCGGCACGTCGTTGCCGAGGACCTCGGCGGTGTGGCGCAGCGCGTAGCCGACCGCGGAGGGGTAGTACTCCCACTGCGTGAGGGTGCGCTCGACGCCGTCGGCCGTGGGGATCGGGCCTTCGGGGCCGATCTTGGTCCGGGTGTAGGACTGCACACCGATCCAGTCGTCACCGCGGGCGGCCTCGATGAAGACGTCCTCGCGGGGGTGGCGGTAGGCCGCGGTGACCTCCTCGGCGCCGGGCAGGGCCTGGTAGACCTGGTTGGCGATGGTCCAGCCGACCTGGATGTCGGCGTTGATCGCACGGACCTCCTCGACGGCGGCGTGGTGTGCGGCGATGACGGCCTGGGTCGTCTCGTCGTCGGGGGTCGGCAGACCGGCGGGCGGGAAGCTGTTGTCGCCGCGCTTGGCCTGGCCGGCCATCACGGCGATCATGTTCGGCTCATTGATCGTGCAGACGTGGCTGACGCCCTCGGCGATCACCGGTGCGCAGGCCGCGACGTAGCGGGCGAAGAGCTCGGTCGCGCCGTCGGCGGTCCAGCCACCGCGCGCCTCGAACCACTGCGGCACGGTGAAGTGGTGCAGCGTGATCATGGGGCGCAGGCCGCGCTCGACGGCGCCGTCGACCATGCGGCGGTAGTGGGCGAGCTCGGCGCGGGAGAAGCGGCCCTCGGCCGGCTCGATGCGCGCCCACTCGATGGAGAACCGGTAGTCGGTGAAGCCGAGACCGGCCAGCGTGTCCATGTCCTCGTGCCAGCGGTGGTAGCTGTCGCAGGCGTCCAGGCTGGGCTCCTGGATGTGGGTGCCCGCGGCGTGCTCCTTGACCCACCAGTCGCTGTTGGTGTTGTTGCCCTCGATCTGGTGGGCGGCCGTGGAGGCGCCCCACAGGAAGCCTTCGGGGAACGGGACCTGGGTGTGAGTCATCGCAAACTGTCCTTCTGGTGCGTGAAAGGGGTGTGGCCGGCGGGGTGCGGGGTGCGGCCTCGTACGTTTCGGTGGGCGGCCTGGGCGGCCTGGGCGGCCTGGGCGGCCTGGGCGGTCCGGCCCGCCCGGGGCGGCGGCTACTTCATGCCGGCCGTCGCGATGCCCTGGGTGAAGTGCCGCTGGAGCGCGATGAAGACGACCAGGACCGGCAGCACGATCAGCAGGGAGCCGGCCATCAGCATGCCGTTGGAGCCGCCCGACTTGTTGGGGTCGGTGGCGAAGGTGGCCAGGGCGACCGGCAGGGTGTACTTGTCGGGGTCGTTGGTCGCGATGAGCGGCCAGACGAAGTTGTTCCAGGAGCCCAGGAACGTGAAGATCGAGAGCGTCGCCAGGGCGGGCTTCACCAGCGGCATCACGATCCGCCAGAAGATGTACCACTCACCGGCGCCGTCCATCCGGGCCGCTTCCAGCAGCTCGTCCGGGATCGACTGCATGAACTGCCGCATCAGGAAGACGCCGAAGGCTCCGGCGGCGAACGGCAGCACCAGACCCGCGTACGAGTCGATCAGGTGGAGCTTGCTCATCAGCACGAAGAGCGGCAGCAGCATCAGGTTGCCGGGCACCATCAGGGCGCCGAGAACCAGGCCGAAGATCTTGTTGCGCCCAGCGAAGTTCAGCTTGGCCAGGGCGTACCCGAGCATCGAGCAGAACACCAGGTTCGAGACGGTGACCAGCACCGCCACGATCACCGAGTTCATGAAGTACAGCGGCAGATCGAGCTTGTCGAGCAGGTCCCGGAAGTTGTCCAGCGTCCATTCGGTCGGGATCCACACCGGCGGGCTCGCGGTCAGCTCCTGCGACGTCTTGAACGCCGAGAGGGCCATCCACAGGAACGGCGCCGACATGATCAGCAGGCCGAGGGAGAGCAGGACGTAGACGAGGACGCGCTTCGGGTTGCGGGCCTTCTTCGCGCCCGGCTCGGGCGCGTCCTGGGGCTTCTTCGCCGGCGCCGTCGAGACGGCGCCGGGTGCACGGGTGGCGCTCATTTCGTGTTGTCCTTCAGCAGTCGGAGCTGCAGCACCGTGATGCCCATGATCACTACGAAGAGGACATACGCCATGGCACTCGCATAGCCCATGTGGAAGAAGTTGAAGCCCTCGCGGTACATGTTCAGCGAGACGGTGAGCGTGGAGTCCGAGGGGCCGCCCTGGGTCATCACGAACGGCTCCTCGAAGACATTGAGGTAACCGATGGTGGTGATCACCGTGGCGTAGAGCAGCGTGGGCCGCAGCAGGGGCACCGTGATGCCCTTGAACTCCTGCCAGACACCGGCGCCGTCCAGCCTTGCGGCTTCCCGTACTTCGGTGGGAATGGCCTGCAGGCCGGCGATGAAGAGCACCATGACCGTGCCGAGGTTGCGCCAGACCGCCATCGCGATCATCGAGGGCATGGCGAGCGTCTCGGAGCCCAGGAAGTCGGGCGAGGTGAGGCCCACTTCGGAGAAGAGCCCCGCGATGAGCCCGTCGCTCGGATCGAGCACGAACCGCCAGACCACGGCGACCGCGACGATGGTCGTGACCACCGGGGCGTAGAAGCCGACGCGGAAGAAGGTCCGCGCCCGGTCGATGCCGTTGTTCAGCAGGACGGCGACGGCCAGCCCGAGGAAGATCGTCAGCGGGACGCCGATCACCACGAAGTACGCCGTGTTGAACAGCGACTTGAGGAACTTGTCGTCGCTGAAGAGATGGACGTAGTTCTCGAAGCCGATGAAGTTCGCGTCCAGCGGGTGCGTGACGTTGCGCAGCCCGAAGTCGGTGAAACTCATCACCAGCGTCGCGAGGATCGGGAACGCCATGAAGACGAGGAAGAGGACGAGGAAGGGAGTGGAGAACAGCCAGCCGGCCAGGTTCTGCACGCCCATCGACGGCCTCTTGCCACCCCGGCGGCCTGCGGGCCCGGTGGCCGGGGACTCGGCGGTCCCCGGCCCGGCCTGCACCTTGGCCGACTCCGCGGCCTTTGCGGTCATGGTGCGCATGACTCCTACTTCACGAGGCCTTCGATTTCGGACTGGGCCGTCTTGAGCGCGTCCTCGGCGGACGCCTTGCCCTGGGTGACCTTGGCGACGGCCTGGTCGACCTTGTCGGTGATCTCGGTCCAGTTGGACAGCGACGGGGAGGACTTGGCGGTGTCCATCTGCTTCTTGAAGACCTGGAGGTCGGCGTCGTCGGCGAGGTCGCCGGAGGTCCAGGCGGAGGTGTTGGCCGGCAGGTCCTTGGTGCGCTTGTACCAGTCGGCCTGACCCTTGGTGTCCGTCAGGTACTTGACGAACTCGGTGGCCGCCGCCTTGTGCTTGCTGTCCTTGGAGACGACCAGGGAGGAACCGCCGGCCATGGAGACGGAGGACTTGTCGGCGGGCACGTTGGCCACCGCCCACTTGCCCTTGAGCTGCGGCTGGCCCTCGTTCAGCAGGGTGACGTGCCAGGGGCCGCCGAAGAACATCGGGACGCGGCCGTTGCCGAAGTCCTTCACCACGTCGTAGCCGGGCTGCACGGACTTGTTGGAGAGCCCCTTGTCGAAGTACGAGCCGTACTCCTTGAGGGCCTTGACGGCCTCCGGGCTGTCGATGACGACCTTGCCCTTGTCGTCGACGATCTCACCGCCGGCCGAGTACAGGAAGGAGTAGAAGTTCTGCACCGTGTCCAGGCCGCTCGGCTGGATGGACAGGCCCCACTTGGTTCCGGCCTTCTTCTGGTAGGCCGAGGCGAGGTCCTGCATCTCCTTCCAGTCGGTCGGAGCCTTGGTGATGCCCGCCTTCTCCGCCAGGTCGGTGCGGTAGTAGAGGACGCGGGTGTCGACGTACCACGGCACGCCGTACGCCTGGCCGTCCACCTCGCCCTGCTTCCAGCCGGACGGGAAGAAGTCCTTCTCGTCGAACGTCTTCGTGTCGACCGGCTCCAGCACGCCGAGCTCGGCGAACTCGCCCATGTAGCTGCCGCCCATCTGCGCCACGTCCGGCAGGGTGCCGGCGGCGGCCGCGGAGACCAGCTTCTGGTGGGCGACGTCCCAGCCGACCGGGGTCACCTTCACGGTCACGTTCGGGTTGGCCCTGGTGTACTCCTTGGCCACATCCGCGAGCTTCTCGCCCTCGGCCCCCATGGCCCAGACGGTGATCGTCTGCTTCTTGTCCGCGGCGACGTCGTCGCCACCGGAACTGCCGCACGCGGTGACACCGAAGGTGAGTGCGGCTGCGGCTGCGATGCCGACCGAAACGTTTCTGGCGGTGCGGGGCATGGAGGGCTCCTCCTTGAGCAATCCGAATGTATGCGCTGCCTGTAAGCGCATACATCACTCTGCGGCAGGGGTTCGGGAATCCGCAAGAGGGTGCTTGGTCACACTCGTGCAACGTGCTGGACATCTGAATGTTCAACTTGGCACGGTAAGCGCCTTGTTTGTGAAATTGGAAATGGTGTGACCTATTTCGCGTGGTTGGTCCGCGTGCTCGCCGGTCCGCACCGGCACGGGTGGGGCGGGGAGGGGGCGATATTGTCGTGATCATGGCTTCCTTTGCGCATGACTTCCCCTTCGATCCGGCCTACGGGCACACGCTCGACGACCTGCTGCGCATCCCCGCTCCCGCAGCCCCGGACGACTTCGACGCCTTCTGGCGGGCCCGGTACGAGGAGGCCCGCGAGGTCGCCACGGAGCCGGAGCTCGGCCCGCTGGAGGAGGAGCGCGACGGTGTGCGGATCCACGGGGTGACCTTCACCTCGGTGGGCGGGGTCCGGCTCGGGGGCTGGGTCGCGCTGCCCGCCGAGGGGGCCGCGGAGTACGGATTCGTCATCGGGCACGGCTACGGCGGCCGGCAGGAGCCCGGCCCCGACGTGCCGCTGCCGTTGCCCCGGGCGGCGGCGATCCTGCCGTGCGTACGCGGCATGGGCGCGCGCGGCCTGCGGGACGGCATCCCGGACGTGTCCGACGCCCATGTGCTGCACGGCATCGAGTCGCGCGACACCTACGTCATCGGCGACTGCGTGGCGGACCTGTGGTGTGCGGCGTCGGCGCTGCACGAACTGCTGCCGGAGACGGCGCCCGGGGACGGCAGGCCGCGGCTCGGCTACCTCGGGGAGAGCTTCGGCGGCGGACTCGGCGCGCTGGCCCTGCCCTGGGACGACCGGTTCGGGGCCGGGCAGCTGACGGTGCCGACCTTCGGCAACCATCCGCTGCGGCTCACCCTGCCGTGCGCGGGGAGCGGGGCGGTGGTGCAGGGCTACCACCGGGAGCACCCGGAGGTCGCGGAGGTGCTGCGGTACTTCGACGCCGCCACGGCCGCGACCCGGCTGGAGCTTCCCGTGCTGGTGGCCGCGGCGCTCTTCGACCCCTCGGTGCCGCCGCCGGGGCAGTTCGCCGTGCACAACGCGCTGGCGGGGGAGCGCGAGCTCCAGGTGCTGAGTGCGGGGCACTTCGTGTACGAGGGGCTGACGGCGGAGACGGAGGAGCTGCGGGCGGCCCGTCGGCGGTTCTTCGGGGCGTGGCTCAAGCGGTGAGCCGGGCCGGCGGTGGGCCGGGCTCTGACGGGCCGGTGCCGTGCCCGGCGGCGGCTGCGTCCTGACGCGTCGGCCGAGGATGCCGGGCACCCGCGCCGGTGCCGGGCGACGGGGTGTCCCGCGCCCGGCCGGTCGCGGGACGGTGGACCGGCCCTGGCCGCGTGCCGCAGCCCTCGTCAGCCGCAGCCGCAGCTCGCTCGGTGGATCAGGGAGACCGGCAGCATCAGCGATACCGGGTCGCGCGCGCTGTCGCCCAGGCGCTGCACCAGCAACTCGACTGCCTGCTCGCCGAGTTGGCGGATCGGCTGGCGTACGGTCGTCAGCGACGGCCGTACGATCCGGCTCAGCGGAATCCCGTCGAAGCCGGTCACCGCGATGTCCTCGGGCACCCGCACCCCGCGCCGCTCCAGTGCGCGCAGCGCGCCCACGGCCATCTGGTCATTGGCGAACAGCACGCCCTCCGGCCATGCGGGCTCCCGGTCGAGCAGCGCCTCCGCGGCCCGCGCCCCCTCGGCCTGCGTCATCATCGAGGCCCGCAGGTCCGGCTCGTCCGGCACCGGCAGTCCGGCGTCGCGGCACGCCTGCTGGAAGCCGAGGAACCGCGCCTCGGCGTCCGGTGAGTCGACCTCGCCCCCGACGAACGCGAGCCTGCGCAGCCCGTGGTCCTCGATCAGGTGGCGGGCCAGCTCCCGCTCCCCGTCGGCGTTCGCGACGACGATGTGGTCGAGATGGTCGATCTCGCGCGGTCCGGCGAGCATCACCACCGGCAGCCGTCGCGATATCACGTCGAGGTCCTCGGTCGGCACGGTCTGCGCCAGTACCGCGAAGCCGTCGACCCGCCCCGCGACCTTCGCGACGAGGCTCTCCGGCCCGCCCTCCAACGAGGCGGCGATCAGCAGCGCGTAACCGTGCCGGCGCGCCGCCCGTTCCATGCCGCGGATGATCTGGTCGGAGTAGAGCATCACCGCGTCGTCGGCGTCGCTGTCCGCCTCCGCGTCGGCCTCGGCGTCCGGGTCGGCGTAGTCGGGGAAGCACAGGCCGAGCACGCCGGTGGTCCGGCTGGCCAGGCCCCGGGCGTTCCCGCTGGGTACGTAACCGAGCCGGCGGGCGGCTTCGAGGACCCGCTCGCGGGTCTGGGCGCGTACCGAATCGGGGGTGCGGTAGACCCGCGAGACCGTGGCAATGGAGACGCCCGACCGCTCGGCGACGTCGTACACCGTTGGGGCGCTCACTCGACCGACCGTCCGCTTCTTCTTCTGTACCGAAGCACCTGCTGTTGCATGTACCGACCCTCTTCTGAAAGCGCATTCACCCTAGATCGCGGGCTGTGTGACGGGCAAGACCGCCACGGGACAGACAGGCAACCTTGCAAGATTGCCTGTGCATCTTTTACGGTGAAGGGATGCCGGAACCGACCGAAGCCCCGTCCGCCGAGCCGAGCCCCGAGCAGTTGGCGACGCAGCTCGCCGCCGTGATCGGCCGACTGCTGCGACGGCTGCGCACCACGTCGTCGGAGAGCCTGCTCACGCCCACGCAGCGCTCGGTGCTCGCCCGGCTGGACCGCGAGGGCCCGGACACCACGGCCGCGCTGGCCCGCGCCGAGTACGTGCGTCCGCAGTCCATGCGGCTGACCCTCGGCGCGCTGGAGAGCCAGGGGCTCGTCGGGCGGGCGCCCGATCCGGCCGACGGCCGCAAGTCGGTCATGTCGATCACGGACGCCGGACTGGCCGCGCTCACCGCGGTCCGGGCCGCCAAGCACAACTGGCTCGCCGAGGCCGTCGCCGCCGAGCTCGACGCGGACGAGCAGCTCACCGTCGCCCGGGCCGCGGAGCTGCTCGACCGGCTGGTCAGGACCTGACCGGCGCCCCACCGGCCCGGGGCGTGGCCGACGCCCCACCGGCCGGGGCGTGACGCGTCCGCCGTCCGCGCCCCGGGAGCGGCGTCCGCCCCGGATCCCGCACCCGTCGTACCTGAACCCCAACGATCGATCCGCCCCCTCGGAGGAGCCGACATGACCGCCACCATCCTGGACCCGAAGACCGCCCTGGTCGTCGTCGATCTCCAGAAGGGCATCGTCGCCCTGGACACCGTCCACCCCACCGCCGGCATCGTCGCCCGTTCCGCGGGCCTCGCCGACGCCTTCCGCGCCAAGGGCCTCCCGGTCGTCCTGGTCCACGTCGTCGGCGGCGCCCCCGGGCGCAACGAGGGGCCCGTGCAGTCCGGCGGGCAGCTGCCCGCCGACTGGGCCGACCTCGTGCCCGAGCTCGGCCCGCGCGAGGGCGACATCGTCGTCACCAAGCGCACCTGGGGCGCCTTCCACGGCACCGACCTCGACCTCCGGCTGCGCCGCCGCGGCGTCACCCAGGTCGTCGTCACCGGCGTCGCGACCAGCATCGGCGTCGAGTCCACCGCCCGCGCCGCCCACGAGCACGGCTACCACGTCACCGTGGCCACGGACGCGGTCACCGACATGGACGCCGAGGCCCACCGCAACAGCGTCGAGAGGATCTTCCCGCGCCTCGGCGAGACGGACACCACCGAGGCGATCCTCAAGCTGCTCGGCTGACCACCCCCGTACCCGGCCTCACGTCCGGTCCCCGCGCCGGCCGATCTTGTTCCCCAGCCACACCAGCGGGTCGTACTTGCGGTCCACGGCCCGTTCCTTCAGCGGGATCAGCGCGTTGTCGGTGATCGCGATGTGTTCGGGGCACACCTCCGTACAGCACTTCGTGATGTTGCAGTACCCCAGCCCGTGCTCCTCCTGCGCCGTCGCCTTCCGGTCGAGCCCCGACTCGGCGGCGGCGTCCAGGGGGTGCATGTCCAGCTCGGCGATCCGCATCAGGAAGCGCGGCCCGGCGAACGCCGTCTTGTTCTCCTCGTGGTCGCGCACCACATGGCAGGTGTCCTGGCACAGGAAGCACTCGATGCACTTGCGGAACTCCTGCGAGCGGTCCACATCGATCTGCTGCATCCGGTAGTCGCCCGCCTTCACCCCCTGCGGGGGTACGAAGGCGGGCACCTCCCGTGCCTTGGCGTAGTTGAACGTCACATCGGTCACCAGATCGCGGACGACGGGGAAGGCCCGCAGCGGGGTGACGGTGATCGTCTCCGCCCGGTCGAAGACCGACATGCGCGTCATGCACATCAGCCGCGGCCTGCCGTTGATCTCCGCGCTGCACGAACCGCACTTGCCCGCCTTGCAGTTCCAGCGCACCGCGAGATCGCCCGCCTGGGTGGACTGGATCCGGTGGATGATGTCGAGGACGACCTCGCCGTCGTTCACCTCGACCTCGAAGTCCTCCACACCACCGCCGTCCTGGTCGCCGCGCCACACCCTGAACCGTGCGTTGTAGCTGCTCACTCGTACAGCTCCTCTTCGGCCAGGTACTTGACCAGCTCCTCCTTCTCGAAGAGGGAGAGCAGATCCGGACGGATGGGTTCGGTCGTCTTCCGTACGAGTTCGATCGGGCCGCCCGGCACGCCCTCGGCGGCCCCGTCGGCCAGCCGGCACAGCAGATTGGCCGGGCGCCAGGAGCGTTCCATCTCCGGGCAGTCCTCCCGGGTGTGGCCGCCCCGGCTCTCCGTACGCTCCAGCGCGGCCCGAGCGACGCACTCGCTGACCAGCAGCATGTTCCGCAGGTCCAGGGCGAGGTGCCAGCCGGGGTTGAACTGCCGGTGCCCCTCGACGGCGGCGCGCCGGGCCCGTACCCGCAGCGCGGCCAGCTTCTCCAGGGCCTGTTCCATCTCGGGCGCCCGCCGGATGATGCCGACCAGGTCGTTCATCGTCCGCTGGAGCTCCTGGTGGAGGGTGTACGGATTCTCTGCGGTCGCTGCGGCCTCCGAGGTCTCCGCAGTGTCCGGGGGCCCCTCGGCCGTGCCCGGTGCCCCGGCGCCGAACGGGCGCAGGGCCTCCGCGGCCGCCGCGTCGATCTGCTCCTCGTCCACCACCGGCGCGGCACCGGTCGTGTGCGCGTACTCGGCGGCGTGCAGCCCGGCCCGGCGCCCGAAGACCAGCAGGTCGGAGAGGGAGTTCCCGCCGAGCCGGTTGGAGCCGTGCATGCCGCCCGCGACCTCGCCCGCCGCGTACAGACCGGGCACGGCCACGGCCGCCGCGGTGTCGGAGTCGACGGCGATCCCGCCCATCACGTAGTGACAGGTCGGTCCGACCTCCATCGCCTCCGCCGTGATGTCGACATCCGCCAGCTCCTTGAACTGGTGGTACATCGAGGGCAGCCGACGCCGGATGGCCTCCGCGGGCATCCGGGTCGACACGTCCAGGAACACCCCGCCGTGCGGCGAGCCCCGGCCCGCCTTGACCTCGGAGTTGATGGCACGGGCGACCTCGTCGCGCGGCAGCAGCTCGGGCGGGCGGCGGTTGTGGTCCGGGTCGTCGTACCAGCGGTCGCCCTCCTCCTCCGACTGCGCGTACTTCTCCTTGAACACATCGGGGACGTAGTCGAACATGAACCGCTTGCCCTCGGAGTTGCGCAGCACCCCGCCGTCCCCGCGCACCGACTCGGTGACGAGGATGCCCTTCACCGACGGCGGCCAGACCATGCCGGTCGGATGGAACTGCACGAACTCCATGTTCAGCAGCGGCGCGCCCGCCAGCAGGGCCAGCGCGTGGCCGTCGCCGGTGTACTCCCAGGAGTTCGACGTCACCTTGAAGGACTTGCCGATGCCGCCGGTGGCGAGGACGACCGCGGGTGCTTCCAGCACGAAGAAGCGGCCGGACTCGCGCTCGTAGCAGAAGGTGCCCGACACGCGGTCCCCGTCCTTCAGGACGCGGGTCACCGTGCACTCCTGGAAGACCTTCAACCGGGCTTCGTAGTCGCCGAATTCGCGGTGGTCCTCCTGCTGGAGCGAGACGATCTTCTGCTGGAGGGTGCGGATCAGTTCGAGGCCGGTACGGTCGCCGACGTGTGCCAGGCGCGGGTACTCGTGGCCGCCGAAGTTGCGCTGGGAGATCTTCCCCTCCGGCGTACGGTCGAAGAGCGCGCCCCAGGTCTCCAGCTCCCAGACCCGGTCGGGTGCCTCCTTGGCGTGCAGCTCCGCCATCCGCCACTGGTTGAGGAACTTCCCGCCGCGCATGGTGTCGCGGAAGTGCACCTGCCAGTTGTCCCCGGAGTTCACATTGCCCATGGACGCGGCGATTCCGCCCTCCGCCATGACCGTGTGCGCCTTGCCGAAGAGCGATTTGCAGATGACCGCGGTACGGGCGCCGCGCTCCCGCGCCTCGATGGCGGCGCGCAGCCCGGCACCTCCGGCACCGACCACGACGACGTCCCACTGCTGCCGTTCGAGCTCTGTCATTCAGAAAAACCTCGGATCGTCGAAGGCGCCGGAGGCGACGAGATACACGTAGAAGTCGGCCAGTGCCACGCTGATCAGCGAGGCCCAGGCGAGCAGCATGTGCCGGGCGTTGAGCCGGCCCACCCAGCTCCACAGCCGGTAGCGCACCGGGTGCTTGGAGAAGTGCCGCAGACGGCCGCCGACGATGTGCCGGCAGGAGTGGCAGGACAGCGTGTATGCCCAGATCAGGGTGATGTTGGCCAGGAAGATCAGTGAACCGAGGCCCATGTGGCCCCAGGCGTAGTGCTCGTCGCGGAAGGAGAGCACGGTGTCGTAGGTGAGGATTCCGGCGACCGGCACCGCGGCGTAGAAGAAGTACCGGTGGACGTTCTGCATGATCAGCGGGAAGCGGGTCTCGCCGGTGTACGCGGTGTGCGGCTCGGCGACCGCGCAGGCCGGGGGCGACGCCCAGAAGCCCCGGTAGTACGCCTTGCGGTAGTAGTAGCAGGTCAGTCGGAAGCCCAGCGGGAAGATCAGGATCAGCAGGGCGGGGGAGAGGCCCCACCAGCTGCCGAAGAGCTCCCAGTTCGGGCCGTGCCGCATGGGGGCGCAGTTCTCCGCCAGGCAGGGCGAGTAGAACGGTGACACGTACGGGGCGGCGTAGTAGTCGGCGTTCGAGAAGGCCCGCCACGTCGAGTAGGCGATGAAGGCGAGCAGCCCGCCGGCCGTCAGCGCGGGCGACAGCCACCAGCGGTCGGTGCGCAGGTGGCGGGCGGCGATGGCGGCCCGGGAGGCGTGGTGGACGCCTCCCGCGCCCTTCGGGTGGGGTGGTTCCGTACCTGGTGCTGTTCCTGTTTCCGTACCGGTGGCCAAGGAACTCTCCTAGGGGGCGTGCCGGCCCCGGACGCCCAGACCTTCGTCGTCCGAGTCCGTCCACAGGGTGGCGTCGTACGGCGTTTCGCTGATCGTGATGACGCCGTCGACGGGTCCGGTGCCGCCGGCGGCTTCGAGCGGGGCCGGCCCGGCTTCCGCCCCGCGCAGCCGCGCGAGACTCCGCTCCAGCCGGCCGACGGTGCGGACCAGATCGTCGAGGCAGTCCTGAAAAACCGTCAATTCCTCTTGCAGTGACATGACTTGCTCTCACTTCCGCGGTCGCGGGTGGTCATGTTCATGCGCCTGAGAGTGTCGCGCGTCACACCCCCGTTGGGAAGAGTGCGGGCCCTTCCGGTCCGCCGTGGATGTTCCGCCGCACGGGTGAGGTTCGGGGGGCGCTGCGCCGTGTCTGCGCCGCCTCTCGCGCGGGGGCGCCTTCAGTGGGCGGACGGAATCGGTGTGATCAACTGCATATGCCACCAAAAAAGCACAATCCGGCCCACTCCGGTGCGGGTGGACCGGGACGGCCTCGGAGGTATCAGCCATGTCCCACGTCGGCGTCCCGCGGGGGACGGCCCGAAAGTGCCGCTCGCTCGCGCTCCTCACGACGGGTGTGCTGACGCTCCCCGTACTGGCCGGCTGCAGCTCCGACGACAGCGGCACGACCGCCGCCGTGGTCCCGCAGGACATCGCGGTCGCGGCCCGGAGCACGGTGGCCGTGGGCTCCACGGCCACCTGGGCGATCGACGCGATGCCCACCACCCTCAACGCCTTCCAGGCCGACGCGGACAGTTCCACCACCCGTATCACCGGTGCTCTGCTGCCGACGCTCTTCCCGCTGGACGCGCAGGGCAGGCCACAGCTCGACCCGGACTATCTGGAGTCCGCGAAGGTGGTCGAGCGCGAGCCCCGGCAGGTGGTGCTCTACCGGCTCAACCAGCAGGCGGTGTGGAGCGACGGCCGGGAGATCGGGGCGTCCGACTTCGCCGCCCAGTGGCGGGCGCTGAACGGCAAGGACTCGGCGTACTGGACCGCCCGCAACGCCGGCTACGAGCGGATCGAGAAGATCGAGCGCGGTGCGGACGACCTGGAGGTCCGGGTCACCTTCGCCAAGCCGTACGCGGACTGGCGCTCGCTCTTCTCCCCGCTGTACCCGAAGGAGGTGACCGGCACCCCGAACGCCTTCAACGACGGCGCGCGGACCACCCTCAAGGCCACCGCGGGCCCGTTCCGCCTGCGCGGCGTGGACACGAAGACGGGCCAGGTCGCCCTGGACCGCAGTCCGCGCTGGTGGGGCAGCCCGGCCAAGCTCGACACACTGGTCTTCCGCGCGGTCAAGCCGCAGGACCGCACCCAGGCGCTGACCGAGGGCAAGGTCGATGTCGCCGATGTCGACGCCGCGACCGCGCACCGCGTCGTGCAGGCCGGCCGGGACGGGGGCGGGGACGGGCAGCCGCTCGCCCAGGGCCCCGGCTCGGGGACCGGTCCGGCCGCCGCGCTGCGCTCCTGGGCGGTGGCGCACGGCTCGGACGAGAAGGCGGCGGCCGCCGCGCAGGAGGCCAGGGAGAAGAACCGGGCGGCCGCCGAGGCGCACGCCGCCGAGCAGGGCAGACTGCGCGCGTACGTGGTCCGCAAGGCGCTGGAGCCCGCCTACACCCAGCTCGCGCTGAACGGCGAGTCCGGGCCGCTCGCCGACGACCGGGTACGCCGGGCGGTCGCCCGGGCCCTGAACCGCCAGGAGCTCGCCGACACCGTACTCAAACCGCTCGGCCTGCCCGCCGCGCCGCTCGGCAGCCACGTGGCCCTGGTCGGGCAGCCGGGGTACAAGGACGGCAGCGGCGCACTCGGCGGACACGACACCGAGGAGGCGCGGGCGCTGCTGGCCGACGCGGGCTGGACGCGGGAGGGTGCGGTCAAGAAGCCGGACGGCACCAAGGCGGGCAGCGAGGCCGGGAAGAAGGGCACGAAGGACGAGGACACCGCCGCCGGGGAGGACGGCAAGGCGGATCCGTCCGGGAAGCCGGACAAGGCGGGCGAGAACAAGACCGGCAAGGCCGACGACGGCAAGGCCGGGCACGCCGCCCACCGGCACGAGCGCGAGCCCGCGGCCGACGACGGCCTGTACATCGTGGGCGACGACAGCAAGCCCGGCGACAGCAGGGCGTCCGGCAGCACCTCCCGGATCCTCTCCCCCGCCACCACCGCCGCGTTCCACAGCGCCGCCCTCCTGCGCCAGGCCGGACACCTGGCCGGGACCGTCACCTCCGAGGGCGCCCCCGCCGAGGTCGCCGCCCAGGACGAGCGGCCCGGCGGCGCCACCGGTGCGTACGCCCCCGCGGGCACCGCGGCCCCCGCCCAGGCCCCCGACGCCCGCCGCGGTCCGCTGGGCAAGGACGGCAAGGCGCTGACCCTGCGCTTCGTCCTGCCGTCCGGTCCCGGCTCGGAGGCGCTGCGTGCCGTCGGGGACAAGATCTCGGCGATGCTCGATTCGATCGGCATCGGCACGTCGGTCACCAAGGTCGCCGACGACAGCTACTTCCAGGACCACATCGCCTCCGGCGACTACGACCTGGCGCTGTACTCCTGGCCCGCCACCGCCTACCCGGCGACCGACGACCGCCCGATCTTCGCCAAGCCGGTACCCGCCACCGACGGCTCGCTGCTGGTCGAGCAGAACTACACCCGCGTCGGTACGGACCACATCGACCAGCTCTTCGACCAGGCGGTCGCGGAGCTCGACGAGGGGGCCGCCCGGGATCTGATGAAGCAGGCGGACGCCCGGATCTGGGCCGCCGCCGGATCGATTCCGCTCTACCAGCGCCCGCAGCTCGTGGCGACGAACAGAAAGCTGGCGAACGTCGGCGCCTTCGGCTTCGGGACACCCCGCTACCAGGACATCGGCTTCAAGAAGCCGCAGGCCGCAGGAGGCCCGGCGAACAAGAAGAAGTAGCAGGTCAGAAGGGGGCCGGAAGCTCAGAACTGGCTCAAGTCCCTTGCCCGCCGGAGCCCCGGCGGGCAAGGTCGTGGGTGCCTGCCGACCCGGGTGGCCGCTCATCCCCCCGCCTCCGAGCCCCCCACCCCGGAGCCCCGGCTCCGGGCCCGTCTCGGAGCAGCCGCCTCGGAGCCCCGCCTCCGAAGCCGCTCAAGTCCCGTGTCTGCCGTCTCCGCCCGGGGGACCGTGGTCATGACCACCGGTGAAATCCACCGGAAGACATGACCACGGGGGCGGAAACACGAAGCGGACACCGGCGGCCGCAGCCGCTGCCACCGCCCCGGTCGGCGGAATCCTCCGCTGCGGGGAGCCGTTCCGCACGCACGTGCCGGCCGCCGCCCGTGAGGCCGAGCGCCTGTCCTGCGGCCGGTAGTTCTTGCCCGGGAAGCCGCCCGGGCGCCAGCCCCGTACCATGGTGGTAGCCGTGGCGCGTCCGCCCGGCGGGCGTACGAGGACCCGAGAGCGACTGAGACGCCTGACCCCACGAACCGAGAGAAGCGCAAGCCACCCATGCCCACGCGCCACGACATCCGTAACGTAGCCATCGTCGCCCACGTCGACCACGGCAAGACCACGCTGGTCGACGCCATGCTCAAGCAGGCCGGTGCCTTCGCCGCACACGCCGCCGAGCACCTCGACGACCGCATGATGGACTCGAACGACCTGGAGCGTGAGAAGGGCATCACGATCCTCGCCAAGAACACGGCGGTGAAGTATCACCCCAAGGACGGCGGGGACCCGATCACGATCAACATCATCGACACCCCGGGCCACGCCGACTTCGGCGGCGAGGTCGAGCGCGGTCTGTCGATGGTGGACGCGGTCGTGCTGCTCGTCGACGCCTCCGAGGGCCCGCTCCCGCAGACCCGCTTCGTGCTGCGCAAGGCGCTCTCCGCGAAGATGCCGGTCATCCTCTGCATCAACAAGACGGACCGCCCCGACTCCCGGATCGCCGAGGTCGTCGACGAGACGTACGACCTCTTCCTGGACCTCGACGCGGACGAGGACCAGATCGAGTTCCCGATCGTCTACGCCTGCGCGCGTGACGGCGTGGCCTCGCTGACCAAGCCGGAGGACGGCACCGTCCCGCAGGACAGCGACAACCTGGAGCCGTTCTTCTCCACGATCCTGTCGCACGTCCCGGCCCCGGAGTACGACGACGAGGCCCCGCTCCAGGCCCACGTCACCAACCTGGACGCCGACAACTTCCTCGGCCGTATCGCGCTCTGCCGCGTCGAGCAGGGCGAGCTGCGCAAGGGCCAGACCGTCACCTGGATCAAGCGCGACGGCACGATGTCCAACGTCCGCATCACCGAGCTGATGATGACCGAGGCGCTCACCCGCAAGCCGGCCGAGAAGGCGGGCCCGGGTGACATCTGCGCCATCGCCGGTATCCCGGACATCATGATCGGCGAGACCCTGGCCGACCCCGAGAACCCGATCGCGCTGCCGCTGATCACGGTCGACGAGCCGGCCATCTCGATGACCATCGGCACGAACACCTCGCCGCTCGTCGGCAAGGGCGGCAAGGGCCACAAGGTCACCGCCCGCCAGGTCAAGGACCGCCTCGACCGCGAGCTGATCGGCAACGTCTCGCTCCGTGTCCTGGACACCGAGCGCCCCGACGCCTGGGAGGTCCAGGGCCGCGGCGAGCTCGCGCTGGCCATCCTCGTCGAGCAGATGCGCCGTGAGGGCTTCGAGCTCACGGTCGGCAAGCCGGAGGTCGTCACCAAGCAGGTCGACGGCAAGACGCACGAGCCGATCGAGCGCATGACGATCGACTCCCCCGAGGAGCACCTCGGCGCGATCACCCAGCTGATGGCGACCCGCAAGGGCCGTATGGAGACGATGACGAACCACGGTTCGGGCTGGGTCCGCATGGAGTGGATCGTTCCGTCCCGCGGCCTCATCGGCTTCCGTACGGAGTTCCTGACGCAGACCCGCGGTACGGGCATCGCGCACTCCATCTTCGAGGGCCACGAGCCGTGGTTCGGTGAGCTGCGCACCCGTCACAACGGCTCGCTGGTCGCCGACCGCGCGGGTTCCGTGACGCCGTTCGCGATGGTCAACCTCCAGGAGCGCGGTGTCATCTTCACCGAGGCCGGCACCGAGGTCTACGAGGGCATGATCGTCGGCGAGAACTCCCGCGCCGACGACATGGACGTGAACATCACCAAGGAGAAGAAGCTCACCAACATGCGTGCGGCTTCCGCGGACACCACGGAGAACGTGGTGCCGGCCCGCAAGCTCTCCCTGGAGCAGTCCCTGGAGTTCTGCCGTGAGGACGAGTGCATCGAGGTGACCCCGGAGACCGTCCGTATCCGCAAGGTCGTCCTGGACCAGAAGGAGCGCGGTCGCACCGCGTCGCGCGCCAAGCGCTGACGACGCGTCGGCCGGCGGCTCGGCCGTATGAGCCGTTCGAGCCATTGACATGAGGGCCGGGCCCCCGCAGACACTGTGGGGGCCCGGTCGTTTCGTCAACTCGTTTTCCCTGCCCGAGGTGTCCGGTTATCGAGCGTCGCTCTCCGGAACATGTGTTAACGGTCCGTTTCGGGCGTGTCTGTCTGGGATCACTTTGTCCGGATTTCGGTCAACCATGCCTCGCTGATGTTGTCAAACCGAGACCCTTTAAGTGTGGTTTACGGCCCGGCTGTACTTAATAGTTGGCTCCATTGAGCTCGGGTCAATGGGTCACGCACTGTGGGGAGTGCCGACTCACGAGCACACTCGGGGCACTGAAACGATCACCGTCAGGGGTGTCGGTGGATCACTCCAGTGCCCCTCTTGTAGTCAAAAGTGGACTCATGAGGAGGAAACCCATGCGTGGTGCCAAGAGCGCCAAGTGGGTCGCGGGAGCGGCAATCATCGCCCTGGCTGCGACCGCCTGTGGTGGCGGCGACGACAGCGGCAAGGGCAAGGGGGGCGACAGCGCCAAGGGTGCTGTCAACGCCGACGGCATCTTCTCCGTCGAGGTCGGTGAGCCGCAGAACCCGCTGCAGCCGGCGAACACGATGGAGTCGAACGGCAGCATCGTCACCGACGCGATCTTCTCGCAGCTCGTTGACTACGACCCGGCCGGCAAGCTCGAAATGATCAACGCGGAGTCTGTCGAGACCAAGGACAGCAAGCTCTGGACGGTCAAGCTCAAGAAGGGCTGGAAGTTCCACGACGGAACGCCGGTCACCGCCAAGTCCTACGTCAACGCGTGGAACTGGGCCGCGAACATCAAGAACAACCAGACCAACGCGTCCTGGTTCGGCGACATCAAGGGCTACTCCGACGTCCACCCCGAGGACGCCAAGGCCAAGCCGAAGTCGGACACGATGTCCGGCCTGAAGGTCGTCGACGACCACACCTTCACCATCGAGCTCAACGGCGCGCTGCCGTACTTCTCGTACAAGCTCGGCTACACGGTCTTCTCCCCGCTGCCCGAGTCCTTCTACAAGGACCCGAAGGCCGCCGGTCAGAAGCCGGTCGGCAACGGCGCCTACAAGTTCGTCAGCTGGGACCACAAGAAGCAGATCAAGGTCGTCCGCAACGACGACTACCAGGGCCCCGACAAGGCGAAGAACGGTGGTGTGGTCTTCAAGAACTACAGCACCCTGGAGACCGCCTACGAGGACCTGAAGTCCGGCAACGTCGACGTGCTGCGCCAGATCGGCCCGAAGGACCTCCCGGTCTACCGTGCCGACCTCGGTGACCGCGCCGTGGACAAGGCGTACTCCGCCGTCCAGACCATCGCCGTCGCCTTCTACACCGACCAGTGGAAGGACGTCAACCCGAAGGTCCTCCAGGGCCTGTCGATGGCGATCGACCGGAACACCATCACCAAGACGGTGCTCCAGGGCACCCGCGAGCCCGCCACCGGCTGGGTCGCCAAGGGCGTTCTCGGCTACCAGCCGGACGCCGCGGGCGACATCACCAAGTACGACCCGGCGAAGGCCAAGAAGCTCATCAAGGACGGCGGCGGCGTCCCGAAGGACGCCATCTCCATCCAGTTCAACGCCGATGGCGGTCACAAGGAATGGGTCGAGGCTGTCTGCAACAGCATCACCCAGGCGACCGGCGTCAAGTGCACCGGCGACTCGAAGGCCGACTTCCAGGCCGACACGAACGCCCGTGACGCCAAGCAGGTCAAGTCCCTGTACCGCTCCGGCTGGGTGCTCGACTACCCGGTGAACGCGAACTTCATCTCGGACCTGTTCCGTACCGGTGCCGCCGGTAACCAGGGCGACTTCTCGAACAAGGCGCTGGACGCGGAGATCAAGAAGGCCGACTCCGCTGCCTCCCTCGACGAGTCCGTCGCGGCCTACCAGAAGATCGAGAAGGAGCTGGTGAACTACATGCCCTCCATCCCGCTCTGGTACTACAAGGTCAACGCCGGATACTCGGAGAAGGTCCAGAACGTCGACTACGCCCAGGACGGCGACCCGATCCTGACGCAGATCGAAGTCAAGAAGTAACCACCGACGTAGTCCGCGCGCCGGCGCGGGACCGACACTGAGGACGGTCCGCGCCGACCGCACGCAGTGGCCGGGGGGCCCTTCCACGCAACTGACGACCCCACAGGGGGAGTCGGAGCGAGGGAGGGCCCGTCGGCTGCCGCCCGCCTATTACATGGAGGCATGATGGGGCGCTATGTCGCACGACGACTGCTCCAGATGATCCCGGTCTTCCTCGGGACGACTCTGCTGATCTTCCTGATGGTCTACACGCTGCCCGGCGACCCCGTGCGCGGGCTGTTCGGGGACAAGGGCGCGGATCCCGCGACCCTCGCCGCCATGCGGCACAAGCTCGGGCTGGACCAGCCGATCCTGCAGCAGTACTGGAATTACATGACAGGCATCGTCCTGCACGGTGACTTCGGCACTCAGATTGCCAGCGGCCGTCCGGTGACGGACGTCCTCGGCGACGCGTTCCCCGTCACCCTCCGGCTGGCCGGCCTGGCGTTCGTCATCGAGATCGTCGTCGGTATCGGCCTCGGCACGGCCGCGGGTCTGCGCGCCGGCCGGCTCACCGACAACGTGATCCTGATCTTCACCCTGCTGATCATCTCGATCCCGGTCTTCGTTCTCGGCTTCATCATCAAGACGGTGTTCGCCTTCCAGCTCGGCTGGATCGAACCGAACGTCTCGCTCGACGTGACCTGGGGCGAACTACTGGCGCCGGCCATCGTGCTGGGGTCGCTGTCACTCGCCTATGTGGCGAGGCTGACCCGTACGACCATGGCCGAGAACCTGCGCGCGGACTACATGCGCACCGCCGTGGCCAAGGGACTTCCCAAGCGCCGCATCGTCGGTGTGCACCTGATGCGCAACTCGCTGATCCCCGTCATCACCTTCCTCGGCACCGACCTGGGCGCCCTGATGGGCGGCGCGGTCGTCACCGAGGGCCTGTTCAATGTGAAGGGCATCGGTGGCACGATCTACGAGTCGATCGTCAAGCGCGAGGGCACCACGCTCGTCGGGCTGGTGACCGTCCTCGTGCTCGTCTACCTCTTCATGAGCCTCATCGTCGACCTGCTGTACGCGGTCCTGGACCCGAGGATCCGTTATGCCTGACGTGACCAAGACCGCACCCGCGCCCAAGGCCTCCGGGACGCCCGCCGCAGAGCCGGTGGCCGTGAAGGCCGAGAAGGCCCGCAGCCTGTGGGGCGACGCCTGGCGCGACCTGCGGCGCAACTGGTACTTCATCGTGTCGTCGGTGCTCATCGTGATCCTGCTCGTGATCACCGTCTTCCCGGGGCTCTTCACCAGTGCCTCGCCGACCTCCGGCGACCTGGTGCACCACTTCCTCGGCAAGCCCGAACTGAGCAAGATCGGCTCGCCCGAGTGGCTCGGCTACGACCTCCAGGGCCGCAGTGTCTACGCGCGTGTCATCTACGGCACCCGCGCCTCGGTGATCGTCGGTGTCTGCGTCACGGCGCTGGTGACCGTCTTCGGCGGCCTCGTCGGAATGCTGTCCGGCTACTTCGGCGGCTGGGTCGACGCGCTCCTGTCCGGCTTCACCAACATCTTCCTCGGTGTCCCGTTCCTGCTCGGCGCCATGGTCGTTCTCCAGGCCTTCACCGAGCGCACGGTCTGGGTGGTCGTCTTCGCCCTGGCGTTCCTCGGCTGGACCCAGATCGCCCGTGTCATGCGCGGTGCGGTCATCACCATCAAGCAGGCGGACTACGTACAGGCCGCCAGGGCACTGGGCGCCGGCACCGGCCGGATCCTCTTCCGGCACATCCTGCCGAACGCCATGGCCCCGGTGATCGTCGTCGCGACCATCTCGCTCGGTGTCTACATCTCGGCCGAGGCGACCCTGTCGTACCTGGGCCTCGGTCTTGCCTCGCCGACGATCTCGTGGGGCATCGACATCTCCGGTGGCGCCAGCCAGATCCGCGTCGCGCAGCACATCCTGCTGTACCCGTCGATCATGCTCAGCATCACCGTTCTGGCGTTCATCATGCTCGGCGAAGCGGTCCGCAACGCCCTCGACCCGAAGATGCGATAAGGAGGGCGAACGTGACCACCATCGACAAGACCGCTGAAGTCCCGTCCGCACGCTCGGGTGACGACCACGTCGGCCCGCTGCTCGAAGTCCGCGACCTGCACGTGGAGTTCCACACCCGCGACGGTGTGGCCAAGGCGGTCAACGGCGTCAACTACAGCGTGGACGCCGGTGAGACGCTCGCCGTGCTCGGCGAGTCCGGCTCCGGCAAGTCCGTGACGGCCCAGGCCATCATGGGCATCCTCGACATGCCGCCGGGCAAGATCCCGCGGGGCGAGATCTTCTTCCGCGGCCAGGACATGCTCAAGATGTCCTACGAGGAGCGCCGGCAGATCCGTGGCCGGAAGATCGCGATGATCTTCCAGGACGCGCTCTCCTCGCTGAACCCGGTCCTCACCGTCGGCTACCAGCTCGGCGAGATGTTCCGGGTCCACCAGGGCCTGTCCAAGAAGGAAGCCAAGGCCAAGGCCATCGAGCTGATGGACCAGGTCAAGATCCCGGCCGCCAAGGCCCGGGTCTCGGACTACCCGCACCAGTTCTCCGGCGGTATGCGCCAGCGCATCATGATCGCCATGGCGCTGGCGCTGGAGCCGGACCTGATCATCGCCGACGAGCCGACCACCGCGCTCGACGTGACCGTCCAGGCCCAGGTGATGGACCTCCTCGCGGAGCTCCAGCGCGAGTACAACATGGGTCTGATCCTGATCACGCACGACCTCGGAGTCGTCGCGGACGTCGCCGACAAGATCGCCGTGATGTACGCGGGCCGGATCGTCGAGACCGCCCCGGTCCACGAGATCTACAAGCGCCCGGCGCACCCGTACACCAAGGGCCTGCTGGAGTCGATCCCGCGCCTGGACCAGAAGGGCCAGGAGCTCTTCGCGATCAAGGGCCTGCCGCCCAACCTGCTCAACGTGCCCACGGGTTGTGCCTTCAACCCGCGCTGCACGATGACGCAGGACATCTGCCGTACGGACATCCCGGTGCTGAGCCCGGTGACCGAGCAGGACGGCACCGAGCTGGTCGGCCGCGGCAGCGCCTGCCACTTCTGGAAGGAGACGATCCATGGCTGACATCAAGAAGGAGCCCGTGGACGCCACCCCGAACGTCAGTGAAGTGGAGACGGTCGACGCCGCCACCGAGGCGGAGGCGGTCGCCGCCCTCGACGCGCCGGTGTCGAAGGGCGAGCCGATCCTCCAGGTCCGCAACCTGGTCAAGCACTTCCCGCTGACCCAGGGCATCCTGTTCAAGAAGCAGGTCGGCGCGGTCAAGGCCGTGGACGGCATCTCGTTCGACCTGTACCAGGGCGAGACGCTCGGCATCGTGGGCGAGTCCGGCTGCGGCAAGTCCACCGTCGCCAAGCTCCTGATGACGCTGGAGCAGGCCACCGCCGGCGAGGTCTTCTACAAGGGCCAGGACATCACCAAGCTGTCCGGCCGCGCGCTGAAGGCCGTGCGCCGCAACATCCAGATGGTGTTCCAGGACCCCTACACCTCGCTGAACCCGCGCATGACGGTCGGCGACATCATCGGGGAGACCTTCGAGATCCACCCGGAGGTGGCCCCGAAGGGCGACCGGCGCCGCAGGGTCCAGGAGCTCCTGGACGTCGTGGGCCTCAACCCGGAGTACATCAACCGCTATCCGCACCAGTTCTCCGGCGGTCAGCGCCAGCGCATCGGCATCGCCCGCGGCCTCGCGCTCAACCCGGAGATCATCATCTGCGACGAGCCGGTCTCCGCGCTCGACGTGTCGGTGCAGGCGCAGGTCATCAACCTGATGGGGAAGCTCCAGGACGAGTTCAACCTCTCCTACCTCTTCATCGCCCACGACCTGTCCATCGTCCGGCACATCTCCGACCGGGTCGGCGTGATGTACCTCGGCAAGATGGCCGAGATCGGTACGGACACGGAGATCTACGACCACCCGACGCACCCCTACACCCAGGCGCTGCTGTCGGCGGTCCCGGTCCCCGACCCGGAGGCCCGCGAGGGCCGCGAGCGGATCATCCTCGTCGGAGACGTCCCGTCCCCGGCGAACCCGCCGTCGGGCTGCCGCTTCCGTACGCGGTGCTGGAAGGTCCAGGACAAGTGCGCCACGGAGATGCCGCTGCTGGCGGTCCCCGAGCGCTTCAAGGCCTCGGACACGCCGGCCGCGCACGAGTCGGCCTGCCACTTCGCCGAGGAGAAGGACGTCGTCGGCGCGGCCTCGTGACCCGGCACGTATGACACGGAAGGCCCGGAACCCGCAAGGGTTCCGGGCCTTCCGCCGTGGTCGGCGTACCGTCATCCTCCGCTTTCATGACGGTACGTCAGCACGTGGTGCCGACAGGCTCCTACGCGTACTGGATGCCCCACAGGTTGCTGCTCTTCCTGACCGGGGCGACGTTGTTGGGCTTCTTCCAGTTCTGCACCTTCCTGCAGCCGCCGCCGGACTTCGGCTCCAGGTGGTACTTCGTGACGCTGAAGCCCTTGGCCTCGTGGTACATCATCAGGCGGCCCCGGCTCTTGCCCTTCTTCTTCTCGACCTTGGCCGAGTAGGTCCAGGTGTCGGACTTCGACCAGGACTTGCCGACGGCGACGCTGAACGAGGCCGACGCCTTGGCGAAGATGGCGCCCGCCTCCGTGCCGACCGTCGCGGTACCGGTGGCCGTCCAGGTGCCGGTCTTGTTCTTGGCGTAGCTGATAGTCACGCCCGGCTTCGCCCAGTCGCTGTGCACGTTGGTCGCGCGCCAGACGGTCTTCTTGTCGCCGATCGAGTAGATCGGCGAGTCGTCGCACCTGGTACCGGCCGAGGCGGGTGCGGCGGACACCGCTACGACTCCCGCGCTCAGCAGCGCGGTGGAGAGAACGGTGCTCATGACACGCTTCACGTAGATCCTCCGGATCCGAGGCGTTCTTGTGGGGTACGCGTCACATCTTGGCATCCAAGTGCCCTGTGAGATATGGGACTTGAGCGACTATTGAGCTTTGGCGGTAGGGCGCGGACGTGATCGTTGCTTTGTCCGGAGGAGGCGCCGGTCCGGCGGCGTGCCGACGTGCGGTGCGCGGGCATGAGGGCATGCGGTGCGCGGGCCTGCGGTGCGCGGGCATGCGGAAGCGCCCGGAACCGATTCGGTTCCGGGCGCTTCCTCGTGCCCGGGAACCGGGCTCGCAGGTGGCTCGGGTCAAAGGGCCGACGTGCTCGGTTCCTCGGGCCGGGGGAACCCCGCGGTTCCCGGACCGGTCAGGTCCGTGCCGACGAGGGTTCCCCGGGGACCGGGGTCAGGGGTTTCAGGCCTCGGTCCCGGGGTTCTCGGCGGCCTTGTCGAGCGAGGCCCCCTGGGGGGCGCTGCGGGCCTGCGGGACGGACGGCGCGGTCTGTGGCTCCTCGGGGTGGTGGCAGGCCGTCAGATGGCCGTCCCGGCTGCCCTCGACCCGCACCAGCGGCGGCGCCTCGCTCGCGCACTTGTCCGTCGCCTTCCAGCAGCGGGTGCGGAAGCGGCAGCCCGACGGCGGATTGACCGGGGAGGGCACGTCGCCGGTGAGGAGGATGCGGTCCCGGGCCGGCACCTCGTCGGGCGTCGCCTCGGGCACGGCCGAGAGCAGCGCCCTGGTGTACGGGTGCCGGGGGTTGCCGTACAGGTCGTCCCGGTCGGCGATCTCCACGATCCGGCCGAGGTACATGACGGCGACGCGCTGGGAGAAGTGGCGCACCACGGCCAGGTCGTGCGCGATGAAGAGGAACGCGATGCCCAGCTCCTGGCGCAGCTTCTGCAGCAGGTTCACCACCTGGGCCTGGATCGACACGTCCAGGGCCGAGACCGGCTCGTCGGCGACGATCAGTTTCGGCTCCAGGGCCAGCGCGCGGGCCACCCCGATGCGCTGGCGCTGACCGCCGGAGAACTCGTGCGGGAAGCGGTTGTAGTGCTCCGGGTTGAGCCCGACGATCTCCAGCAGCTCCCGTACGCGTGCCTCGCGGCCGCCCGCCGGCTCGATGCCGTTGATCTCCATCGGCCCGGCGACGATCTTGCCGACCGTCTGCCGCGGGTTCAGCGAGGCGTACGGGTCCTGGAAGATCATCTGGATCTCGGAGCGGACCGGCGCCAGCTGCTTGCGCGAGGCGTGGGTGATGTCCTGCCCGCGGTAGGAGATCGTGCCGGCCGTCGGCTCCAGGAGCCGGGTGATCAGCCGGCCCGTCGTCGACTTGCCGCAGCCGGACTCGCCGACCAGGCCCAGACTCTCGCCCTCGCCCACGGTGAAGTCCAGCCCGTCGACGGCCTGCACCGCGCCCACTGTGCGCCGGATCGGGAAGCCGGCCTTGATCGGGAAGTGCTTGGTGAGTCCGGAGACGTCCAGGAGGGGATCTGTGCTGCTCATAGTGGGGAAGTCCCGTCTCTTGTACGTCAGTTGGGCCGGGTGCCGGCGAAGTCGGCGAAGAATTGGACGCGCTGCTCCGGAGTGAGGTGGCAGGCGGCCCCGCGGCCGTCGGCCAGCTCCAGCGGCGGCTGACCGGTCGCGCAGCGCTTGCCGCCGACCTGCTCGGTGAACGAGCACCGCGGGTGGAAGCGGCAGCCGGTCGGCGGGTTGAGGAGGCTCGGCGGGGTGCCGGGGATCGGCGACAGGGGTACGTCGACCGGGCCGTCGAGGCTCGGCATGGACCCCAGCAGGCCCCAGGTGTAAGGGTGTTGCGGCGCCCGCAGCACCTCCTTCTTGGTGCCGCGCTCCACGCACCGGCCGCCGTACATCACCAGCACCTCGTCCGCGATGTCGGCGATGACACCGAGGTCGTGGGTGATGAAGACGATCGCGGTACCGGTCTCCTGCTGGAGCTCCTTGAGCAGATCCATGATCTGGGCCTGCACGGTGACGTCCAGCGCGGTGGTCGGCTCGTCGGCGATCAGCAGTTCCGGGTCGCAGACCAGCGCCATGGCGATCATGGCGCGCTGGCGCATACCGCCGGAGAACTGGTGCGGATAGTCGTCCACCCGCAGGTCGGGCTGCGGGATGCCCACCTTGGTGAGCATCTCCACGGCCCGCGCCCTGGCCTCCCGCTTGGAGGCCCCGGTGTGCTTGCGGTACGCCTCGCCGATCTGCCGGCCGATCGTGTGGTACGGCGACAGGGAGGCCAGCGCGTCCTGGAAGATCATGGCCATCTTGTTGCCGCGCAACCGCTCCAGCTCCCGCTCCGAGGCGGCGAGCAGGTCCTGCCCGTCGAGCAGGATCTCGCCGTCGATCTCGGTGTGGTCGGGGTGGTGCAGTCCGAGGATCGTCAGGTTGGTGACGGACTTGCCGGAACCGGACTCGCCGACGATGCCGAGGGTCCTGCCCTTCTCCACGTCGAAGGACAGGCCGTCGACGGCCTTGACGACGCCGTCCTCGGTCGAGAAGTGAACGTGTAGATCCCTGACGGAGAGGAGGGGCTGCTGATCGGTGCTCGTCACGGGGACGCTCCAGGAGGATGTTGCGGGAGAAGGGGGTGGGCCGGAACGGGGAGCGGGGTCAGGCGAGCCGGATCCGCGGGTCGATGAGGCCGTAGACGGCGTCCACGACGATGTTGGCGAAGACGATCGCGCCCGCCGCGACGATGGTGACCCCGAGCAGCATGGGCAGGTCGCTGGTGTCGACGGAATGCACGGAGAGCTGGCCCAGGCCCTGGAGGCTGAAGGTCATCTCGGTGATGATGGCGCCACCGATCAGTGTGCCCAGGTCGATGCCGAAGATCGTGACGATCGGTCCCATCGCCCCGCGCCAGGCGAAGCGGAAGAAGACCGAGCGGCGGGACAGCCCCTTGGCGCGCGCCGTGCGGACGTAGTCCTCGCTGAGCTGTTCGACGAGCTGGGAGCGGGTCATACGGGTGTAGTTGGCGGTGAAGATGATCGACAGCACCAGCCAGGGCAGCAGCAGCCCGCCGGCCCACTTGGCGGGGTTCTCGGTGATGGGCGTGTACGAGGGCTGTTCGAGCAGGCCCATCTGCTGCACCAGCAGGAACATCGCGATGTAGCCGACGAAGTAGATCTGCAGCGAGGAGCCCAGCAGCGAGAGCGAGCTGGCGATCTTGTCGAGCGCCTTGCCCTGCTTGACGGCGGCGAGCATGCCCGTGCCGACACCGAAGATCACGAAGAAGAAGGCCGCGCCCGCCGAGAGCGACAGGGTCAGCGGCAGCCGGTCCATGATCGTGCCGAACACCGGCTGGCGGTTGGTGAACGAGTAGCCGAGGCAGGGCGCCGGGCAGTGGCCGTAGTTCCCGTAGTCGCGCCCGACGAAGATGCCGGAGAGCCAGTGCCAGTACTGGACGGGCATAGGGTCGGCGATCCCGAGGTTCTGCTTGATCTGCCCGAGGAGCTCGGGCGTGCAGACCTTGCCGCAGGCCATCCGAGCGGGGTCACGGGGTATCGCGTAGAAGAGGTAGAAGGTGATGGCGCTGATGACCAACAGAATGACGATAGCGCCGGTCACGCGGCGGAGAAGAAATCGAAGCATGGGGTCGTGACTTTCCGGGTGAGGCGCCGTCGCCGGGGGGTGGTGGACGGGGGAGTGACCGGGACCGGGGAAGGGCGGCCGGTGGGCCGCCCTTCCCCGACCGCGTCACGCCTTGGCGTAGAGCTTGGTGATCGCGATGCCGCTGTTGCCCGAGTCGAAGGCCACGCCGCCGACCTTGGAGCCGTAGAACCAGTTGCGGATCGGCCAGTAGTCCGGAACGCACGCCGCCAATTCCATGATCTGCCGGTCGATCGCGCCCCAGGCCTTGTTGGCCTCCTCCGGGTCGGTGATCTTGGCGGCGGCGTCGATGGCCTTGTTGACGCCCGCGTCGTTCAACTGCGGCCAGTTGGAGGCGCCGTCGGCGATCACACGGCCGTCGAAGGTGGGCTGAAGGGCGGTGTAGCCGCCGGGCCAGTCGGCGGACCAGCCGGCCGCGAACATGTCGAAGTGGTTGTTGACCAGGCCGATCTGGCTGTAGAAGGAGGTCTTGTCGACCTGCTTGGTCACCACGTCGAAGCCCGCCTTGGTGAGCGCGCTCTTGATGGCGACGGCCTGCTTGACGGCGTTGTCGGACTGCTGGAAGGCGATGACGATCTTCTGGCCCTCCTTGCCCGCGTCCTTCAGCAGCTCCTTGGCCTTGACCGGGTCGCCGGCCGGCTTGGCCTTCTTGCCGTAGAGGTCGAAGTCGACGTGGCCCGGGGTGAGCGGGCTGATGACGGTGGTGGCGATCTCGGAGGACGAGGCACCGCCGCGGATCAGCTGGGTCTGCTGCGCGGGCCAGGCGTAGTTGAGGGCCTGACGGACCTTCACGTCCGTGATGCGCGTGGTGTTGATCGCGTAGTAGTACGTCGCCGCGTCGAGGTGGTTCAGGACGCGCTTCTTCAGCGCCGGGTCACCGAGGACCTTCTGGATGCGCTCGGCCGCGACCTCGTTGAACATCGACAGCGTGTGCTGGTCGTTGCCCTGGTCCGCGATGTAGCGGTCCGTGGAGGCCAGCGACTGGAAGCCGAACCGCAGCTGGAACGCGTCCGGGTAGGCGTTGCGGATCGGGTCCGTCTTGGCGTCCCAGTGCGGGTTGCGCGACAGCGACATGGACTTGCCGATCTGGCGGGCGTCGATCTTGTACGGGCCGCAGGAGAACGGCTTCTTGTCGTAGTCCTCCTTGGTGTCGTGCTTCTTCGGCACCAGGGAGAAGGCCCGCATGCCCAGGGTGAAGTTGAAGTCGCCGCGGGCCTCCTTGAGATGGAAGGTGACGGTCTTGCCGTCGATCTCGATGGAGTCCAGGTGCTTGCCCTCGTAGGGGCCCTTGTACTTCTCGCCGCCGACCAGCCACTCCTGCGGGTAACGCGGGCCGAACGTCACGAACTTGGCGAAGAGCCGCTCGAAGGTGTGGCGGACGTCCTCCATCGTGATGTCGGCGCCGTCCTCCCACTTCACGCCGTCCTTCAGGGTGAACGACCAGGTCTTGCCGCCGTCCTTCGTGGTGCCGGCGTCGGTGGCGAGGTCGCCCACGAGCGTGGTGGTGCCGTTGTTGGCCACCTTGTAGCCGACCAGGCCACGCATGAACAGCGGGGTGATGAGGTTCTCGTAGCTCGACCAGATCTGCGCCGGGTCCAGGTGGTCGCAGTCGATCTGGTCCATCGTGTAGAGCGTGCCGCCCTTGACCGCGCCCGGGACCTCGGGGGCGGGGCCGGTGGAGTCGGTCTTGGTGCCGACCAGGATCTCGGCGCCCTTGTTGCCGGTGACCTTCTGCGTACCCTTGTCGCCCCCCTTGCCGCCGCCGCCCGCGTCACCGCTGCTGCATGCGCTCAGGACAGTGGAGCTCGCGGCCGCCACGCCGGTGGCGATCAGGAAGTTTCTGCGGGAGAAAGACATGCGTATCGGTCCTTGTGGTCGGTGGACGAAGCAGGTACGGCAGGCCGGACATCAGCGGCCGGGCCGGGTGGAGCGGAGGCTCAGCGCTTCGACTTCGGGTCGAGCGCGTCGCGTACTGAGTCGCCGAGCAGATTGAAGGCGAGCACGAAGATGATCATCGAGATGCCCGGGAAGAGCATGAAGGTGATGTCGTCCGTGTAGAAGGACGCTCCGCGCTGGATCATCACGCCCCAGTCGGGGGTCGGGTCGATGATTCCGACGCCGAGGAAGGCCAGACCCGCTTCGGCCGTCACGAAGGCGGGCAGGGCGAGGGTCGCCTGGATCAGGATCGGCGTCCAGAGGTTCGGAAGCAGTTCCTTGAAGATGATCCGGGCGGGGGAGGCGCCGGTCACCTTCGCGGCCTCGACGAACTCCCGCTCGCGCAGGGCCAGTACCTGACCGCGCAGCAGGCGGGCCATCGAGGCCCAGCCGAAGGCGGTGAGCGCGATGATCAGACACGTGGCCCGCAGGGAGGTGGGGATCTCGTCGTCCGGCGACACGAACAGCCCGTACACGACCGGCATGAAGGCGATGAAGAAGAGCGTCGACGGGAACGACAGCAGAATGTCGATGACCCGGCCGATGAGGTAGTCCGTCTTGCCGCCCAGATATCCGGCGGTGACACCGATGACCACACCGATGAGCGTGACGAGAATGGTGGCCGCCGCCGCTATCAGGAGCGAGGTGCGGATGCCGTACAGCAGGAACGTGAAGACATCCCGGCCCAGTTGGGGCTCGACGCCGAACCAGAAGTCGCCGCTGATACCGCCGTTGGGCTTGACCGGATACGCGAATCCGTTGAGCAGCCCGGGTATCTCCTGGCCGTACTGCTCGTACGGATTCTTGCCGTACAGCTTCGCGATCAGCGGCGCGGCCACCGCGATCACGAAGAAGAACACGACGATGTAGGCGGAGAGCACGCCCGTCCTGTCGCGCTTGAAGCGCCGCCAGGCCAGCTGGCCTGGACTCCGTGCATCGGCGCCCTTGTCGGGGCCTGCGGGCTGCCGGGACTCCTCAACGACGTCGGTGGCGGTCGTGTCCACCGAAGTGATGGGGGCCGGGGATGGCGTGGTCATCGAGCTCCTGTCCCCGTACGGAAAGCGGCATCCTCCGGACAGGAGGAGCTGAGGGGTTGGAACGGACCCAATCAATCGCGTTGACAACGGTCAATCAGCTGTGGAAGTCCTCACCTGGTCTTTAGGTTCTTGACCCGAACTTGACAAGACACAGATGTCCTACAGGTGGACAGGTGTTTTACGGAACGGGGTAATCGGGGCGAACCTGGCGGGGTGTCCGGTCATGGGTGTGTCCTTTTCGTTATGCGGCACACCCGAATGACTTGATGACACATACACACGTACGGCCGCAGATAGGGTGCATTGGAGTCGTTTTGCGGTGATATTTGGCTCTACGTGTGACGAAGACCAAGAGGAGGCACTCCATGCGCGGAGCCACACAGGCCAAATGGGCCGCATGCGCGGTGGCCGTCGCCCTGGCGGCGACGGCCTGCGGCGGCGGGGGCGGCGGCGGTGGTGGCGGTGGCGCCGACGGAATGGTGAGTTCCTCCTGGGGTGACCCGCAGAACCCGCTGGAGCCCGCGAACACCAACGAGGTGCAGGGCGGCAAGGTCCTCGACATGATCTTCCGGGGGCTCAAGAGGTACGACCCGAAGACCGGCGCGGCCATGAACATGCTCGCCGAGAAAATCGACACCAAGGACAACCAGAACTTCACCGTCACCGTGAAGGACGGCTGGACCTTCAGCAATGGCGAGAAAATCACCGCGAAGTCGTTCGTGGACGCCTGGAACTACGGCGCCCTGCTGAAGAACAATCAGAAGAACGCGTATTTCTTCGGATACATCGACGGATACAACAAAGTTCACCCCGAATCCGGCAATGCCCGCGCGACCACGCTCTCCGGGCTCAAGCTCGTCAACGACCGGACCTTCACGGTCAAGCTGACGCAGAAGTTCTCCCTGTGGCCCGACACCCTCGGCTACCCGGCCTTCGCGCCGCTGCCCAGGGCCTTCTTCACCAACCACGCCGCCTGGGTGTCCAAGCCGATCGGCAACGGCCCGTACACCATCGACACGTACACCAAGGGCTCGTCGATGAACCTGCGCAGGTGGGACCAGTACCCCGGGGCCGACAAGGCGCAGAACGGCGGCATCGACCTCAAGGTCTACACCGACAACAACACCGCCTACACCGATCTGACGGCCGGCAACCTCGACCTCGTCGACGACGTGCCCGCCTCACAGTTGAAGAACGTCAAGGCGGACCTGGGCGACCGGTACATCAACACCCCGGCCGGCATCATCCAGACCCTCGCCTTCCCCTTCTACGACAAGAAGTGGAACACCCCCGGCGGCATCAAGGTCCGCCAGGGGCTGTCGATGGCGATCAACCGCGAGCAGATCACCCGTCAGATCTTCCAGGAGACCCGCACCCCCGCCTCCGACTGGACGTCCCCGGTCCTCGGTGCGAAGGGCGGCTTCAAGGAGGGGCTGTGCGGCGCGCCCTGCGAGTACGACGCGGCGAACGCCAAGAAGCTGATCCAGGAGGGCGGTGGCATCCCCGGCGGGCAGCTCAAGATCTCGTACAACGCGGACACCGGCTCCCACAAGGAGTGGGTCGACGCCGTCTGCAACAGCATCAACAAGGTGATGGGCAACAACAAGGCGTGCGTCGGCGGCCCGGTCGGCACCTTCGCCGACTTCCGCAGCCAGGTCTCCCAGCAGAGGCTGAACGGCGCCTGGCGGGCCGGCTGGCAGATGGACTACCCGCTGATCCAGAACTTCCTGCAGCCGGTGTACTACACCGACGCCTCCTCCAACGACGGCAAGTGGAGCAGCAAGAAGTTCGACGGCCTGGTCGACAAGGCCAACGCGGAGTCCGACAAGGCCAAGGCCGTCTCGACCTTCCAGGACGCGGAGAGGGTCCTGGTCGAGCAGATGCCCGTCATTCCGCTCTGGTACCAGAACGGCAGCGCCGGGTACTCGGACCGGATCTCCGACGTGGCGCTCAACCAGTTCAGCGTCCCGGTGTACGAGCAGATCAAGGTCAAGTGACCCGTTGAAGCCGGGGGCCGGTGCCGGGAACGGACGCACCGGCCACCCGGCTTCCGCGTCCCTCGACGCGTCACTCCCCAGTCCCGAGTCTTTGACCCCCGCGACCCCCGGAGACCTTCATGGGACGCTACGTGATCCGGCGGCTGCTGCAGATGATCCCGGTCTTCTTCGGCGCCACGCTGCTGATCTTCCTCATGGTCAACGTGATGGGCGACCCCATCGCAGGCCTCTGCGGCGAACGCCAGTGCGACCCGGCGACCGCAGCCCGACTCCGGTCGGAATTCGGCCTCGACAAGCCCGTCTGGCAGCAGTACGCGACCTACATGGGCAACGTCTTCACCGGCGACTTCGGCACCGCGTTCAACGGCCAGAAGGTCACCGAGCTGATGGGCGCCGCCTTTCCCGTGACCATCCGGCTCACCGTCGTCGCGATCGTCTTCGAGATCGTCATCGGCATCAGCCTCGGCGTCGTCACCGGCCTGCGCCGCGGCCGCCCCGTCGACACCACCGTGCTCATCCTCACCCTGGTCGTCATCTCCATCCCGACCTTCGTCACCGGTCTGCTGCTCCAGCTCCTCCTCGGCGTGGAGTGGGGCGTCATCAAGCCCTCCGTCTCACCGGAGGCGCCCTTCAACGAGCTCCTCGTCCCGGGACTGGTCCTGGCCTCGGTCTCGCTGGCGTACGTCACCCGGCTCACCCGGACCTCGATCGCCGAGAACGCCCGCGCCGACTACGTCCGTACCGCCGTCGCCAAGGGCCTGCCCGGTCGGCGCGTCGTCGTCCGGCACCTGCTGCGCAACTCACTGATCCCCGTCGTCACCTTCATCGGTACGGACGTGGGCGCCCTGATGGGCGGGGCGATCGTCACCGAGCGGATCTTCAACATCCATGGCGTCGGCTACCAGCTCTACCAGGGCATCCTGCGCCAGAACTCCCAGACCGTCGTCGGGTTCGTCACCGTTCTGGTCCTCGTCTTCCTGGTGGCGAACCTGATCGTCGACCTGCTGTACGCCGTACTCGACCCGAGGATCCGCTATGCCTGAGCAGACACCGGACGAGGCGATCTCACCAGCCGGAGCGGGCGGCGTGATGGACCTGGCCCTGGAGGAGGGCACGACCCTCGAAAGGACGCCGGGCGGCCCCGAGGGCACCGGCCCCGCCGAGAAGCCGCGCAGCCTGTGGTCCGACGCCTGGCGGGACCTGCGCCGCAACCCGGTCTTCATCATCTCCGCGCTGGTCATCCTCTTCCTCGTGGTCATCTCGGTCTGGCCGTCGCTGATCGCCGACCAGGACCCCCTCAACTGCGACCTGGGCAAGGCGCAGCAGGGCTCGCAGCCCGGTCACCCCTTCGGCTTCGACGGACAGGGCTGCGACGTCTACACCCGTACCGTCTACGGGGCCAGGAACTCGGTCACCGTCGGCGTCTGCGCCACGCTGGGCGTCACCCTGCTCGGCGGCCTCCTCGGAGGCCTGGCAGGCTTCTTCGGCGGCTGGTGGGACTCGGTCCTCTCCCGCCTCACCGATGTCTTCTTCGGCATCCCGGTGGTCCTCGGCGGCCTGGTCTTCCTCTCCGTGGTCACCAGCGCCACCGTCTGGCCGGTGATCGGCTTCATCGTGCTGCTGGGCTGGCCGCAGATCGCCCGCATCGCCCGGGGCTCCGTGATCACCGCCAAACAGAACGACTACGTACAGGCGGCCCGCGCGCTGGGCGCCTCCAACGCCCGGATGATGCTGCGCCACATCACCCCGAACGCCGTCGCGCCGGTGATCGTCGTCGCGACCATCGCACTCGGTACGTACATCTCGCTGGAGGCGACCCTCTCGTTCCTCGGCGTCGGCCTGAAACCGCCGGCCGTCTCCTGGGGCATCGACATCTCCGCCGCCTCCCAGTACGTCCGCAACGCCCCGCACATGCTGCTCTGGCCCGCCGGAGCGCTGGCGGTCACCGTGCTCGCGTTCATCATGCTCGGCGACGCGGTGCGCGACGCCCTCGACCCCAAGCTGCGCTGAGGAGCCCGCTGCCATGTTGCTCGAAGTGCGCGATCTGCACGTGGAGTTCCACACCCGCGACGGGGTGGCCAGAGCCGTCAACGGGGTCGACTACTCGGTGGCCGAGGGCGAGACGCTGGCCGTCCTCGGCGAGTCCGGCTCCGGGAAGTCGGTCACCGCGCAGGCGATCATGGGGATTCTCGACATGCCCCCGGGAAGGATCGGCGGCGGCGAGATCCTCTTCAAGGGCCGCGACCTGCTGAAGATGCGGAAGGACGAGCGCCGGAAGATCCGCGGCCAGGAGATGGCCATGATCTTCCAGGACGCGCTCTCCTCCCTCAACCCCGTGCTCAGCGTGGGGGAGCAGCTCGGCGAGATGTTCGTCGTCCACCGCGGGATGTCCCACAAGGACGCCAAGCGGAAGGCCGTCGAACTGATGGACCGGGTCCGCATCCCGGCCGCGAGGGAGCGCGTCGGGAACTACCCGCACCAGTTCTCCGGCGGTATGCGCCAGCGCATCATGATCGCCATGGCGATGGCGCTGGAACCCTCGCTGATCATCGCCGACGAACCCACCACGGCGCTCGACGTGACCGTCCAGGCCCAGGTCATGGACCTGCTCGCCGAGCTCCAGCGCGAACTGAACATGGGCCTGATCCTGATCACCCACGACCTCGGCGTGGTCGCGGACGTCGCCGACCACATCGCCGTGATGTACGCGGGCCGGATCGTCGAGACCGCCCCCGTCCACGAGATCTACCGGGCACCCGCCCACCCGTACACCAAGGGCCTGCTCCGGTCGATCCCGCGCCTGGACCAGAAGGGCCAGGAGCTGTACGCGATCAAGGGCCTCCCGCCCAATCTGCTGCACATCCCGCCCGGCTGCGCCTTCCACCCGAGATGCCCGCTGGCCCAGGAGGTCTGCCGGGGCGAGGTGCCGCCGCTGTTCGAGGTGGCCGAACACCGCGAGAGCGCCTGCTACTTCTGGAAGGAGGCGCTCGATGCACGCTGAACCGGGGAGCACCCGCGCGGGCGGCGAACCCATCCTGGAGGTCCGCGACCTGGTCAAGCACTATCCGCTGACCCAGGGCGTCCTGATCAAGAAGCAGATCGGCGCCGTCAAGGCGGTCGACGGGGTCTCCTTCGACCTGGCGGCGGGCGAGACGCTCGGCATCGTGGGGGAGTCGGGGTGCGGCAAGTCGACCGTGGCCCGGATGCTGGTGCACCTGGAACAGCCGACGGCCGGGGCGATCAGGTACAAGGGCGAGGACATCACCAAGCTGTCGGGGCGCGCCCTGAAGGCCGTGCGCCGCAACATCCAGATGGTGTTCCAGGACCCGTACACCTCTCTCAACCCCCGGATGACGGTTGGCGACATCATCGGGGAGCCGTACGAGATCCACTCCGAGGTGGCCCCGAAGGGCGACCGGCGGCGCAGGGTCCAGGACCTGCTGGACGTCGTCGGGCTCAACCCGGAGTACATCAACCGCTATCCGCACCAGTTCTCCGGCGGCCAGCGCCAGCGCATCGGCATCGCCCGCGGCCTCGCGCTCAACCCCGAGATCATCGTCGCCGACGAACCCGTCTCCGCCCTCGACGTCTCCGTGCAGGCCCAGGTCGTCAACCTGCTGGACCGGCTCCAGGCGGAGTTCGCGCTGAGCTACGTCTTCATCGCGCACGACCTGTCGATCGTCCGGCACATCTCCGACCGGGTCGGCGTGATGTACCTGGGGCGGATCGTCGAGATCGGCACGGACGAGCAGATCTACGACCACCCCACGCACCCGTACACCCAGGCCCTGCTGTCCGCCGTCCCCGTGCCGGACCCGACGGCCCGCGAGCACCGGGAGCGGATCATCCTGCACGGCGACGTCCCCTCACCCGCCAACCCGCCCTCGGGCTGCCGTTTCCGCACCCGCTGCTGGAAGGCGCAGAAGCGGTGCGAACTGGAGGTGCCGCTGCTGGCGGTCCCGGCGGTCTTCCGGCTGGCGGACACACCGGCCGGTCACGACTCGGCCTGCCATTTCGCGGAGGAGAAGCAGGTGGTGCCGCCGGAGGGGCTGCTGGAGACGCCGGGGGAGGAGGCGGTGCGGGAGGCGCAGGACGGCCGCGGGGCGGGCCCCTCGGACGCCGTGGAGCGGGAGGACGGGCCGCCGCCCTCGGGGAGCAGCCGGGTCCGCTGACCGCGGATACGGCAACGCGTGGGAAACCCGGCCGTCCCACCTCCGACACACGAACGCGCCACCATGGCCGCCGTACGGCCGTGCGGGTGCCGTGAACCGGCCGGGGGGCCGTCAAGTCCCCCCGGCCGGTTGCCCGTTCGCGCACCTTCCGGGCGGCCCTCTTGTCCGGTGGGCGGGGACGGGGGGAACATCGCTCGCGTGATACTCACGCGCGGAGCAAGGGTCACCGGTGCCGTTCTCTGCGCCCTGCTCGCGGTGATCGTCGCGGGCTGGCTCGTACGGGACGTCAGGGCGGTCGACGACCCCGGCCAGTTGTGGCGGTACTGGGCCTTCTCCTACGAGAGGCGCCCGGCCGCGCTGCCCGCCACCTCGGCCGACGACGTGATGCTGCTCGTGGCGTACCTCGTCGCCGCCGTCGCTGCCCTGCGGTCCTCGGTGGCCGCAACCGCGCTGGTCGCCACCGGAGTAGTGACCCTCGTCGTGCGGCTTCCCGGACTCTGGAACATCGGTGAGCCCCGGATGGAGGCCGGGTACTCCGACGACCTCCGCACCCGCGCCCTGGTCTGCGCCTTCGCGGCCCTCGCGGCGGGGATCGCGCTGATCATCGTCGCGGGGGCCGGCCGCCGGCCGGCGCGCGACAGCTCCGAGGCCGCCCCGACCCGTCCGGGCCAGGGCGCCGGGGTGACGGCCTTCCTGCTGCTGGGCGCCGCGGGAGCGGTCGTGACCGCCTGGGAGATCCGCCAGGCCGTGCGGTTCCCCGAGATCTACCCCGACTGGTACCTGGGCGGGGACCGGGTGTTCCAGGGACTGATCGACCCGCCGCCCGGCTGGAGCGGCGCGGTCCTCGCGCTGCTCTGCCTGTACGCGGCGACGAGTGCGCTCGGCCGCGCCGTGCACGCGCGGCCGTTCGGCCTGATCGCGGCCGGTGGGCTGCTGTCCGACGGGGCGCTGGGAGTGGCCCGCGCTGTGCACTACGAGTTCCTCGGCCACTTCGGCGATCTGCTGGTCGAGGAGCAACTCACGGTACTGACCTGGCTCTTCGAAGTGATCGCCGGTGCGGCGGTGCTCATCGTGCTGGCCCGGCGGGGCACCGTCGGCACCGGCACCCCCGCCCCGCACCACCAGGGCTACGGGCAGGGGTACGGCGGTCCGCGGCCCGGCGTCTTCGGCCCGCCGCCCCCGTCCCAGCCGCCTCCGGGCTGGTGACGGGCGCGGCCGGACGAGACCGCCGGTCACCCCGGACAGGTCACCGCGGCAGTTCCAACGACCGCTTCAGGAAGTCCACCTGGAGCAGCAGCAGGTTCTCCGCCACCTGCTCCTGCGGCGTCATGTGCGTCACCCCGCTGAGCGGCAGCACCTCGTGCGGGCGCCCCGCCGAGAGCAGCGCCGACGACAGCCTGAGCGAGTGCGCGACCACCACGTTGTCGTCCGCCAGACCATGGATGATCATCATCGGCCGGACCTGGTCCGCGGCCCCGGAGAGACCCTCGTCCGTCAGCACCGAGTTGCGCGCGTACACCTCCGGCCGCTCGGCCGGGTCGCCGAGGTAGCGCTCGGTGTAGTGGGTGTCGTACAGCCGCTGGTCGGTCACCGGCGCGCCCACCACCGCCGCGTGGAAGACATCCGGCCGCCGCAGCACGGCCAGCGCCGCCAGGTATCCGCCGAACGACCAGCCGCGGATCGCCACCTTGCCGAGGTCCAGCGGGAAGCGCCCGGCCAGGGCGTGCAGCGCCTCGATCTGGTCGTCCACGCCGAGGACGAGATTGTCCTTGACGGCCTTCTCCCAGCCCGGTGAACGCCCCGGCGTGCCGCGGCCGTCCGCGACGACCACCGCGAAGCCCTGATCGGCGAACCACTGCGACGTCAGATGCGGATTGTGGGCGGCGACCACCCGGCGTCCGTGCGGCCCGCCGTACGGATCCATGAGCACCGGAAGAGGGCCGTCCGACTCCTGGTACCCGTCGGGGAGCAGCACGGCGCACGGAATTCGCCGTGCGCCCCCTTCGGTGAGGCGGACCCGCGCCGACAGCACCGGCTCCTGCGCGAAGCTCGCGACGGTGGCGATCCGCTTGCCGTCCCGGAACACCTCGGTGCGGGCACCCGGCCGCTCCGGGGAGTGCGAGACCAGCACTGTCACCCCGCCCGAACGGACGGCCGAATGCACTCCCGCCCCTTCGGAGACCCGCTCGACGCCCAGTTCGTTGACCCGGTACACATGGGTCTCGCCGATCTCCGGATCCGCGGCCTCCTCACCCGCCGACGCCGCCACCAGGACATCCGACTCACCGATGTCCAGGACCGCCTGGAGCTGCAACTGCGCCCCGGTCAGCAGCCGGTCGCCGACCGCGAGCACCCGCGCCCCGCCCTCGTCGGCGATCCGCACGAGCCGCCCGTCCGGCGCCCAGGCGGGCACACCGGGGAAGATTTCCAGCCAGACCGGGTCCTCGTCCACATGCACCGTCTGCGTCGCACCGGTCTCCGTGTCCACCGCGAGGAAGAGCTGGCTCTGCTGGTCACGGGCCTGTACGAGGAGCAGCGGAGCCCCGGCCGACGACCAGTGCACCTGCACCAGGTACGGATGGCGAGCCCGGTCCCAGACAACTTCCGTACGGGTGCCGTCCAGCCCCGCCACGAAGAGCCGCACCTCGGCATTGGGCGTCCCCGCCGCCGGGTAGGCCACCTCGGCCGGCCGGCGGTCCGGGTGCGCGGGATCCGCGATCCACCACCGCCGCACGGGGCCGTCGTCGACCCGGGCGACCAGCAGCCGGTCCGAGTCCGGCGACCACCAGAAGCCCCGTGAGCGCTGCATCTCCTCGGCCGCGATGAACTCCGCGAGGCCGTACGAGACGCCTTCCCCCTCCGGCTCCGCGAGCGCCCGGTCCCCGTCGCCCTCGGCGCCCACGACGCGCAGCGCGCCCTTGGACACGTACGCGATGTGGCGCCCGTCCGGCGACGGCCGCGGGTCGATCACCGGGCCGGGCACCGGCAGCGCCCGCGCCGTACCCGCCCGCAGCTCCGCGACGTACACCTTCCCGGAGAGCGCGAAAGCGGCCAACTCGGCCGCCGCGTCGACCGCGTAGCCGACGATCCCCGAGGAGCCCTCGCGGCTGCGCTCGCGCCGGGCCCGCTCCTGGGCCGACAACCGCTCCGCCGAACCGCCCAGCAGGGCCCCGGGATCGGCGACGACCCGCTCCTTCGGGGTGCCGCCCTCCGGCAGGTCCAGCACCCACAACCGGCCCGACCGGTCCGTGCCCGAGTCCGACCGCAGGAAGATCACCCGCTCACCGTCGGGTGACACGGTGAACGCACGGGGAGCGCCGAGGGTGAACCGCATGGTCTTGGCGTGCTGGCGGGGAAATGAGATCTTCTGCGAAGTCATGGGCCCGAACCTAGTCCCCGACCGCCCGGTCGTGCGCCCCTCGTGCTGCTGTGCCCCGATCAATGCGGGGCGACGGATAGTTATGATCCGTAGCGCTCGGTGGGTATGAACCTGCTGGCTCCATGTGTGCTGCCCGACCCGACCGTACTGATGGAGGTGAACCGCCGTGGCACTCTCGATTTCGGCGGTGGTGCTGCTGGCGATCGTCGTCTTCCTGCTGATCCGGAAATCCGGACTGAAGGGCGGACATGCGGTGGTCTGCGCGCTGCTCGGTTTCTATCTCGCCAGCTCGTCCATTGCGCCCAGCATCTCGAACCTGACCACGAACGTGGCAGGCATGATCGGAAGCCTCAAGTTCTGAGACCCGGCTCGTCGCCGGCCGGTCCGCGGGCACGGTCGGTTCCCGAGGCGCTCGGCTCGTAGGGTGGTCCCCATGACGGACCATCCCGCCCGGCGTCTGCTTCTGGTGCACGCGCACCCCGACGACGAGTCGATCAACAACGGCGCCACCATGGCCAGGTATGCGGCAGAGGGTGCCCAGGTGACCCTGGTGACCTGCACGCTCGGCGAGGAGGGCGAGATCGTTCCGCCCGCCCTCGCCCATCTCGCGGCGGACCGGGAGGACGCCCTGGGCCCGCACCGCCGTGGTGAACTCGCCGCGGCGATGAAGGAACTCGGGGTCGCCGACCACCGCCTCCTCGGCGGCCCCGGCCGCTTCCGCGACTCCGGAATGATGGGCGCGGAGCAGAACCACCGCCCCGGCGCCTTCTGGGACGCGGACGTGGACGACGCCGCCAGGTACCTCGTAGAGGTGATTCGCTCGGTGCGCCCGCAGGTCCTCGTCACGTACGACCCCGACGGCGGCTACGGACACCCCGACCACATCCAGGCGCACCGCGTCGCGATGCGCGCCGCCGAGCTCGCCGCCGACCCCGCGTACCGCCCCGGACCGGACGCCCCGCACACCATCGCCAAGATCTACTGGAACCGGTTGCCGCGCCCGGTCGCCGAAGAGGGCTTCGCGCGCCTGCGGGAGACGGCGCCGGACGCCTTCCCGGGGATCGCCACCATCGACGACGTACCGGGCGTGGTCGACGACACGAGGATCACCACGCGGATCGACTGCTCGGCCCACGGGGCCGCCAAGAGCGCCGCGATGCGGGCCCACGCCACCCAGATCACCGTGAACGGCCCCTTCTTCGCCCTCTCCAACGACCTCGGCCAGCCCGTCTTCACCACCGAGTACTACGAGTTGGCGCGCGGTGTCCCAGGGGCGCCCCAAGGGGCCCGCGAGGACGACCTGTTCGCCGGGGTGCCAGGAGCCGACGTACCGGGAGCGGACACGCCGGGAGCGGAGCGATGAGCGACGGCAAGCAGCGCGCACCGCGCACCGGAACGCCCTCCGGGGGCGTCCCGGGCACCGGCCTCGCCGCGCCCCTCGACCCCGGCCGGATCGCCGTCTACGTGGGTCTCGCCGTCCTGGGTGCGCTGGTCGGGATCGCCGGGGCGCTGGTCCAAGCCGCCTGGTTCCCCGCCGGATTGCTGCTCGCGCTGGCCGCGTGCGCCGGACTGTTCTACGGAGGGCGCTGTGTCTTCGGCACCCAGCTCGGCGCCCTGGCGCCGGCCGCGGGCTGGCTGATTTCGATCGTTGTGCTGCTCGGCGGGCGGCCGGAGGGCGACTATGTCTTCGGCGATGAACTGGGCCTCACCCTCTTCATGCTGGGCGGGATGGCCGTCGCTGTGATCTGTGCCACCATGTCGCGGTCGCCCCGGCCGGGCACCGACAGCGGTCGGCCTGGCAAGTAAAGTGCCACGTCCGATCCCGTAATGCCCTTTGCCCGTCCGGTGGTCGCGCAGTCGTTTCCCCCGGTCGCGGGGTGTCTGTCGGCGGCGGCCAGTATGGTGGTTCGCGCGCCGAGCCGTCCCCTGGCCTGCGGCATGGGGGGAAGTACGGGCGGCGGAGCCAATCGGGAGAACCTGCTTTGAGTCGTGAAACTGACAGTTCGTCCTCCGGGCCCCAGGGGCGCGGGGGAGCCGCGTACCCCTCGGGGACGCCGCCGTACGGATCCCGCCAGTATCCGTCGCTGCACCCTTCGCAGGACGCCCCGGAGGGGGCCTCGGAGCCTGCGGATCCGCCTCGGTCCGAAGAACCGAGGACCGAGACGACGCTGACGACGCGCATCCGGATCAACATTCCGGGCTCGCGCCCCATCCCGCCGGTCGTCATGCGTACGCCGATGAGCGACGCCGACACCAGCGAGTCCGAGCGCACCAGCAGCATCCCGCGCCCCGGCGCGCCCGCGCCGGGCGGTGCGTCGGACGCGCCCGACGCCGCACCGGCCGCCGAGGCGAGAGCCGGTTCGGCGACCGCGGAACCGGCTGCCGAGAAGCCGGCCAGGGAGAAGAGCGGCAGCGACTGGTTCGCCCCGCGCAAGGCCCCCGCGAACACCTCGGTCGTCGGCGGCGGCGCGCCGGGTGGCGCCGACGGCTCCCAGGACGCCGCACCCACCCCGCCCCGCGCCGACCTGCCGTACTTCTCGGACGGTCCGCAGCGCGCCGCCGACCAGGACGTGCCGCGCCCCGGCAGCGCTCTCGACGACTACGGCCCCCGTGCGTCCACGGGGCCCGCCTCCGGCGGTGCGCGCCCCACGCCGAACCTCGGAGTGCGTACGCCGGGCCCCGCCGGACCCACCGCGGGCCCGGTCACCGGCACCTCGTCCCTGACCCCGGACCTCGACGGGACGGGCGGTCCGGCGGGCAGCCCGGGTGGTCTGGGCTCCGGCGGTCCGGCGGGTCCGCAGGGACCCGGTGCCCCCGGTGGCGCGCCCCCGCGGATGTCCGACGACACGGCGGTGCTGACGCCCCAGTTCCCGGCCCCGGCCTCCGCCGGTCCCGGCGGCAATGTCTCCGGTGACACGCTGACCAGCGGCATCCCGGTCGTCCCGCCGGAGCGCCGCTCGCCGTCCCCGTTCGCGGGCGGGCCCGGTGGCGGAGGTCCCGGCCCGACGCCCCGTGTCGCGGACGACGCGATGGGCACCGGCCCGACCGGACCCGGCGGTCCCGCCGCCTCGTCGGCCACTCCCGCCGCCCGCCCCGCCCCGGCGGCTCCGGCCCCGAAGAAGAAGGGCCGCTCCAAGCTGGTCCTCCTCTGCGCCGGTGCCGTCGCCCTGCTCGGTGTCGCGTACGGCGCCGGGCTGCTGATCAACCACGCCGACGTACCCAAGGGCACCACGGTCCTCGGCGTCGACATCGGCGGAGGCACGAAGGAGGAGGGCGTCGCGAAGCTGGACGCCGCCCTCGGCAAGCGCGCCGAGGCACCCCTCCAGCTGTCCGTGAACGGCAAGAAGACCGAGCTCGCACCGGACAAGGCGGGGCTCGGCCTGGACAGCCAGGAGACCGTGCGCTCGGCTGCGGGCAGCGACTACAACCCGCTCTCCGTCATCGGCTCCCTCTTCGGTGGCAAGCGCGTCGTCGACCCGGTGATCCCGGTCGACGAGGAGAAGCTCGGTGTCGCGCTGACGGATCTGGCGGGCGTCTCCGGCTCGGCCGGCGACGGCACGATCCGCTTCGAGCCGGGCAAGGCCGTCGCGGTACCCGGCAGATCGGGCAAGGCGCTGGACGTCAACCAGTCGATGATCTCGGTGCGCGACGCGTACCGGGCGCAGGTGCAGACCGGCCGGTCGGAGACCGTCCAACTGCCTGTCACCACCCGCGAACCCACCATCGACCAGGCCGAACTGGACCGGGCGATGAAGGAGTTCGCGAAGCCCGCGATGTCCGGGCTGATCGTGATCCAGGCCGGTCCCAAGCAGATCCCGTTCGGTCCGGACCGGTCGCTGCCGAAGATCCTCACGATGGTGCCGATCAAGGGCAGGCTGGTCGAGCACTACGACAAGAAGGCCATCGACGCCCTCTGCGACGGTGTCTTCGACGGTGTCATGATCACCAAGGGCGACGGCAAGAAGCACCAGCTCGGCGCGGACGACGTGGCGGCCGCCATGCAGACGGCGCTGAAGGGCAAGACCACCGCCGAGCGGACCGTCAGGATCCCGCTCGACGGCAACTGATAGCCGCCCGCCACGGCGAACCGCACCGTGCACCCGCCCCCGGCCGGACCCCCGGCCGGGGGCGGCGCCGTGTGCGGCGGGCGCGCACCTCCGGAGGGCCGTGCGGCAGGGGACGTGCGGCAGGGGCCGGGCGGCAGGGACCGGCGGCAGGGACCGGCGGCAGGGGCGCCACAGAACCGTGCGACAGGCCGAGCGACAGACCCTGCGGCAGACCCCGCGGCAGGCCCAGCGACAGGGCTTCGGGCGCCCGCACCGCACCGGCGTCACGTCCTCCGCATGACATCTGTCATCCCGTTTCCGCGACGCGCGGCCCTGCCGGGCGCACCCCTCGCTCCGCCACGCTGGACGCATGACAACGACAGCTCGCGAGACCACCGGAGCGAAGACCGCCGCGGTCCGCTTCGACCAGGTCAGCAAGGCGTACGGAGCGGTTCGCGCCGTCGACGGCCTCACCCTCGACCTGCACCCCGGCGAGACCGTGGCGCTCCTCGGCCCCAACGGCGCCGGAAAGTCCTCCACCCTGGATCTGCTGCTCGGCCTGCGCACCGCGGACTCCGGTTCGGTCCAGATCTTCGGCACCACCCCGCAGGGCGCCATCGCCGCCGGCCGCGTCGGCGCGATGCTCCAGACCGGCGGCCTGATGGAGGACGTCACCGTCGGGGAACTGGTCGGCCTCGCCTGCGATCTGCACCCCAGGCCCCACCCCGTGGGCGAGGTGCTGTCCCGGGCCGGTGTCGCGCGGATCGCCGACCGCATGGTCAACAAGCTGTCCGGCGGCCAGGAGCAGCGCGTACGGTTCGCGCTCGCCACCGCCGGGGCCAACGACCTGATCGTCCTCGACGAACCGACCACCGGCATGGACGTCACCGCCCGCCAGGCATTCTGGGCCACCATGCGCGAGCAGGCCGATCAGGGCCGCACCGTCCTGTTCGCCACCCACTACCTCGAAGAGGCCGACGTGATCGCCGACCGCGTCCTCGTCCTCCACAAGGGCCGGCTGCTGGCCGACGGCACCGCCGCCGAGATCAAGGCGAAGGCCGGGGCCCGCCGGATCTCCTTCGAGCTGGAGGGCCCGGTCGACGAAGCGGCGCTGCGCGGGCTGCCGTTCCTCGCCACGCTCGACATCACCGGCAACCGGGTCCGCATCCAGTCGCACAACGCCGACGCGACCGTCCACGGGGTCTACGGGCTCGGCCTCTACCCGCGCGAACTCGAAGTCGCGGGACTCGGCCTGGAGCAGGCCTTCGTCGTCATCACCGAGGCCGAGGAGGCCAGGACCGCATGCTGAATTTCTTCTCGTGGGCCCTGATCAGGCTCGAAGTGACCCGCACCCTGCGGAACAAGAAGTTCATGTTCTTCTCGGTCCTCTACCCGTCGGTGATCTACCTGCTGATCTCCAGCACCCAGAACACCACGGACAAGGTCCCGAACAGCGACCTCACCCTCCAGGCCTTCTTCATGGTCTCGATGGCCTCCTTCGGCGCGCTGACCGCCGTCCTCATGGGCAACAGCGAACGCATCGCCAAGGAGCGCGAGAAGGGCTGGGTCCGCCAGCTGCGGCTCACCGCACTGCCCAGCCGCGGCTACGTCCTGGCGAAGATCGCCAGCGCGGCGATGGTCACCCTGCCCTGCATCGTGGTCGTGTTCCTGGTCGCCGCCGCCGTCAAGCACGTGCGGCTGGAGACCTGGCAGTGGTTCGCGCTGGCCGGAGTCATCTGGGCCGGTTCGCTGGTCTTCGCCGCGCTCGGGGTCGCCATCGGCTACCTCGCCAGCGGTGACGCGGTCCGCCCGATCACGATGATCATCTACTTCGGGCTCTCCATCCTCGGCGGTCTGTGGATGCCCAGCGCGACCTTCCCGCAGTGGCTCCAGAACATTTCCGAATGGCTGCCCACACACGCGTACGCTGCTCTCGGCCAGGCGATCGAAATGGGCGGGTCGCCGCACGCCAAGGACGTCGCCATCCTCTGTGCCTACTTCCTGATCTTCGCGGGTGGCGCGGCCTGGCTCTACCGGAAGGACACCCTGAAGGCGTGAACGACGAGGAGGAGTACGTGGGCACCGGGCGCCCGCCCACGGGCCGCCGACAGGTCTGGATCAAGCTGCTCTGGATCGGCATCTGGCTCGCGTTCATGGGCGCACCGGTCACGGACCTGGCCCATGGCGGCCACACGCCGTGGGGCACCGCGCTGGGCGTACTCGGCCTGGTGGTCTTCGTCGGCGCCTATCTGGTGCTGGTCTTCCGCCACACGGTGAAGGCCCTCGACCGGCGCGTCGTCCAGTCCGCCCTCGCCTTCCTCGGCGCCCTCGCCGTCACCCTCTCCCTGACGCTCGGCACCGCGTGGCTGGTCCTCTTCGTGTACGTGGCGGTCTCCGTCGGCGCCACGCTGCCGCTGCGCACCGCCCGCTGGCTGATCCCCGTGGTCACCGCCGTCCTGGTGCTCGTCGGCCTCGTCGACGGGCACTCCCGCGAGGTCATCACCGCCCTGGTCTTCCCCGCGCTGCTCGGCGGGTTCGCGATGACCGGCGTACGGCAGATGATCCGCACGACGATCCAGCTCCGCGAGGCCCGCGCGACCGTCGCCCAGCTCGCCGCCAACGAGGAGCGGCTGAGGCTCGCCCGCGATCTGCACGATCTGCTCGGCCACTCGCTCTCGCTCATCACGCTCAAGAGCGAACTGGCCGGGCGGATGCTTCCCGACCACCCGGAGCAGGCGGCCGCGCAGGTCGCCGACATCGAACAGGTCAGCCGCCAGGCCCTGGTCGACGTACGCAGCGCCGTCACCGGCTATCGCCGGCCGACCCTCCCCGGCGAACTGGCCGGAGCCCGTACCGCACTCGCCGCCGCGGGCATCACCGCCGACGTCTCGGCCGAGGCCCCCGACGACCTCCCCGAGAAGCCGGAGGAGGTGCTCGCCTGGGCGCTGCGCGAAGCCGTCACCAATGTGGTGCGCCACAGCAGTGCCCGGCACTGCGCGGTCGCCCTCGCCCCGCGCCAGACCCTCGACGGCAGGGTCCTCGAACTCACCGTCGCGGACGACGGCGTCGGAGCCGCGGGTACGGAACCGGGCAACGGCCTCACCGGGATCGCCGAACGCCTGGCCACGGTCGACGGCACGCTGACCACCCGGTCCGGCACATCCCGTTCCGGTTCTGCTTCCGGATCCGGTAAAGGCTTCACGCTGACCTTGAGTGTCCCGCTCGGTTCCGGCCTAGGATCCACGGAATGAGCATGATCAGACTCCTCCTCGCCGAGGACCAGTCCATGGTGCGCGAGGCCCTCGCGGCACTCCTCGGTCTGGAACCCGACATCGAAGTGGTGGCCCAGGTCGCCCGCGGGGACGAGGTGCTGGCCGCGGTCCGCGAACACCGCATCGACGTGGCGCTCCTCGACATCGAGATGCCGGGCATGACGGGCATCGAGGCGGCGGCGGTCCTGCGGCGCGAACTCCCGGCCGTGAAGATCGTCGTCGTCACCACCTTCGGCCGCCCCGGTTATCTGCGCCGGGCCATGGAGTCCGGCGCCGACGCCTTCCTGGTGAAGGACGCCCCGGCCTCCCAACTTGCGTCGGCGGTACGGAAGGTGCTCGCCGGGGAGCGGGTCATCGACCCCACCCTCGCGGCGGCCGCACTCGCCGACGGGGCGAACCCGCTCACCGACCGCGAACGCGATGTGCTGCGCACCGCGGCGGACGGCTCCACCAACGCGGAGGTGGCGGCCGCGCTCCACCTCTCCCAGGGCACGGTCCGCAACTACCTCTCGACGGCGATCCAGAAGCTGGCGGTCCGCAACCGCGCGGAGGCCGTCCGCATCGCCCGCGAGAAGGGCTGGCTGTGACGCCTGCGCGTCTCCCACCGGAGTGAGGAGCAGCGGCGGTACGCGCGCGGTGCGGGGCCGGGACGGAAGCCGGCACGGGCTCGGGGCCGCGCCGCCCCGTACGGCTTCCGGCCCGGCGGGCGGTCGTATCGCGGCGTCGTCCACCGGTCGGCCGTCAGCCGTTCTTCGAGGAGTCGAGGTGGGCGAAGGCCACCACGTTGTCCTCGTAGTCCTTGGCGGTCTTGTTGTACGGGCCGCCGCAGGTGATCAGGCGGAGTTGCGCGGACGCGGTGTCGGAGTAGACGCGCTTGTCCGGGAACTTCGCCTTGCTGAACGTCTCGACGGAGTCGACCTTGAACGTGGCGACCGAGCCGTCGGCACGGGTGATGTCGACCGTGGCACCCGGCTTGAGGAACTGAAGCTGGAGGAACACGGCCGGACCCGTCAGGGTGTCGACGTGGCCCGCGACGATCGAGGCACCGCGCTCGCCGGGGGTGACGCCGTCCTTGAACCAGCCCACCAGGTTCGGGTCGTTGGCGGGCGGCGGGTTCAGCCGGCCGCCGGCGCCGAGGGCGAGGCCGGTGAACGGGGCGTTGACGCCGAGGGACGGAATCTGCAGCCGCGTCGGGACGGAACGCAGCAGCGCGGGGCCGGCGGGCCGTCCCGACGGGGCGACGGGGCGGGGCGCGGCATGGGAGCCGAGGACCTCGGGTACGGCGGGTGCGACCGCGGCGGCGGGCGGGGTCGGCGGCTTGCCGTCGGCCGAGGTGCCGAAGGAGTTGTAGATGAGGAGCATGCCGAGCCCGGCTGTCACGGCGGGCCACGTCAAGGCGCGGCCTAGTGTGGATCCGGGGGCAGTCCGGGTGGAGGTGGAGCCGGGCGACTGCGGGGCGGCCATGGGAACGTGCCTTTCACTTGCGCGGTGCTGGGAGGAGCGAAGTGTGCTGGGGCTCGACCGGTGCGGACCGGTGGGGAAACGAAGGTGCCGCGGCCGCCGCCCCGGGGGCGGCGGCCGCGACAACGTGACGACCGGCTGAGGGCTGGGCCCGGTCAGGCGATCGCGCCCCCCGACGACTGACGGCGGCGCAGCTTGTACGCGCCGACGCCGACACCACCGAGCAGCAGCGCCGAACCGGCGGCCAGGCTGCTACCGGTCATCGCCATCCCGCCGCCACCGGCGTGCACCCCGCCGCGCGGCGTGTCCTCGCCACGACCGCCCTCGTCGCCGCCGCGTCCACCGCGACCGCCCTCGTCGCCACCACGACCACCCTCGTCGTCGCCGTAGTCGCCGCCGCGTCCGCCTTCGTCTCCGCCGCGGCCGCCCTCGTCACCGCCGCGACCACCCTCGTCGCCGCCGCGTCCGCCCTCGTCACCCTTGACGACCCGGGCCATGAAGCCGCCACCGGCGTGGACGCCGCCGCGAGGCTGGCCCTCGTCACGGCCGCCGCGGTCTCCGCCGCGTCCGCCTTCGTCTCCGCCGCGTCCGCCTTCGTCGCCGCCGCGTCCGCCTTCGTCGCCGCCGCGTCCGCCTTCGTCACCCCCGCGTCCGCCTTCGTCTCCGCCGCGTCCGCCTTCGTCTCCGCCGCGTCCGCCCTCGTCACCCTTGACGACCCGGGCCATGAAGCCGCCACCGGCGTGGACGCCGCCGCGAGGCCGGCCCTCGTCGCCGCCGCGACCGCCTTCGTCTCCGCCGCGACCACCCTCGTCGCCGCCGCGGTCGCCGCCCTCCTCCCGGCCGCCGCGGTCATCGCCGCGGTCGCCGCCTTCGTCCCGACCGCCGCGGTCTCCGCCGCGGTCGCCGTTGTCGTCCCTTCCATTCTCGTCGCCGCGCGAGGACGACGAGCCGTTGTTGTGGCCCGAGTCCGCCGCCGTGACCATGGCGTAGGCGGAGGGGCCGGTGATGGCGAGGACCGCTGTGACAGCGGCCGAAGCGAACAGTGTGCGGGCAGAGCGCATCTGAACACATTCCTTCCGCCGCGACTGCGAAGAGTGACGGGCTGTCGACTCAATGTGGAGCAGTGGCGACGTGATCCACCGTCAGCCGGAATGCGGACCCGCGCCATCGGGGAGCGCCGCATTGGAGCTACGCGGTGGGCCCTTCGGGTGGCGAAAAGCCGATAATCACCCGTTGGATTGCATGCGGTGCCCTGCGAGGTTTGGGCGGCGGTGATCCACTCGTTTGCCGAGATCTCCGCCCGGCGGCGGGGGTGGCCACGAGGCCCGCGATCGGCCTGGGTCGGCATGAACACCGGTGTAAATCATGTGAGTTGAGGCGAGAACGGAGATGCTTTTGGTGCGGGGGGCGCGCCCCGGCGCCCATGGGACCGTGTGCGGCGGCTCCCCGTGGAATCCGCGCAACGGCGTACGCGATCCGGTGACGCGCCGAAGCCGTGCTGCTTGTCCTCGGCTTTCCCGGTGTGATCGCCGCCCCAGGATCGGTCGCCCGGTCGCCCGGTCGCCCGGTCGCCCGGTCGCCCGGTCGCCCGGCCGCCCCGTCGTCAGGAGGTTCGTCCCCCCCACCCCGTCACCCGGTCGTCCCGTCGTCAGGAGGCCCGGTGTCCGGGGCGGAACGCCGGCCGCTCTGCTCCTCCGGCTGCTCCGGCCGGCTCAGATCTCCCGGACGACGCGGGCCGGGTTGCCGACCGCGACCACACCGGCCGGCAGGTCCTTCGTGACGACCGCACCTGCGCCGACCACCGTGTTCTCACCGATCGTCACACCGGGGCAGACGATGACGCCGCCACCGAGCCAGACGTTGTCGCCGATGGTGATGGGCCGCGCGGCCTCCCACTTCGCCCGGCGGGGCTCGGGTTCGACCGGGTGGGTCGGGGTGAGGAGCTGGACGTTCGGGCCGATCTGCACGTCGGCCCCGATGGTGATCGGCGCGACGTCGAGGAGGACGGCGCCGAAGTTGATGAAGGTGCCTGCTCCGATCGTGATCTGCGAGCCGTAGTCCACCCGCAGCGGAGGCCGGACCTCCACCGCGTCGCCCAGCTTGCCCAGCAGCTCGGTGAGCACGGCGCGCCGGCCGTCCGGGTCGGCGGCCGACGTCGCGTTGAACCGCTCGCTCAGCACGGCCGCGCGCAGCGCGTCGGCGGCCAGTTCGGGATCGTCGGCGATGTAGGGCTCCCCGGCGAGCATGCGCTCCTTCTGACTGGTCACTTTCTCTCTTCCTCCTGCTCGGCGGGGCGCTCGACCCGACGTGACGACTCGACGACGCAACGACAGAAAAGAGTGTCATATGCACCCCGCCGTCATTTGCACCGCCGTCGTGCCGCGCCCGCCCGGACGCCGGTAATCCCGGACGTCGGTAATCCCGGGCGCCGGTAATTCGGTTGTCGCGCGAGTGCCCGCCTGTTGTACTGCCTCGCAGCACTCGACCGACCGAGGAGAAGGCCATGTGCGGAACTCTCATGTTCATTCAGACGGAAATTGCCACCGCTCTCGAAGGCATGGAGTTTCGTGCACACGCTGAATCTGGGAATTCTGGCGCATGTCGACGCCGGTAAGACGAGCCTGACCGAGCGGCTGCTCCACGCCGCCGGAGTCATTGACGAGATCGGCAGCGTCGACGACGGGAATACCCGGACCGATTCCCTGGCACTGGAACGGGAACGCGGCGTTCGCGCCGCCGACGCTGGAATCGGTCGTGGTCCCCTGCGCTCCGGCGAGCAGGGGTGAGCTGCATTTCGTGCTCGCCCGACTTGCCGAGCAGGACCCCCTGATCAATCTGCGCCAGGACGACATCCGGAAAGAAGTGTCCGTCTCGCTCTACGGCGAGGTGCAGAAGGAGGTCATCCAGGCGACGCTCGCCGATGAATTCGGAATCGACGTCACCTTCCGCGAGACCACGACGATCTGCCTGGAACGGCCGAACCGCAGCGGGGCCGCGTACGAGGTGATCGACCAGGACCCCAATCCCTTTCTGGCGACCGTCGGCCTCCGGGTCGATCCCGCCCCGTTCGGCAGCGGTATCGAATACCGGCTGGAGGTGGAACTCGGATCGATGCCCTTCTTGCTGATGAGAGCGGTGGAGGAGACCGTCGGGGAGACCCTGCGGCAGGGAATCCACGGTTTGCAGGTGACCGATTGCACCGTCACTCTGACGCATTCCGGCTACTGGCCGCGGCAGAGCCATTCCCATGCGGTCTTCGACAAGAGCATGTCGAGCACGGCGGGAGACTTCCGCAACCTGACCCCCCTGGTCCTGATGAGCGCGCTGAAACAGGCCGGGACCACGGTGTACGAGCCGATGCACCGCTTCCGCCCGGAGCTCCCCGCGGACCTGCTCGGCCCGCTGCTGCCGGTACTCGCGCAGCTGCGTGCCGTCCCCGGGACACCGGTCCCGCACGGCAGCGCATGTGTGCTGGAGGGCGAGATTCCGGCGGCCCGGGTCCACGCACTGCAACAGCGGCTCCCGGCCCTCACGCGCGGCGAAGGGGTCCTGGAATCCTGCTTCGACTCCTCTCACGCGGTCGTGGGCACGCCCCCGGACCGGCCGCGCACCGACCGCGATCCGCTCAACCGCAAGGAGTACCTGCTGCACACGGTGCGCAGGACCGCCGGACGAGGAGAAACGCACTGATTCAGGACTCCCGGGCCCGTCCCCCGCCCGTACACACATGCCCGGACCTGCACGGCTCCCGTTCTGCCCCGATGTAAGGCACCCTGACTCCCTGCCGCCCGCCACCGCCCGCAGGGAGTCGGTACACCCTTGTCCAGAGCTGAGATCGACCACGAACAGAACCATCTCGACCTGCTTCACGCCCGCGTGGAGGCCCTTCGCGAGCACGCCGGGCATCAGCTGGCCGGTGCGCTGCGGGAAACCGGCGGCACCCGGCAGGGGCGGCTGGAGCGGGAGGCGGCCGCCGCCCGGTACGCCGGACAGCTCGCGCGGTACGACGCCGCCGAGAACGGGCTCTGCTTCGGGCGGCTCGACCTGCGCGACGGGGAGCAGCACTACATCGGCCGGATCGGGCTGCCCGCCGAGTCCGCCGACGACGACCCGCTGCTGCTCGACTGGCGCGCCCCGGCAGCCCGCGCGTTCTACGTCGCCACGCCCGCGGCCCCGCACGGGGTGCGCAGACGCCGCCACCTCACCACCCGGGGCCGGCGGGTCGTCCGGCTCGACGACGAAGTGCTCGACCGGGACGGCGTCCCGGACAGCGAGCTGACCGGCGAGGCGGCCCTGCTCGCCTCCCTCGACACCGGCCGCACCGGCCGTATGCACGACATCGTCGCCACTCTCCAGGCCGAGCAGGACGCGATCATCCGCTCCGACCACCGCGGCGTTCTCGTGGTCCAGGGCGGGCCCGGCACCGGCAAGACCGCTGTCGCCCTGCACCGGGCCGCGTATCTGCTCTACACCCACCAGCAGTTGGCCTCCCGCGGCGTCCTGGTCGTCGGCCCCAACCCCACCTTCGTCGGATACATCGGCCAGGTGCTGCCCGGCCTCGGCGAGAACAGCGTGCTGCTGTCCACCGTCGGAGAGCTGTACCCGGGAGTCCGCGCGGGCCGCGCCGAGGAACCGGAGACCGCCGAGCTCAAGGGGCGCACGGAGATGGCGGGCGTCATCGCCGCGGCGGTGCGCGACCGGCAGGTGCCGACGGCGCCCGGGTACGGGGCCGCCCCGGGCCGGGAGGCGGGGGCGGCCGCGGCGGGAAGCGGCCCTGCCGAGGCAGCGCCGGGGTGCGGGCTCGCGGTCGAGTTCGACGGGGACGTCGTCCGCCTCGACCACGAGGAGTGCGTACGCGCCGCCGACACCGCCCGCGCCACCCGGCTGCCGCACAACCTGGCCGCGCCTGTCTTCCGGCGCGAGATCGTGGACGCGCTCGCCCGGCGGTCCGTGGCAGCCACCCGCGACCTCACCGACCGGCTGGAGGCGGACATCGCCGAGGTGCTCGCCGAGGCCGCTCTCGACCGTGCCGTACGCGCCGATCTGGACGCCCTGCCGGGGCTGCTCGGCGACGACGACTCGGCCACCGCGCGCGAACGTACGGAGGCGCAGGACATCGACGACGCCCGGCGCCTGCTCGCCGCGGACGCCGACGTACGGGCCGCGCTCGACGCCCTGTGGCCGCCCCTCACCCCGCAGCAGCTCCTCACCGACCTGTACGGGCAGCGCGCGCGCCTGGCCGCCGCCGCGCCCGGACTCACCGACAGGGAAAGGGAGTTGCTGTACCGCGCACCGGACGGCGCCGCCGGCTGGAGCGCCGCCGACGTGCCGCTGCTGGACGAGGCCGCCGAACTGCTCGGTCGGGACGACCGTGCCGCCGAGGCGGCCGCCGCGCGCGAGCGGGCCGAGGGCGTCGCGTACGCGCAGGGGGTCCTGGACCTCGCGGCGGGCGACGGGGAGGACGGGGAGGAGGGCGGCCTCGCCGGACTGGTCGACGCGCGGACCCTCGCCGGCCGCCACGAGGAACGCACCTCCCGTACGGTCGCCGAACGGGCCTTCGCCGACCGGAGCTGGGTCTTCGGGCACATCATCGTCGACGAGGCGCAGGAACTCTCCCAGATGGCCTGGCGGCTGCTGATGCGGCGCTGCCCGACCCGTTCCATGACCCTGGTCGGCGACGTCGCCCAGACCGGCGACGCCGCCGGGGCCTCCTCGTGGGCGTCCGCGCTCACCCCGCACGTCGGCGACCGGTGGCGGCAGTCGTCGCTCACCGTCAACTACCGCACCCCCGCCGAGATCATGGCGTCCACCACGGATGTGCTCGCCGCGCTCGGCCCCGGGCTCGAACCGCCGCGCTCCGTACGGGAGACGGGTGTCGCCCCCTGGCGGCTGCGCACCGACGACACCGCCCGCACCCTCGCCGACCTGGCCGCGAAGGAGGCGGCGGCGCTCGACGAGGGCCGGCTCGCCGTGATCGTCCCCGACGCGCGGCGGGACGAACTGGGAGCCGCGGTCGCCCGAGCGGTGCCGGGGGCGGCGTACGGGGAGGAGCCCGACCTGGAGAACCGGGTCGTGGTCCTCGGCGTGCGACAGGCCAAGGGGCTGGAGTTCGACGCGGTACTGCTGGCCGACCCCGCGGCCGTCCTCGGCCGTTCGGCGCGGGGCCTGAACGACCTGTACGTGGCCCTGACCCGGGCGACACAACGCCTGGGCATCGTCCACGAGGGTCCGGCCCCCGAGGTACTGGCGGCAGCGGTGACGGAACGGCGGTGACGGAGCGGCGGTGACGGAGCGGCGGTGACGGAGCGGCGGTGACGGAGCGGCGGTGACGGAGCGGCGGTGACGGAGCGGCGGTGACGGAGCGGGGGTGACGGGGCGGGAGGGCGGGGCGAGGGGGAGGCCACGCATCCCGCGCCCTAGTTCAGCAGCGCCCGCGCCGCCCGCGCCCTCCGCCGGATCGCTTCCGCCGCTTCGGGCTCGACCCCGTCGACCACATCCGCGTACGCCTCCATCTCCGCCGCCCCGCGCAGAAACTGCCCGCTCTGCACGAGCAACTGCGCCCGCTCGTACCGCAGCCGTGCCGGGTGCGAGGGCAGCAGCAGGGAGAGGTCCACCGCCCACAGCGCCACATCCGTCCGCTCCGGACGGGCCGCCGCCCACGCCCTGATGTTGTTCAGGATCCGCAGCATGATCTCCAGCGGCCGCGCGGGCACCAGCATCGACTCCTCCAGCGGCTCCCCGGTCGCCCCCGCCACCAGCAGCTCCGCGTCCTGCCCGGTCATCGGGCGACCGCCGTCGAACGGGTCGGCCAGCACCCGCTCGGCCGGATCGCCGAACCCGACGACGAAATGGCCGGGCAGTGCCACCCCGTACACCGGCGCGCCGGCCCGCCGCGCCACCTCGATCCACACCACGGACAGCAGGATCGGCAGCCCGCGCCGCCGCCGCAGCACCTCGTGCAGCAGCGACGACTCCAGCCGCTGGTAGTCCGCCGACGAGCCCGCGAAGCCGCACCGCTCGCCGAGCAGCCCGGCCAGCGCCGAGGCCCAGGCCCGGCCGCCCCGCACCCCGTACGGAAGCCGGCCCGCCAGCTCGTCCAGTTCGATCTGCGCCGCGTCGATCCCGTCCGTGCCCAGCGCCGGGTCGGCCACCGCGCCCAGCAGCAGGCAGAGCAGCGCGAGGTCCGGCCGCTCGGCGCGCGCCTCCTCGGCGAACTGCCGGCACCACTCGTCACGCCCGGGGCGTCCGGGCCCGTCAGGCCGGTGAGGACTCATCACGTTCGCCCGCCCCGCCCCGTCACGCCGACCGGAAGTGGTGGTACCGGTGATGGACCGTGAACCCCATGCCCTCGTACAGCGCCCGCGCCCCGGCGTTGTCCGTCTCCACCTGGAGCCACGCCGCCGAGGCGCCCTCGTCCAGGGCCTTGCGGGCGAGCGCGGCCATCACGCCGGAGGCGAGACCCCGGCGCCGCTGCGCGGGGTCCACCTCGACTGCCATGAAACCGGCCCAGCGCCCGTCCACCACACACCGCCCGATCGCGGCGGGCGCCGCGCCCCCGGCCTCGCCGGGCACGGTGGCGAACCACACGGACGGGCCGCCGCGCAGCACCTTCAGGACGTGCGGCCCCGGAGTCCCGAAGCGCTGGTAGCGGGAGAGCCACGCCTCGTCGAGGTCCCGGCTCAGCCGCACCCGGGACACCTCGGCGTCGAGATCCCCGATCGGCGCCAGTGCGGCGATCCGTACCTCGGCCGTCACCTCGCGCCGCCAGCCGCGCTCCTCCAGCTCGGCACAGAGCAGCTCCTGGGTGCCCTCGGCGCCGGTCGCGGTCTGGACGTACGCGGGCAGGTCCCGCTCCGCGTACCACCGCCCGACGTGTCCGAGCGCCTCGTCGAGCGGCATGCCCGGATCGCCGAGCGGCAGCACGGAGTTGGCGCGCCGGGTGAAGCCCCGGGCGGCGCGCAGCCGCCAGTCGCCCAGCGGCTCGCTCTCCTCGGGCGGCCAGGCGCGGGCGCAGACGGGCGCGAGCTCGTCGAAGGAGGCCGAGGGGCCGCGCCGCCGGGCCGGGGCTGCGGGCACGACCTTGCCCGCCACCAGCGTCGATTCCGTGATGCGGACGGAATCACCGCTCTTCGCTGTGATCGACAGCACACCGTGATCCCACGATGTGAGAACACCGACCGTGTCGGTGAATTTCGCCCCTTGCGACCCACGCTCCGACATGCGCCGGACTGATACCCGTTTGCCCACGTCAGCCGGTGTAATTCGGACTTCGAGTTGTCCGCCGACGGTGAATTCCACAGCTCTCTCCGCCCCTCCTGTTCGGTTCGTGCCCGGGAACGGAGATACTAGGTGTGGGCATCGACGACGCCGCGCTCCCGCGCGAGAGCCAACGCCCTACCGAGGAGGAACGACAGCGTGACCTACGTCATCGCGCAGCCTTGTGTCGACGTGAAGGACAAGGCCTGCATCGAAGAGTGCCCCGTCGACTGCATCTACGAGGGCCAGCGGTCCTTGTACATCCACCCGGACGAATGCGTCGACTGCGGAGCCTGTGAGCCGGTGTGCCCGGTCGAGGCGATCTTCTACGAGGACGACACCCCGGAGGAGTGGAAGGACTACTACAAGGCGAACGTCGAGTTCTTCGACGACCTCGGGTCGCCCGGTGGTGCCTCCAAGCTGGGCCTGATCGAACGCGACCACTCGTTCATCGCCGCTCTGCCGCCGCAGAACCAGTAGTCGGCGCCGGCACGTGCGCCGCCCCGGTCCCGTACGGCTCGTCCCCGTGCGGGACCGAGGCGTTTGTGCCGCCGGACGGCCCGTGACCGAGCAGAGCCCGTGAGCCCGAGGACCTCGTCGAGGCGAGTGCCCCTCGCGGCCCGACCGGGCCTCGTCATCCCCGTACGAGAAAGCAGAGATCCGTGTCCGCAGTCTCCTCCCGTCTCCCGGTCTTCCCCTGGGACAGGCTCGCGCCCTACAAGTCGACGGCCGCCGCCCACCCGGACGGCATCGTGGACCTGTCCGTCGGCACCCCCGTCGACCCGGTGCCCGAGCTGATCCAGCGGGCGCTCGTCGCCGCGGCGGACAGCCCCGGCTATCCGACGGTGTGGGGGACCACCGAGCTGCGGGACGCGATCACCGGCTGGGTGGAGCGGCGGCTCGGCGCGGTCTCCGTGGCACACGAGAACATCCTGCCGGTCGTCGGCTCCAAGGAGCTGGTGGCCTGGCTGCCGACCCAGCTCGGTCTCGGCTCGGGCGACCGGGTGGCGTACCCGCGCCTCGCCTACCCGACGTACGAGGTGGGTGCCCGGCTCTGCGGCGCCGAGCCCGTCGTCTACGACGACCCGACCGAGCTGGACCCGGCCGGCCTGAAGCTGCTCTGGCTCAACTCCCCGTCCAACCCGACCGGCCGCGTCCTGTCCAAGGACGAGCTGATCCGGATCGTCGCCTGGGCGCGCGAGCACGACGTGCTGGTCTTCAGCGACGAGTGCTACCTGGAGCTGGGCTGGGACGCCGAACCCGTCTCCGTGCTGCACCCGGACGTCTGCGGTGGCACGTACGAGGGCGTCGTCGCCGTCCACTCGCTCTCCAAGCGCTCCAACCTGGCCGGATACCGCGCGGCCTTCATCGCGGGCGACGCGTCCGTCCTCGGTGAGCTGCTGCTGATCCGCAAGCACGGCGGCATGATGACGTCCGCCCCGGTCCAGGCCGCGGCGGTCGCGGCGCTCGGTGACGACGAGCACGTCGCCGAGCAGCGGACCCGGTACGCGGAGCGGCGCGCGGCCCTGCGCACGGCGCTGGAGGCCCACGGCTTCCGGATCGAGCACAGCGAGGCGAGCCTCTACCTGTGGGCGACGCGCGACGAACCCTGCTGGGAGACCGTGGCGTACCTGGCGGAACTCGGCATCCTGGTGGCGCCGGGCGATTTCTACGGGCCCGCCGGTGACCGCTTCGTGCGCGTGGCGTTCACGGCGACGGACGAGCGGGTGGCCGCCGCGGTCAAGCGACTGGCCTGACGGCCGACGGCACATCACACGCGAGGGGCCTCGGGAGTGCGCACTCCCGAGGCCCCTCGCGTGTGATGTGCCGGCCGGTGGCCGGTGCGGGTCAGCCGATCGGCAGCCCCTTCGTGGGCAGCCCCTGGGTGGGCAGGCCGCCCTGGGTCGCGGCACCGGCGGCGCTGCCGAGGACCTCGCCCGCGCTGCCCGCGGCACCGCCGGCGGCGTTCTGCACGGCGGGGGCGGCCTGGGCACCGGCCTTGCCGACGGTCTTGCCCGCCGCCGGGAGGGTCGTCCCGACGATCTTGCCGCCGGTCTCGCCCGCCGCCTTGGTGCCCTGCTGCGACGCGCCGTCGACCGTCTTGCCGAGGCCGGCGCCGTCGACGGTGGTCAGACCGCCGAGCTCCGGGGTCTGCGGGAGCCCCGCGGCACCTGCGGCTCCGGCCGCACCGACCACGGGGGCCGCACCCGCGGCGATCAGCAGCGCGGCACGGGCGATCCGGCGGGTCAGGGGGAGGGACATGATGCTCCTTCGACGGAATGAGGAAAGTGACGAATCGGTCTGTCCGTTGATCGGACGCAATGACAACCGTCGTAAGGGCGGGGGAGGTTGCGGTGCACCGAGGTAAAGAGTCGGCAATGCGTCACATAATCCGCCATGGACGAACCCGGACGCACGACCCCTTCCCGAACAGTCCGATGAACCGTCACTTCTCTTCGCGCGCAGGGGAATTGGGGATCGGGGGACAGGCGACGGGAACCGCTGTGCGAGAGGATGTCCCGAGAGGCGCGGACCACGCCTCCGGGTGGCCTTCCGTACTACTGAACGACTGCCGCATGAGGTGGTGTGGAGCGGCTTTCGTGCGGGGCGGCTACCGAACGAGCCGCATGCGGACCTCGGCGGTGCCCGATTCCCCGTGCTCCGTCCGCCATCCCGACCCCGCCTTCCACACCCGGCCCGCATACGCGACCTCGTCCAGCCGGAGCGTCTCGGACTGTGCGACCGCCCAGTGTGCGAGCTCCCAGCCGCGCCGCGACGGGTCGTCGTCCCCGGCGGGGCGGGCCGCCCGCACCGGCACCGAGACGGTGCTCCCGACCCTCGCCGGCGGACCGGCCGCGCCCTTCCCGTCCGCCCGCGCCGACAGCTGCTCCGGCGGGAGCACGTCCTTGCCGAAGGCGCGCACCAGCTGCGTCCGCACCCGCGCCGCGTCGGCCTGCGCGGCCGTGGCCCGCGGCGGTGTGCAGGTCAGCGCGGCGGGCGTACGGCCGGTCAGCGCGGCCGCCAGCAACGCCGCGTCCGGCTCGTGCTTCGCGTACGCCTGCGGGAAGCCGCTGCGCTGGACCCGCTGCGCGGCGACCGTCAGCGGCAGCCGCGAATAGCCGGGGACCTCGGCCAGGTGCCGGTAGAACTCCCCGGCGGAGTAGACCGGGTCCAGGATCTGCTTCTCGGTGCCCCAGCCCTGCGAGGGGCGCTGCTGGAACAGCCCCAGCGAGTCCCGGTCGCCGTGATCGATGTTGCGCAGCCCCGACTCCTGCAACGCCGTCGCCAGCGCGATCGTCACCGCGCGCTCCGGCATCCCGCGCGAGGAGCCGACCGCGGAGATCGTCGCGGCGTTCGAGGCCTGCTCCGCGGTCAGCCAGTACGTACGGCTCTTGCCGGCCGAACCGTCGGCGGACTCCACGGTGCACCCTTCGGCGCCCTGGTTGCCCGATATGTACTGCACGGTCAGATAGCCGCCCAGCACGGCGAGGACGCCGAGGGCGGCCGTGGCACGGCGGAGGCGACTGCGGCCGGTGTTTCTGCGGGGGGAGACGGTCCGGGGCACGGGGCCACCGTACTGGAGTACAGGACCGGGCCGAGGGCCCAGTCCATCAGGTCCTGTTCCGTTCCCTTAGGGTCGGTTCCATGCCTGAAAGCACGCTTGACCTCACTCTGGACGGCCCCGCGCTCACCGCCCGGCTCGTCGACTTCCCGTCGGTCAGCGGGCAGGAGAAGGAGCTCGCCGACGCGATCGAGTCGGCGCTGCGCACCCTGCCGCACCTGACCGTCGACCGGCACGGGAACAACGTCGTCGCGCGGACGGACCTGGGCCGTGCCGAACGGGTCGTACTCGCCGGACACATCGACACCGTGCCGATCGCCGGCAATGTGCCGTCCCGGCTCGACGACGACGGCGTGCTGTGGGGCTGCGGCACCTCCGACATGAAGTCGGGTGTCGCCGTGCAGCTGAGGATCGCCGCGACCGTGCCCGAGCCCAACCGCGACCTCACCTTCGCCTTCTACGACAACGAAGAGGTCGCCGCGCATCTCAACGGGCTCGGCCACGTCGCCGCCGCCCACCCCGAATGGCTGACCGGCGACTTCGCGGTCCTCCTGGAGGGCTCCGACGCGCAGGTCGAGGGCGGCTGCCAGGGCACGCTGCGGGTCTTCCTCCGCACGGAGGGGGAGCGGGCCCACTCCGCGCGCGGCTGGATGGGGTCCAACGCCATCCACGCCGCCGCGCCGGTCCTGGCCCGCCTCGCCGCGTACGAACCGCGCCGCCCGGTCATCGACGGCCTCGAATACCGCGAGGGCCTGAACGCGGTACGGATCGAGGGCGGCGTCGCCAACAACGTCATCCCCGATGCCTGCACCGTCGTCGTCAACTTCCGGTACGCCCCCGACCGCACCGCCGAGGAGGCCCTGGCCCACGTCCACGAGGTCTTCGCGGACTGCGGCGTCGTCGAATTCACCGTCGACGACCACTCGGGCGCGGCCATGCCCGGCCTCTCCCACCCGGCGGCCAAGGCGTTCATGGCGGCGGTCGGAGGCACCGCCCGGCCCAAGTTCGGCTGGACCGACGTCTCCCGCTTCGGCTCCCTCGGCATTCCCGCGGTGAACTACGGACCCGGCGACCCGCTCTTCGCGCACAAGCGGGACGAGCACGTGGTGGTCGACCGGATCACCCACTGCGAGGAGCGGCTCCGCTCCTGGCTCACCAGCTGACCCACGGCATTCCCCTCGCCGTAACCTCGGTGGATCTACCCTGACCTGACACGGATGGTCATCGGTGATGGTCATCGATCGTCGTCGGAGGGAGCAGGTCATGGGCAACCCCGAGGGAGCGCAGGTCCCCGAGGAGCAGCGGCAGGGGCCGGTACTGCGCCGCAGGGACCAGGTACAGCCCGGCACCACCGACCAGCGGCTGCTGGACACCGAGGGCGACTCCGAGTGGGTGCACACCGACCCGTGGCGGGTGATGCGCATCCAGTCGGAGTTCGTCGAAGGGTTCGGCGCCCTCGCCGAGCTGCCGAGCGCCATCAGCGTCTTCGGCTCGGCCCGCACCCCGGTCGGCGGGCCGGACTACGAGGCGGGCGTACGGATCGGCAAGGCCCTGGTCGAGGCCGGCTTCGCGGTGATCACCGGAGGCGGCCCCGGAGCCATGGAGGCGGCGAACAAGGGGGCGCGGGAGGCGAAGGGCGTCTCGGTCGGCCTCGGCATCGAGCTGCCCTTCGAGTCCGGTCTCAACCCGCACGTCGACATCGGCGTCAACTTCCGCTATTTCTTCGTCCGCAAGACGATGTTCGTGAAGTACGCGCAGGGCTTCGTCGTCCTGCCGGGCGGCCTCGGCACCCTGGACGAGCTCTTCGAGGCCCTCACCCTCGTCCAGACGGGCAAGGTCACCCGCTTCCCGATCGTGCTGTTCGGCACCGCGTACTGGAGCGGGCTCGTGGACTGGCTGCGGGACACGGTGGTGGCACAGGGCAAGGCGTCCGAGGGCGACCTGCTCCTGTTCCACGTCACCGACGACGTGGACGAGGCGGTCAACCTCGTCACGAAGGAGGTCGGCCGGGTCGGCCACTGAGGGCTGTCCCGTAATCCCTGGCGTCCGCACGGACGGGCCGGCCCGCCGCGAACGGCGGCAGGATCAGGCCCGTCCGGCCGCCGGGGAGCGGGGCACGGCCCCGATCGTTCACGCCAGCCCGCGCCGCGCGACCGCCGGCTCCCGGTGCCCCGCGATGGACGCCACCATGTCCAGCACCTGCCGCGTCTCCGCCACCTCGTGCACCCGGTACACCCGCGCCCCCAGCCACGCCGACACGGCCGTCGTCGCCAGCGTCCCGATCACCCGTTCCTTCACCGGCCGGTCGAGCGTCTCCCCGACGAAGTCCTTGTTGGACAGTGATACGAGCACCGGCCACCCGGTCTCCGTCATCTCCTCCAGCCGGCGCGTCGCCTCCAGCGAGTGCCGGGTGTTCTTCCCGAAGTCGTGACCGGGGTCGATCATGATCCCGTCCGGCCGCACCCCGAGCCCGACCGCCCGCTCGGCCAGTCCGGCCGTCACCCGCAGGATGTCCGCCATCACGTCGTCGTACGCGATCCGGTGCGGCCGGGTCCGCGGTTCGGCGCCGCCCGCGTGCGTGCACACCAGGCCGGCCCCGTACCGCGCGGCGACCTCCGCGAGCTTCGGGTCGACGCCGCCCCACGCGTCGTTCAGCACGTCAGCGCCGGCCTCGCAGACCGCCTCGCCGACGTCGTGGCGCCAGGTGTCGACGCTGATCACCACGTCCGGGTGACGGCGCCGCACCTCCGCGACGAACCCCACCGTGCGACGGGCCTCCTCCTCGGCGGTCACCTCGGCACCCGGGCCCGCCTTCACCCCGCCGATGTCGACGATCGCCGCGCCGTCCGCCACCGCCTGCTCGACCCGGGCGAGCGCCGGTTCGTCCCGGAACGTCGCGCCCTGGTCGTAGAAGGAGTCCGGGGTACGGTTCACGATCGCCATGATCACCGGCTCGTGCGCACCGAATTCGCGCCGCCCCAGCCTGAGCGCACCGCTTCGCATCCCGTGTTTCTCCTCTGGTAGATCGCCCGTGGGTCGCCTGCGACCCTAACTGTCGGTGCCGCATGGCACGATCGGAGCCGGACAGGTTTCCGCTTCCGGGGAGATGCGCGTGTTCTGGTTCTTGCTGCTGGCGATGGTGGTGGTCGTGGCCGCGGTCACCCTCGCGGTGGTCGGCGGGGGGAAGAGTGCCGTCCTGCAGGACGTGGCGCCCGAGCAACTGACCGACCCGCTGCCCGAGACGCGTCCGGTCGGCCGCGCGGACGTCGAGGAGCTGCGGCTGCCGGTGGCCGCGCGCGGCTACCGCATGACGGATGTCGACGAGGTACTCGACCGGCTCGGTGCCGAGCTGGCCGAGCGGGACGCGCGGATCGCGGAGCTGGAGTCGGCGCTGGCCGGGGCGCAGGCGACCGCGGTCGGCGGCCCCGATCTCCTCAAGCGGCCGGAGGCCCGGCCGCAGCTGCCCCCGGAGCCGCCCGGGGACCGTCCGAGGGCGCCGTGGGAGGCGTCCTCTCAGGAGACCCGGACCGAACCCCGGCCGGATCCGGGGCAGCCTCCCCGACCCACCCAGCGACCCGGAGAGGAGCCCCGACGATGAGCGGCGGCGCGGAAACGGCCCCGGACGGCGGACTGCGTTGTCCCTGGGGGCTCTCCACCGAGGACTACCTCGCGTACCACGACACCGAATGGGGCAGGCCCGTCCACGGCGACGACGCCCTGTTCGAACGGCTCTGCCTGGAGGCGTTCCAGTCGGGCCTCTCCTGGCTGACGATCCTGCGCCGCCGCGAGGGCTTCCGCTCCGCCTTCGCCGGGTTCAAGATCCCCGCCGTGGCGGAGTTCACCGACGCCGACAAGGAGCGGCTCCTCGCCGACGTCGGCATCATCCGCAACCGGGCGAAGATCGAGGCGACCCTCGCCAACGCCAAGGTGCTGGCCGACTGGAGCCCCGGCGAGCTGGACGAGCTGATCTGGTCCCACGCCCCCGACCCGGCCGGCCGCCCGGCCCCGTGCACCGTCGCGGACGTGCCCGCGGTCACCCCGGAGTCCGCGGCACTGGCCAAGGACCTCAAGAAGCGCGGGCTGCGGTTCGTCGGACCGACGACGGCCTACGCCCTGATGCAGGCCTGCGGGCTGGTCGACGACCATCTGGCCGACTGCGTGGCGCGCGGCACCGGGGCGTAGACCCGGGGGACGGCTACCGCCCGAGGTACTTCGGCCTCTCCTTGTCCAGGAACGCCTGCACCGCGATCGTGTGGTCCTCGGACGCGCCCGCCTTCGTCTGGAGTTCGTCCTCCTTCTCCAGCGCCTCGCTCAGCGTGTGGGCGGCGCCGTAGGCCAGGGACTCCTTGAGCGAGGCGTACGCCACCGTGGGACCGGACGCCAGGGCGCGGGCCACGGCGGCGGCCTCGGCGGCCAGGTCGGCTGCGGGCACCAGCTTGTTCACGATGCCCAGCTCGTGGGCGTCCTGCGCGGAGACCGAACGCGGGAAGAGCAGCAGGTCGGCGGCGCGGCTCCGGCCGATCAGACGGGGCAGCGTCCAGGAGACGCCCGAGTCGGCCGTCAGGGCGACTCCGGCGAAGGACGTGTTGAACGAGGCGGTGTCGGCGACCACCCGGTAGTCGCAGGCCAGCGCGAACCCGAAACCGGCGCCGGCCGCGACCCCGTTCACCCCGGCCACGACCGGCTTGGGCATCCCGGTGAGGGCCCGCACGATCGGGTTGTAGTGCTCCTTCACGGTGCTCAGCGCATTGCCGCCACCGGACTCACGGGCCTCGTCGAGCTTGCCGACGTGCTCCTTCAGATCCTGGCCGACGCAGAAGGCACGCCCGGTCGCGGTGAGCAGGACGGCCCGTACGGCGGTGTCGGCCGCCGCGGACTCCAGCGCCTCCCGGAGCGCCACCTTGACCGCGGTGTTCAGGGCGTTCATCGCGTCGGGACGGTTGATCGTGATCGTTGCGAGCCCGTCGCTCACGTCGTAGAGCACGCTGTCCGCCAACTGGTCGGCCATTTCGCTGTCCCCTCTGCACCTCGGGCAATGCCTGTCCAGGCAAGCATGGCCGACCCGGGGCGGAGACAACATGTGACCTGCGTCTAACAATTGCGCTCCGTTGGAGGGGGGAAGAGGGCGGAGTATCGCAGCTGGATCGCCGAATTGGGTGGTTTTGAGAGAGCGCGTTGCGCAAGCGATGCAGACCGATGTTGGTCATCGGGGTCTGTGATGCGGGATAATGGCCTGGAAGCAATGTGTTCGATGCCGGTGACACAGCGCCTGTCATGGGGCCGCCGGTTGCGATGAGCTGGTTTCAGGAAGGGGAACGAGCATGGCGGCCATGAAGCCGCGGACGGGCGACGGCCCGCTCGAGGTGACAAAGGAGGGGCGGGGCATCGTCATGCGCGTTCCGCTCGAAGGCGGCGGTCGGCTTGTCGTGGAGCTGACTCCGGACGAGGCCGATGCCCTCGGCGATGCCCTCAAGAAGGTCGTCGGCTGAGCAGAGGCGCCCACACTTCTTCGCTGCCCCGGCACGGTACCCGTGCCGGGGCAGCGACGCGTCCGCCACCGGTGCGCCGACGGAACCGGGCCCGCGGACCGAGTCGGCCGGGTGTTTCGGACGCCGCGGCGGCAGGACCTGCCCCGTCCGGCGGCCGAGGGCATCCGCGACCGCCGGACGGGGCAGGTCCTTGCCCCCGTCCCCGCACCCGGGGGTGTCAGCCCCTCCGCACCGCGCAGAGCAAGCCGTCGCCCACCGGCAGCAGCGTCGCCATCAGCTCCTGGCTCTCGCGTACCGCCCGCAGCAGCTCCCGCAGCCGCAGCACCTCCGCGGGCTGCGCCGCGGAGTCGATCGTCCGGCCGTCCGCGAAGACGCCCTCGAAGCAGACCAGACCGCCCGGCCGCAGCAGGCGCAACGATTCAGCGAGGCAGTCCAGGCTCTCCAGCCGGTCGCCGTCGCAGAACACGAGGTCGTATCCGCCGTCGGCGAGCCGCGGCAGCACGTCCAGGGCGCGGCCGGGAATGAAGCGGGCCCGATTGGCGGCGTACCCCGCGGCCCGGAACGCCTCCCGGGCGAACTGCTGGCGCTCGGGCTCGGGGTCGACCGTGGTCAGCACTCCGTCGGGCCGCATGCCGTGCAGTAGATAGAGCCCGGACACGCCGGTCCCGGTGCCGATTTCGGCCACCGCTTTGGCGTCCGTCGTGGCAGCGAGCAAGCGCAGCGCGGCGCCAGTACCTGGCGACACCGGGCGGAGCCCTGCCTCCCGGGCCCGGTCCCGGGCCCAGTGCAATGCTTCGTCCTCGGCGACAAAGGCGTCGGCGAACGCCCAGCTCGTCTGCCGGTTGGCGGTAATGACCCTCTCCTGTCCCCGTAGTTGGCGCAACGGTGACTGTATCCGCTGCACCCGGGAACCCGCAGATGGGACCGGGCGTTATCCAAGGGCAGGGGAAAGCGCATGGAATCGGCCCGCGGATCGGGTCCGGAAGCCATGGGCCGGCTGTTCCCGGGGTGATCCCCGGCCCCAGCAGGAAAAAGGCTTATCCGGAGCTAACGGGCGAGGTGGCTATGGTAGGGGCTCCACTGGACACCACCAGAGCCGATAGGGGAGGTGCGGCTGCGCCTGTGGATCGGAGAGGAGTGCTGCGGCGCTTTCTCAGGTCGGCGGGTGAGCCGAAATCCGTGACCAACTTCGCTGACCGTTCTTCCAACGTCTCCGCACCGACCGCGACCTTCGCCTCAGACGCGGACTCCCAGGCGTGGACGCCGCCCTCATGGGAAGAGATCGTCAGCACGCACAGCGGCCGTGTGTACCGCCTCGCCTACCGGCTGACGGGCAACCAGCACGATGCGGAGGACCTCACCCAAGAGGTCTTCGTGCGTGTGTTCCGGTCGCTGTCGACCTATACGCCGGGCACCTTCGAGGGCTGGCTGCACCGCATCACGACCAACCTGTTCCTGGACATGGTCCGTCGTAAGCAGCGGATCCGCTTCGACTCCCTCGGCGACGACGCCGCCGAGCGGCTGCCGAGCCGTGAGCCGTCCCCGCAGCAGGCCTTCAACGACACGCATTTCGACGCGGACGTGCAGCAGGCGCTGGACACTCTCGCGCCGGAATTCCGCGCCGCCGTCGTGCTCTGTGACATCGAGGGCCTCTCGTACGAGGAGATCGCCGCGACGCTGGGCGTGAAGCTCGGCACCGTGCGCAGCCGTATCCACCGCGGTCGCTCGCACCTGCGCAAGGCGCTCAAGCACCGTTCGCCCGAGGCCCGTGCCGAGCAGCGCTCGCTGGCGGGCGCGATCCTGGCAGGGGAGGGCGGAACGGCGTGAGTGGCACAGGCCCGACCCCTGCGGAACAGCACCTGGGAGACCGGCTCGCCGCGCTTGTCGACGGCGAGCTGAAACACGACGCTCGCGAACGGGTCCTCGCCCATCTCGCGACCTGCGCCAAGTGCAAGGCCGAGGCCGCGGCCCAGCGACGCCTGAAGAGCGTCTTCGCGCAGTCCGCCCCGCCTTCGCCGTCCGAGGGGTTCCTCGCCCGGTTGCAGGGCCTTCCCGGGGGACCGGGGGGTGACGACGACAGCCAGGAAAGACCATTCGGCGGCTCCGGGCGCTTCGCGGACGGGTTCTTCCCCGTGATCCAGCAGTCCGGCAGCCGCACCGATCCGCCGGGGAATTCACCCCTGGGAGGCTTCGGCTTCTTCCCGGCTCCGCACGGCTCGACCGCGATTCTGCCGGGCGGGTCGTCCTCCCGTTCGGGCTTCCGGATCCATGAGGTGGGCCGTGAGCCGGACCGGTCGCCGTGGCGCGGCCGGAGATTCGCCTTCGCGGCGGCCAGCGCCGTGTCGCTGGCGGCCATCGCCCTGGGCGGTGCCCTGCCCACGGGCGCGGGTCCCAACGCCCCGGCACGGGCGGCGGGCGCAGGCAACACGGTGACTCCGCTGGATGCCGCTTCCCGCAGCGAGGGCGGCAGCTCGGTGAGCCGCCGCAGTGGTGGCGGCCAGGGCGCGCTGTCCGGAACCGAGGCGGGCGACCGCTCGACCGCCGACGCCGCCCCGCTTCCCCGGCCGGACTTCACACCGGCGGTGGTTTCCACCGGTCCCGCACTGCTCTCCTCCGGAGACTTCTCTTCCGGGAACCTCGCGTCCGGGACCCTGGCGTCCGGAACGCTCGGGGGGAACACCTTCGCCGTTCAGGGGCTGACCAATGTGTCCGCGCCCCCTCTGATACGCCCGACCGGTACCACCCCGCTCTTCGCGCGGGTGCTCGGGCGGCTCGCCCCCCAGCCCCCGGCCCCCTCGGTGTCGCCGTCCTGGACGCCTCCGTCGGCCTCGGCCCTCCCCACCCCCGCCGATCGCGGTCTGCCGCTTTCCTCCCGGCGCTGACCGGGGTCTGCGCAGGTATTCGCAAACCTGGTTGAATTCCGGGAGCAGTTCCGGGAGGGACGCCCCCAAGGGGGCGTGCAGAGGCCAGTTGCGGCAGTTGCGGGGAGAACATGGAAGACGGGAAGCCCACCGGGCCGAAGGCGAAATGGTGGAGCCGGCCCGAGCCGGGACGCACCACCCGCACAGCGCCGGACGAGCCGTCCCCCGCCGAGGACACGGCGCCCACGGCCGGTACGGCGGATGCGACGGCCGTCATGGGCACCAGGGACGCGACGGCCGCGGATGCGGTGGACGCGACGGGTGCGACGGAGGCGGGCGTACACCCGGCCGGCACTCCGACCGGGACACCGGCGCCCGAGCCGGTGTCGCCGCCCGCGCCCGAGCCCGTGGCGCCCGTACCGGCCGCGCGGCCCATGGCGCCGCTGCACCAGCCCGACGAGTACAGCACCCCGCCCTACGGCGGCCCCGGCCCCTGGGCGCCCGCACCCCCCGTGCAGCGGCCGGTCCCGACCCCCGCGCACGGCACCCCCGTCCCCGCGCAGTACGCCGGAACGAACGGCGCGGGCCTCCCCGCGGCACCGACCCACCCCACGGCACCGCCCGTCCCCGCCGCACCGACCCACCCCGCCGCTCCCGGCTTCACGCCCCCGCCCCCGCCCCCGCTGCCGGAGCAGCCGCAGGCCCAGCCGACGCAGTGGCTCCAGTACGACCCCTGGGGCGCGCCCCGGCAGCCGCTGACCAACCCGGGTCCGCCCCTCGGCGCCGACGGCGGCCGCAAGAAGAACCGCCGCGGCTCCCTCCTCGTGGGCGCGGTACTGCTCGCCCTGGTGGCGGGCGGCATCGGCGGCGGCATCGGCGCCTACGTCGAGCGCAACGGCGGCCTCACCCAGGTCGAGCTTCCGCAGGCCGGCCACAACAGCGGCGGCCGCGCCCCCGACAGCGTCGCGGGAATCGCCGCCAGCGCACTGCCCAGCGTGGTCACCCTCCATGTCAGCGGCACGACCGAATCCGGCACCGGTACCGGCTTCGTGCTCGACAACTCCGGTCACATCCTCACCAACAACCATGTCGTCGCCCCGGCCGGGTCCGGTGGCGAGATCACCGTGACGTTCAGCGGCGGCGAGACCGCGCGCGCCGAGGTCGTCGGCAAGGACAGCGGCTACGACCTGGCCGTGGTCAAGGTCAGAGGCGTCTCCGGCCTCAAGCCGCTGCCGCTGGGCAACTCCGACAACGTGCAGGTCGGCGACCCCGTGGTGGCCATCGGGGCCCCCTTCGACCTGTCCAACACCGTGACCTCCGGCATCATCAGCGCCAAGGACCGGCCGATCACCGCGGGCGGCGAGAAGGGCGACGGCAGCGACGTCAGCTACGTCGACGCGCTGCAGACCGATGCCCCGATCAACCCGGGCAATTCCGGTGGTCCGCTCGTCGACACCGATGCCCATGTCATAGGCATCAACAGCGCCATCCGTGCCGCCGACAGCGATTCGAGCGCCGAGGGAGGGCAGTCCGGTTCCATCGGACTCGGCTTCGCCATCCCGATCAACCAGGGCAAGCGGGTCGCCGAGGAGCTGATCAACACCGGAAAGGCCACTCACCCGGTGATCGGCGTCACATTGGACATGAAGTACACGGGGGACGGCGCCAAGGTCGGCGCGAAGGGGTCGGCCGGCAAGCCCGCGGTGACACCCGACGGGCCCGGGGCCAAGGCCGGGATCAAGCCGGGGGACGTCATCACCGAGGTCGACGGCCGGCGGGTGCACAGCGGCGAGGAGCTGATCGTGAAGATCCGCGCGCACCGGCCCGGCGACCGTTTGGACCTCGGCCTGACCCGAGGTGGTAAAGACCTGTCCATCTCTTTGACCCTTGGTTCGGCAACCGGCACGTGACGGCGGCGGGACGCTACCGCGCGGACAGATTCGGCGGGTACCGTGGGCCGGGTCCGGACCTCGACCGACACGGTCTCGGAGAACACGAGGAGCAACAGGGTGTTCAATGACATAGGCGTACTCGAGCTGGCGACGCTCGCGATCCTGGGCGTGCTGATCTTCGGCCCGGACAAGCTGCCCAAGGTCATCCAGGACGCCTCGCGCTTCATCCGCAAGGTCCGTGAGTTCTCGGAGAGCGCCAAGGAGGACATCCGCACGGAGCTCGGCCCGGAGTTCAAGGACTTCGAGTTCGAGGACCTCAACCCCAAGACGTTCGTCCGCAAGCAGCTCATGGACGGCAACGACGATCTGGGGCTGAAGGAGATCCGCGAGAGCTTCGACCTCCGCAAGGATCTGGCCGAGGTCACCGACGCGGTGAACGGACGGGAGAGCGCGGCCGTGGAGTCCGTGGAGTCCGCGGACTCCCGCGGCGGCGTGTCGAGCGGCTCGGCGATCACCGCGGCCAACGGTTCCGGCGGTACTCCGGACCTGCTCAAGAAGCGTGCACAGCCCGCGAAGGACGACCACCCCCCGTTCGACGCCGACGCCACCTGACGGTGGTCAATCCCGGGTCGTCCGGAGGGTATGGCTATTCTCCATCTGTCCGGTTGTGAGGACGCCCGTGGGGGGCGGGCCGCTCCGGACCCAACGGATCGAGGAGGCGGGCCGCGCAGATGGAGACGACCAGTCGGGTGGGCGCGGAAGGCGTGCCGGGCACAGCCGGCACGGAGGAGGTGCCGGCGGCCCGGCGTATTGTCGACGGATATCTGGCAGCTCCGTTTCCCTGGTACGCGCTGGACGAGGCCTTCACCGGGCCCCGTTGGCTGATGCAGGTGGGCACCGCCGCGGACGGCACGGTGCAGCACGGTTCGCTCGGGCACGGTGACGAACCGTCGATGCGGACCGACGCCGGTGCCGAGAAACAACGATTCGCCGCCGTCGTGACGGTGGCCAGCAGTCCCGTGCGGGGCAGCGGTGACGGTACGGGGGTGCTGGACGCGACCTCGGTCTCCTCCGCGGCCTGGCTGGCCGGGTCCGGACTGCTCGCCTGCACATGGCCTCCGCAGCTGGACCATTCGCTGCGCGACGACTGGCTGGACCAGCAGACGGAGACGGCGTTCGAACTCGCCGACGACCTGGACGGCTCCGCGTGGTCGGTGCTGTCACTTCCGGTGGACGGCGCCCCCGTGCCGTTCCACTACCGCGAGTCCGAGTTCGGCTGGGTGCTGGCGGGTTCGGCACACGGCGGGGTGCACATCGGGGCGTACGGGCGGGGGATGAGCGCGTACGGGCTGGGGTTCTCGGTGGTCGGCGACATCACGACGTACGCGTAGCGGCGCAAGGGTGACCGGCCGCCCCTCGAACGCCGGACGGGCCTGGTCTGCCAGGCCCGTCCGGCGTTCGAGGGGGCCCGTCCGCGAGAGAACCGGGGCCGGCCCCCGCCGCCTCAGAACTTGTTGCGCGGGGTGATCCCCAGCGACATGCCCGACAGGCCGCGCTGACGGCCCCCCAGCTTGTCCGCGATGGTGCGCAGCGCCTTGCCGGCCGGGGAGTCGGGGTCGGAGAGCACGACCGGCTTGCCCTCGTCGCCGCCCTCGCGCAGCCGTACGTCGATCGGGATGGAGCCGAGCACCGGCACCTCCGCGCCGACGGTCCTCGTCAGGCCCTCGGCGACCCTCCGGCCACCCCCGGTGCCGAACACATCGACCATCTCGTCGCAGTGCGGGCACGGCAGGCCCGACATGTTCTCGACGACACCGACGATCTTCTGGTGGGTCTGCACGGCGATCGAGCCGGCCCGCTCGGCCACCTCGGCCGCCGCCTGCTGCGGGGTCGTGACGACCAGGATCTCGGCGTTCGGCACGAGCTGTGCCACCGAGATCGCGATGTCACCGGTGCCCGGCGGCAGGTCGAGCAGCAGGACGTCCAGGTCGCCCCAGTACACATCGGCGAGGAACTGCTGGAGCGCCCGGTGCAGCATCGGCCCGCGCCACACCACCGGGGCGTTGCCCGGGGTGAACATGCCGATGGAGATGACCTTCACGCCGTGCGCCGACGGCGGCATGATCATGTTCTCGACCTGGGTCGGCTTGCCGTCGGCGCCGAGCATCCGGGGCACGCTGTGCCCGTAGATGTCCGCGTCCACGACGCCGACCTTGAGGCCGTCGGCCGCCATCGCGGCCGCCAGGTTCACCGTGACCGACGACTTGCCGACGCCGCCCTTGCCGGACGCGACCGCGTAGACCCGGGTCAGCGAGCCCGGCTTTGCGAACGGGACCTCGCGTTCCGCCGTGCCGCCGCGCAGCGAGGAAGCGAGCTCCTTGCGCTGTTCGTCGCTCATCACGTCGAGCGTCACGTCGACGCGGGTGACGCCCTCGACCTCTGCCACCGCGTCGGTGACGTTCTTGGTGATCGTCTCGCGCATCGGGCAGCCGGAGACGGTGAGAAAGACCGTGACAGCGACTGCACCGTCAGCGTCGATCTCGACCGACTTCACCATGCCGAGCTCGGTGATCGGACGGTGGATCTCCGGGTCGTTCACTGTCGCCAGTGCCTCAAGCACCGCGTCTTCCGTAGCCATACTGTCGATAGTACGGGTGCGCGCGGCGCTCCTGGCAAGGGTGGTGGTGGGCGGCGGGAGGGGGTGCCGCGCTGGTTGCTACGCGCGAGTAGCCCCGTCAGTGGTCTTCGTCGCTCTCGGCCGGGTGCAGGAGGCGCCGCTCGTCCAGGTCCCTCACGAGGTCCTCCAGTTCGGAGCGGATCCAGTCGCGGGTGGCGACCTCGCCGAGGCCCATCCGCAGGGCCGCGATCTCCCGGGTGAGGTACTCGGTGTCCGCGATGGAGCGCTCGCTCTGCTTGCGGTCCTGCTCGTAGGCGACCCGGTCGCGGTCGGCCTGCCGGTTCTGCGCCAGCAGGATCAGCGGGGCCGCGTACGAGGCCTGGAGCGACAGAATCAGCGTCAGGAAGATGAACGGGTACCCGTCGAACCGCCACTCCACGGGCGCGAAGGCGTTCCACACCACCCAGACGATGATGACCAGCGTCATCCAGGCGATGAAGCGCCAGGTGCCCAGGAATCGGGCGATCCGTTCGGAGAGCCGGCCGAACGACTCGGGGTCGTAATCGGGCAGCAGCCGGCGCCGCGGGGCCTTCGGCTGGTCCAGCCGGGAACGGGGCGGGCGCGCGATGCCCGAGGCACCCGACGGCGCCCCCTTCGCGCGGTCCTCACCGGCCACGGGCGACCTCCTCCCCGCCGCCGTGGAAGTCCGTCTCCCGCCAGTCCTCGGGCAGCAGGTGGTCGAGCACGTCGTCGACGGTCACCGCGCCGAGCAGCGACCCGCTCTCGTCCACGACCGGCGCCGAGACCAGGTTGTACGCGGCCAGATAGCTCGTCACGGCTGGCAACGGAGTGTCCGGTGTGAGGGGGATGAGATCGCTGTCGACGATCGAGCTGACCAGGGCGTACGGCGGATCGCGCAGCAGCCGCTGGAAGTGCACGGTGCCCAGGTACTTGCCGGTCGGTGTCTCGTCGGGGGAGCGGCACACGTACACCTGAGCGGCAAGCGCCGGGGACAGGTCGGCCTGCCGGACCCGCGCGAGCGCGTCGGCGACCGTCGCGTCCGGCCGCAGAATGATCGGCTCGGTGGTCATCAGGCCGCCCGCGGTCCGTTCCTCGTACGCCATGAGGCGCCGCACGTCGGCTGCTTCGTCCGGCCGCATCAGGGTCAGCAGCCGCTCCTTGTCCGCCTCGGGGAGCTCGGACAGCAGGTCGGCCGCGTCGTCCGGGTCCATGGCCTCCAGGACATCGGCGGCGCGCTCCTCCGCCAGTTTGCCGATGATCTCCACCTGGTCGTCCTCGGGAAGCTCCTCCAGGACGTCGGCGAGCCGGTCGTCGTCGAGCGCGGCGGCGACCTCGGCCCGCCGCTTCGGCGACAGATGGTGCAGCGCGTTGGCCACGTCGGTCGGGCGCAGCTGCTCAAACGTGGCGACCAGGGACTCGGTGCCCTGCCCGTCCTCCTCCAGCGAGAACCCGCTGACCGCCGACCACTCCACCGTCAGGGCCTCGCCCTTGCGCCGGAGCGCCCCGGCCTTGCCCTTGCGTACGAAGTACTTGTCGATCTCCCAGTCGCGGCGGGCCGGGAGCTGCTGGATGGCGACATCGAGGACGGTGACCTCCTCGCCGGTCTCCACGAGGCGGACGCGCCGGTCGAGGAACTCGCCGAGCACCAGGCGTTCGGTGGGCCGCTGTTCGAAGCGCCGCATGTTGACCACGCCGGTGGTGATGACCTGGCCGGACTCGATCCCCGTGACCCGGGTCATCGGGAGGAAGATCCGGCGGCGGCTGAGCACCTCGACGACCAGGCCGAGCAGCCGGGGCGGCCGGCCGCCGACCCGCAGCATCGCGACCAGGTCGCGTAGGCGGCCCACCTGATCGCCGTTGGGATCGAAGACCGGGACGCCGGCGAGGTGGGAGACGAAGACCCGGGGGGCGCCTGCCGCCATGGTGCGCCTCCTTCTTCCGTGTACGACTTCGCTGTCCGGTCCGTTTGGCAGTTAATTAACCGTTATGACGGGATCAGGCTAGCCCGTACCGCTCCGGGCCGCCCCGGTGGACCCGTCCGTACGGCTCCCTGCCGGAAGGTGTGTACGGCACGGGTACGCTGCCGTCTGCCACCCCCCGCCCCGCAGATGAGAGGCAGTGCGCCCGTGACCTCTTCCGCCCCGCCCGTCCGGATCCGTCGCCGCCGGACCGCCCTCGCCGTCGTGCTCAGCGCGGGGCTGACCGCCGCTCTCACGGCGTGCGGGGGCGAGGATCCGGACCAGGGGACCAACGGCGTCGGCAAGCTCGCCGCCGCGGAGATCGAGAAGAAGGCGCAGGCCGCCGCGGAATCCGCCGACGCGGTGCGCCTGGCCGGGACACTGGTCAGCAAGGGCGGCACGTACAAGCTCAACATGCGGCTCAAGGAGAAGGGCGGCGCCGGCTCCGTCGTCTCGAAGAACAGCACCTTCGAGCTCCTGCGGATCGGTGACGAGCTCTATCTGAAGGCCGACTCCGGATTCTGGAGCCACGACGAGAAGTCCGGCGCACAGAGCGACGCGGGCGGGGCGGCCGCGGACAAGCTCCAGGACAAGTACGTGAAGGTGCCCGAGGGCGACCCCACGTACAAGCAGCTGCGCGGCTTCACGGACAAGAAGACCCTGCTCGACGGCTTGCTCAGCCTGCACGGCACCCTCAACAAGGGCGGCCGGGAGAAGGTCGGAGCGACCCGGACCGTGCAGATCACGGGCGGCAAGGGCGAGGGCGGCACGCTCGACGTCTCGCTGGAGGGCACGCCGTATCCCCTGCGCTTCGCGCGCGGCGGCGGCGGCGGGATCGTGACCCTGTCGGACTGGGGCAAGGACTTCCCCCTGGAGGCCCCGGCCAAGGGCGACACGGTCGACTACGGACAGCAGCTGCCCAAGACGTCCTCCTGAGAGCGGCCCGCGCGAGCCGCGGCCCGGACGCCGCTCGAAGACCGGAGGCGGCCCCGGACGCTGCCCGGCGGCCCGCTCCCGCGCGGCGGATCGGGGCGGACGGGCCCGGCCTCCGTCAGCCCTTGCGGCCCCGCTTCAGCAGTCGCGGCAGCCCGGCGGGCACCGGCCGGCGGGTGGTCGCGGTCGTCGGCAGGGGCGCCGCCGCCAGCGAGCCGTCCGGCAGCTCCGTACGGAATTCACCGGGGGTCAGCCGCAGCACCCGGCACTCGCGCGCCCACCGCTCCGTCAGCTGCTCGGCGTCCGGTGCGTTCAGCCGCTTGCCCTTGAGTTCGGCGACCGCGGCCTCCCACTCCTCGGAGTGCGGCGCGAGCTCCGACACGGCGGCCGTCCAGGCGATCAGCCGGCCGCCCTTGTCCTTGCTGCGCACGGTCACCTCGGCGGTGGAGCCGTCGGCGAGACCGGCCGGGAACGGCTGCTCACCGGGGCCGTCGCCGACCAGATGCGCCGCACCCTCGTGCCATACGTGCCACAGCGCCCGCGCGGGCCCGGCGCCCCGCACCCAGACGAGGCCCGACTTCTTGGTGGCCTCCTCGACGAGAGCCCGGCCCGGCGGCACGTCAGCGGCAGCAGCAGTCATGCCCGCACTCTATTAGAGCCAGCCGTTGCGCTTGAGTGTGCGGTGGATGGAGAAGCAGACCACCCCGATGGCGCCCAGCACCATCGGGTAGCCGTACTTCCAGTCCAGCTCGGGCATGTGCTTGAAGTTCATGCCGTAGACGCCGCAGATCATCGTCGGCACGGCGACGATGGCCGCCCAGGACGTGATCTTGCGCATGTCCTCGTTCTGCGCGACGGTCGCCTGCGCCAGGTTGGCCTGGAGGATCGAGTTCAGCAGTTCGTCGAAGCCGATGACCTCTTCGTGCACCCGCGCCAGGTGGTCGGCGACGTCACGGAAGTACTTCTGGATGTCGGGGTCGATCAGCCGCATCGGCCGCTCGCTCAGCAGCTGCATCGGCCGCAGCAGCGGAGAGACGGCCCGCTTGAACTCCAGGACCTCACGCTTGAGCTGGTAGATCCGGCCCGCGTCCGAGCCGCGCGGGCTGCCCTTCGCGGGGGTGGAGAAGACCTCGATCTCCACCTCGTCGATGTCTTCCTGGACGGCGCCCGCCACCGCGATGTAGCCGTCGACCACATGGTCGGCGATGGAGTGCAGGACCGCGGAGGGCCCTTTGGCCAGCAGCTCGGGGTCGTCCTGCAGCCGGTGCCGCAGCGCGCGCAGCGAGCCGTGCCCGCCGTGCCGCACGGTGATGACGAAGTCCCGGCCGGTGAAGCACATCACCTCGCCGGTCTCGACGACCTCGCTGGTCGCGGTGAGTTCGGCGTGCTCGACGTAGTGGATGGTCTTGAAGACGGTGAACAGGGTGTCGTCGTACCGCTCCAGCTTCGGTCGCTGGTGGGCGTGGACGGCGTCCTCGACGGCGAGCGGGTGGAGGCCGAACTCCCGGGCGATACCGGCGAATTCCTCCTCGGTCGGCTCGTGCAGGCCGATCCAGGCGAAGCCGCCCTCCTCCCGTACCTGGAGCATCGCCTCGTGCGGCGTGCGGCAGGAGCCGCTCTCCACGCGCCGTCCGTCGCGGTAGACCGCGCAGTCGACGACCGCGCTGGAGGCGGACGGGTCACGGGTGGTGTCGTAGGTGTTGTGCAGGGCGTTGCTCTTGCGCAGGGACGGGCGCACGGCGGCGCGCAGGTCACGGATCATCGACATGGCTGGCTCCTTCACGGAGGGCCGTCGTCGGGCGCGTGGAACAGCCCGGAATGGGGACGTGCGCTCACGTCCGCAAAGCGGGCGGCACCGCGGCGGCGCGATGACGGCGTTCGCTACAGACAGGCAAAGGGGGGTGCTCTTCCGTCGTGCGCAATGCCTTGGGCCTTGACCGAGAAGGCTTCAGATCACCGAGAGAGGTGAGATGCGGAAGAGCGGTTGGTACTGCACGGTCGACTTCGATCCATGGCAGCCCCACCTCCTCCGGTCGGTCCCCCGTGGGGGATGACGTGTCGTCGGGGCTGAGAGCGACGCTTCTGCGTGCTGCCCCGACCAGCGGCCAAGACTATCAGCCGACTGAGGGCCAATCCTTTACTTTGCCCGTTCCATACGCGTCCTATGCTCGCGGGATGGGAGAAATTCTTGCTCTGGTCGAGGCCCGGCTGCTTACGGCCCTCGGTGAACCGGATGCCCGCGCAGCGGTGACGTTCCTCGGGACGGACCGCATCGAGGTGCTTCGCTTCGTCGACGGCGACGTGGTGCGCTACGCCACACTCGGCATGTCCGCACAGCCGATGGCCGACCCGACCGCGGTTCTCGCGGACCCGGTGAAGGGCCCGCGCGCCGAGCTGATCCTCTCCGTGCGCGCCGGCCTCGCCGACACCGACAAGGTGCTGCGCCCGCTGGCCGTGCTGGCGGCCTCGCCGCAGGTCGAGGGCCTGGTCGTGGCTCCCGGCGCCTCGCTGGACGTGGGCGGGCCGCTGTGGCCCGGGGCGCCGTTCAGCTCCGTACTGGTCGCCGAGCCGGGCGGGCTGGTGGAGGACCTGGAGCTGGACGGACCCGCGCCGCACAGCGGCTCCGCGGGGGGCGGCGGCCGGGAGGCGGCCGGGCCCAGGGACCCGGTGCGGTTCCTGCCGTTGCTGCCGATGACGCACAACGAGGCCGCGTGGAAGCGGGTCCGCGGCGCGCAGGAGCTCCAGGAGCGGTGGCTGTCGCACGGGACGGATCTGCGTGATCCGCTGCGCGGCTCCGTACCCCTGGACTGAGACGTACGTCATGGGGACGGGGGCGTACGCCGTGCGGACTGCGGCGTACGTCGTGCGAGCTGGGGCGTACGTCGTGCCGGGCATGCGGGAAGCCCCGCCGGGCGGCCAGGAGGGGGAGCCGCGGGCGGGGCGGAACGGGGTCGGCGCAGCGGTCAGTTGGCGAAGACCGTGACACCGTCCTCGGTGGCGTGCTTCGGCTCCAGCTCCTCCGCCTCGTGGGTCAGCGCCGCACGCCGGATCCAGACGACGACCGCACCGAACACGGCCGCGATCGCCGCGACCACGAACGGGATGTGGATGTTGCTCCACTCCTCGATCTTCGGGGCGAGGTACGGGGCGGCGGCCGCGGCGAACCAGCGGACGAAGTTGTAGCCCGCGCTCGCCACCGGGCGCGGCGCGTCCGACACCCCGAGCGCCAGTTCCGTGTAGACGGTGTTGTTCATGCCGATGAAGGCGCCGGAGACGATCGTGCAGACGATGGCGGTGGTGTGGTTGCCGTATCCCAGGATCACGAGGTCGGCGGCGAGCAGCACCAGCGAGGCGCCGAGCACCTTCAGCGACCCGAAGCGCTTCTGCAGCCGCGGGGCGACGAGCACCGAGAAGACCGCGAGCAGCAGGCCCCAGGCGAAGAAGACCGCGCCCGACTTGTACGGCGTCATGTTCAGCACGAACGGTGTGAACGCCAGGATCGTGAAGAACGCGTAGTTGTAGAAGAAGGCCGAGGTGGCGACGGAGGCCAGGCCGCCGTGGCCGAGCGCCTTGACCGGGTCGAGCAGCGAGGTCTTCCTGGCCGGCTTCGGCTGTTCCTTCAGGAACGCCGTGATGCAGATGAAGCCGATCGCCATCAGCGCGGCCGTGCCGAAGAACGGGTAGCGCCAGCTGGCGTCGCCGAGCAGGGCGCCGAGCAGCGGTCCGCAGGCCATGCCGAGGCCGAGCGCCGACTCGTACAGCAGGATCGCCGCGGCGCTGCCGCCGGCCGCCGCACCGACGATCACGGCGAGCGCGGTCGATACGAAGAGCGCGTTGCCCAGACCCCAGCCCGCCCGGAAGCCGACGAGTTCGGCGACGGAGGACGAGGTGCCGGAGAGGGCGGCGAAGACGACCACGAGCGCGAGGCCGGCCAGCAGCGTCCTGCGGCCGCCGATCCGGCTGGACACGAAGCCGGTGACGAGCATCGCCACGGCGGTGATCAGGAAGTACGAGGTGAAGAGCAGCGACACCTGGCTCGGCGTCGCCGCCAGGCCCTTGGCGATGGACGGCAGGATCGGGTCCACCAGGCCGATTCCCATGAACGCGACCACAGAGGCGCCCGCTGTGGCCCAGACGGCCTTCGGCTGGCGCAGGATGCTGCCCGCTCCCTGATCGAACGGATCCTCTCCTTGCATGGGCTTCTCGCTCTCCACTAGATCGTTGCGTTATGCACAGAATAAGTTAGAGGAACTAATGAATGCAAGTTACATCTAAATGTGCAGGTGGGGGCCACGCTGCGGACGGGTGATCATCCTTGACGCGGCGACGGTCGAGGAGGACCGTTGGTCGCTATGAGGGGCGAACCCAGTTGCCCGAAGTGTGGAGGCCGGGTCAGAGCGCCCGGTCTCTTTGCCGACACCTGGCAGTGCTCCGTGCACGGCAGTGTGCAACCGCTGCAGCCGGCCATTCCGCCCAGCGTCGAGGCGCTGAGTGCGGTGGTGCGCAGGGCCGAGGTGCCGGTGTGGATGCCCTGGCCGCTGCCGGTGGGCTGGCTGTTCACCGGTGTGGCGAGCGCGGGTGACGACCGCAGCGGCGGCCGCGCCACCGTCGTCGCCTGTTCCGGCCCCGGTCCGGTCGGCGGCATCGGCGAGCTGCTGCTCGTCACCGAGGAGCTCGGCGTCGGACTCGGGGCGCGCTACGCGGGCATCGACGGCCCCGACCCCGGCCCGCATCTGGACGTCGACGGCCCACCGGACGTCAAGATGCTCGCCGCCGGACGCCCCACCCCGCTGTGGCACGTCAAGGGTGCTCCCGAGGACCGGGCGGTCTTCGCGGGCGAGGCGCGCGGACTCTGGCTCTGGGCGATCGTCTGGCCCGAGCAGTCCGGACTCCTGATGTACGACGAGCTGGTGCTCGCCGATCTGCGCGAGGCCGGGGGGGAGATGGACCTCGTGCCGTGCGGGGCGCTCACCCCGCGCCTGATCAACTAGGGACCGTCCGGCGGAACGGGGGCCGCCCGATCGGCCAGGGACCGCCCGGCGCCGCAGCGCCTCCCGGCCCGGCGCCGCAGCGCCTCCCGGCCCGGCGCCGCAGCGCCTCCCGGCCCGGCCGGGTATCGCCCGAATGCCGGTTATCCTGGGACGTCACCCTGTCCCGCCCCGAGCACTGGAGTACGCGTCGTGCGCATCGACCTGCACACCCACTCCACCGCGTCGGACGGCACGGACACCCCGGCCGAGCTGGTGCGCAACGCGGCCGCCGCGGGCCTCGACGTCGTCGCCCTCACGGATCACGACACCGTGCGCGGCCACGCCGAGGCGATCGCCGCCCTTCCGGAGGGCCTCGCCCTCGTCACCGGTGCCGAGCTCTCCTGCCGGATCGACGGTGTGGGCCTGCACATGCTGGCGTACCTCTTCAACCCCGACGAGCCCGAGCTGGCCCGCGAACGCGAGCTGGTCCGGGACGACCGGGTGCCGCGCGCCCGGACCATGGTGGGCAAGCTCCAGGCGCTCGGCGTCCCCATCGAGTGGGAGCGGGTCGCCAGGATCGCCGGGGACGGATCGATCGGGCGGCCGCACATCGCCACCGCCCTGGTCGAGCTCGGCGTCGTCGGGACCGTCTCCGACGCCTTCACGCCCGACTGGCTCGCCAACGGCGGACGCGCGTACGCCGAGAAGCACGAACTCGACCCCTTCGACGCGATCCGGCTGGTCAAGGCCGCCGGAGGCGTCACCGTCTTCGCCCACCCGCTCGCCGTCAAGCGCGGTGAGGTGGTGCCCGAGTCGACGATCGCACGGCTCGCCGCAGCCGGCCTCGACGGCATCGAGGTCGATCACATGGACCACGACGAGCCGACCAGGGCCAGGCTGCGCGGGCTCGCCCGGGAGCTGGGGCTGCTGACGACCGGGTCCAGCGACTACCACGGCAGCCACAAGACCGTCGGGCTCGGCGCGTACACCACCGACCCCGAGATCTACGGCGAGATCACCCGGCGCGCCACGGGAGCCTTCCCGGTGCCGGGCGCGGGCGGACTCCGCCGCGCGTAACGGCGCACGCGTCACGACGCACCGTCACGACCGGGGCGTGAGGCCCTGACCCGCGCGGCCCGGCGGCCGCGCCACTCGTCACTCGCCCTCCTTCGCGTTCCCCCTTCCGCGCACCCGGCCGCCAGGCCGCCGTCCTGGCTCCGGGGTGCGCTCCTTCAGGCCGTACCCCTCTCTTCTCGCAAGGCTCACTGTGTTCGACGTCGCTGTCTTCGGATCCCTTTTTCTCACGCTTTTTGTGATTATGGATCCACCCGGGATCACCCCGATCTTCCTGGCCCTCACCGCGGGCCGCCCCGCCAAGATGCAGCGCAGGATGGCGCTGCAGGCCGTGGCCGTCGCCTTCGGCGTGATCGCCGTCTTCGGCGTGCTCGGCCAGCAGATCCTCGACTATCTGCACGTCTCCGTACCCGCCCTGATGATCGCGGGCGGACTCCTCCTGCTGCTGATCGCGCTCGATCTGCTCACCGGCAAGACCGACGAGCCGACGCAGACGAAGGACGTCAACGTGGCGCTCGTGCCGCTCGGCATGCCGCTCCTCGCCGGGCCCGGCGCGATCGTGTCGGTGATCCTGGCCGTGCAGCACGCCGACAGCGTGGGAAGCCAGATCTCGGTCTGGTCGGCGATCATCGCCATGCACATCGTGCTCTGGCTGACCATGCGCTACTCGCTGCTGATCATCCGGGTCATCAAGGACGGCGGAGTGGTGCTGGTGACCAGGCTCGCCGGAATGATGCTCTCCGCCATCGCCGTGCAGCAGATCATCAACGGGGTCACCCAGGTCGTCCAGAACTCCTGACGGCGCCCGCGGACACCACAGCGCCCCCGTACGGATCTTCCGTGCGGGGGCGCTTCGTCTTTGTGCGTCGTCGTGCGTTACGAAGCCGAGGTTTCGGCCGGGCGGATATAGATGCGCTGGCCTATGGCTGCGGCCTGCTGCACGATCCGGTTGACGGAGGCGGCGTCCACGACGGTGCTGTCCACGGCGGTACCGTCGACATCGTCGAGTCGCATGATCTCGAAGCGCATGAGGCTTCCCTTCGTCCGATCCTCCTGCTGGAGAACTACTGGGAGGACGGTGACCCGTCCACAAGGATGAGAGCGCCCGACACCGCTGTCCCGCGCTCCACAAGGGGTTCAACGGCTTGCCCACTGCAAACATTCCCTACGCTAAGGAAATTTTTTGGATGTCTAAGTATCAGCAGTCCACCGAGCATGCGCCGACGAGGCCCACGACGAGGCCCACGACGAGGCCCGAATGAACGAGGCAGGGATCCACGAGCGCCTGGACCGCACCAATGAACTGCTCCAGCGCGTGCTCGCCGAGGTGTCGAAGACCCCCTCGACCCACGCGATCTTCGTGGACGCGGGCTATGTGTACGCGGCGGCCGGACTGCTCGTCACCGGCACCGAGGACCGCCGTTCCTTCGACCTCGACGCGGAAGGGCTGATCGAGGCGTTCATCGACAAGGCCCGCTCGATCTTCGCGGACAGCCGGCTGCTGCGCGTGTACTGGTACGACGGAGCCAGGCGACGCATCCACACCGTCGAGCAGCAGTCCATCGCCGAACTCCCCGACGTCAAGGTCAGACTCGGCAACCTCAACGCCAACAACCAGCAGAAGGGCGTCGACTCCCTCATCCGCACCGACCTCGAATCGCTCGCCCGGCACCGCGCCATCAGCGACGCGGCACTGGTCGGCGGCGACGAGGACCTGGTGTCCGCGGTCGAGGCGGCGCAGGGGTACGGGGCCCGGGTGCACCTGTGGGGCATCGAGGCGGGGGAGGGGCGCAATCAGGCCGAACCGCTGCTCTGGGAGGTCGACAGCCAGCGCACCTTCGACCTGGAATTCTGCCGTCCGTACGTCACCAGACGCCCCGTCACCACCTATGAGGAAGACGTCCCCGCGCCCTCGCGCGAAGACGTCCGCTTCGTCGGCGCGCAGATCGCCGCGGCCTGGCTGGCCGCCCGGGGCCGGGAATCCCTCGCCGACCTGCTGCCCGGACACCCGTACCTGCCGGGCTCGGTCGACCAGGACCTGCTGGTCGAGGCCGAACGCCTGTTGCAGCACTCGCTGCGCGGTCACGCGCACCTGCGGCGGGCCCTGCGCGACGGCTTCTGGCAGCACCTGCAGTCGCAGTACTGAGCCCGCTCGACCGGGCCCGCTCGCGCCCCCCGGCTACAGGCTGTTCCAGAAGGACACGAGTGCGGCCGCCGTCTCCTCGGGGCGGTCCGTGTTGGGGGAGTGCTCGGCCCCCGTGATCCGGGTGCGGCGCGCGCCCAGCCGCTGTGCCATCTCGTCGAGCAGCGGCACCGGCCAGGTGTCGTCCCGCTCGCCGGAGAGCACATGGACGGGCAGGGGTGCGGCGGCGAGTTCGGCCACCCGGTCCGGCTCGGTCGCCAGCCGGCGACCGGTGGCGATCAGCTGGGCGGGCCGGTGGCGCAGCCAGCGCCGGCGCAGGGCCTCGCCGTCGGTCGACGTGTCCTCGGGCGGGTCGAAGGCGCGCATCGCCTCCCACACCTCGGCCATGGTCAGCGTGGTGAGCGCGTCGCTGAGCATCTTCACCTTGAGCTGCTGGGCCTGCGCGACCTGCGCGGGCCCGGACGACATGAGGGTCAGCGAACGGAACGGCGAGGCGTCGAGCAGTACGGCGGCGCGGGCGATCTGCCCGCCGAGCGAGTGCCCGACCAGGTGTACGGTGCCCTCGCCGGGGGCGCCGAGGGCGGCGGCCTGCGCAAGTACGTCACGGGCCAACTCGGCCTGTGCGTAAGTCTCCTGACGGTCCGTTCCTTCGGTCTCGTACTGCCCGCGACCGTCCACGGCGACGGTCCGGTACCCGGCGGCGCAGAGTGGTTCGAGGAGCGCGATGAAGTCCTCCTTGCTGCCCGTGTACCCGGGCAGCAGGAGGGCGGTACCGCGCGGCGCGGTGCTCGGCGAGGCGTCCAGTACGGCGAAGTCCCCGCGCGCGGTGCGGAGCTGGCGGGCGTGGGCGCAGGGGGGCGGGGTGAAGGTGTGCGGCCGACTCATGGGACGAGGTTATGCCGCGTCGCGCCGGACGGGCAGAAGGGTGTGTCCTCGTCACGCCCGACGGGCGCGGGGGCATGTCCTCGAACGCCGGACGGGCTTGAGGTTGCCCTCAAGCCCGTCCGGCACGTTCAAGCCCTTCCGGGGCGGTGCCCCGGATCGAACAGCAGTCGCTCAGCCCTCGGCCTTGGCGGCAGCCGCACGCGGCGCGCGCCGCCTCCGCGGCTTCGTCTCGCCCTCGGCGGCCGGGGTCACGGCCTCCGTCTTCGGCTTGGCGGCCGCACGGGTGCGGCGGCGCGGCTTGGTCTCCGGGGTGGGCTCGGAGATCGGCGCGATCTGGAAGTCGACCTCGTCCTCGACCGGCTTGACGACGCGGGTACGGCGGCGCGGCTTCGTCACCGTCCTGGCCTCGGCCACCGGCTCGGCGACGGGGGCGATCTGGAAGTCGACCTCCTCCACCACCGGCTTCACGACCGCGGCCCGGGTGCGGCGGCGGCGCGGCTTGGCCTCGGACACAGGCTCGGTCTCGGACGCAGGCTCGGCCTCGGCCTTCGTCGCCACGGCGGCGGCCGGAGCCTCCACCGTGCTCACCGCGGCCTCGGCCGCGACATCCGGGGCGCCGACGCGGGTGCGGCGACGGCGGCGCGGCGTCCGCGGCTCCGACGGGGCGTCGGCCACCTCGGTGGACGGCGCGGGTACCGTCGCGGCGGTCTCCTCGACGGCCGAGACGGCCGAGCCGCCCCGTGTACGACGGCGCTGGCGCGGCGTACGTGGCGCACGCTCCTCGCGGACGGCGGGCGCCGAGGACGCGGCGGCGGACTTGCGGCCGCGGCCGCCCGTCTCGCCGAGGTCCTCGATCTCCTCGGCCCGCAGACCCGCGCGGGTCCGCTCGGTGCGCGGCAGGACACCCTTGGTGCCGGCCGGGATGTCGAGCTCCTCGAAGAGGTGCGGCGAGGTGGAGTACGTCTCGACCGGGTCGGGGAACTTCAGGTCGAGCGCCTTGTTGATCAGCTGCCAGCGCGGGATGTCGTCCCAGTCGACCAGCGTGATCGCGATGCCCTTGGCACCGGCGCGGCCGGTCCGGCCGATGCGGTGGAGGTAGGTCTTCTCGTCCTCCGGCGACTGGTAGTTGATGACGTGGGTCACACCCTCGACATCGATACCGCGAGCCGCGACGTCGGTGCAGACGAGCACGTCCACCTTGCCGTTGCGGAAGGCGCGCAGCGCCTGCTCGCGTGCGCCCTGGCCGAGGTCGCCGTGGACGGCGCCGGACGCGAAACCGCGCTTCTCCAGCTGCTCGGCGATGTCCGCGGCCGTGCGCTTCGTACGGCAGAAGATCATCGCGAGTCCGCGGCCGTTGGCCTGCAGGATGCGGGAGACCATCTCGGGCTTGTCCATCGAGTGGGCCCGGAAGACATGCTGCGAGATGTTCGCTACGGTCGCGCCCTCACCGTCGGACGAGGTGGCGCGGATGTGCGTCGGCTGCGACATGTAGCGCCGCGCGAGGCCGATGACGGCGCCCGGCATGGTCGCCGAGAACAGCATCGTCTGGCGCTTCGGCGGCAGCATGGTGATGATCTTCTCGACATCGGGCAGGAAGCCCAGGTCGAGCATCTCGTCGGCCTCGTCGAGCACGAGCGCGCGCACGTGCGAGAGGTCGAGCTTGCGCTGTCCGGCCAGGTCGAGCAGGCGGCCCGGGGTGCCGACGATCACATCGACGCCCTTCTTCAGGGCCTCGACCTGCGGCTCGTACGCGCGGCCGCCGTAGATCGCGAGAACGCGGACGTTGCGCACCTTGCCGGCGGTCAGCAGGTCGTTGGTGACCTGCTGGCAGAGCTCACGGGTGGGGACGACGACCAGCGCCTGAGGCGCCTCGGTCAGCTTCTCGGGCCCGGCCCGGCCCGCCTCGACGTCCGCGGGGACGGTGACGCGCTCCAGCAGCGGCAGACCGAAACCGAGGGTCTTGCCGGTGCCGGTCTTGGCCTGTCCGATGACGTCGGAACCGGAGAGCGCGACGGGGAGCGTCATCTCCTGGATGGGGAACGGGGACACAATGCCGACGGCCTCAAGGGCCTCGGCCGTCTCGGGAAGAATCCCGAGTTCTCGGAACGTAGTCAGGGTGCTGCCTCTTCTGTGAGACGCGGTCCGAGGCGAACGCTGGGGGTCGTACCGTGCCGGGGTTGGTCATCCGGCCGTGGATGGGCCGGGTGGCGCGGGACCACTGCCGTCGCTCGAGCGCTCGTGCCGCTGAGGGGGCCCCTCATCTGCGGTCGTACGTGTCGTACGCCCCGCGTGGAGGGCTGTCGGGTCGGAGCCGATCGGGCCACCGACCGGGCATCCTCATTCGATTTCACTAGCTTCACGCCGCAGGAACATCCAAAATACTCACTAGGCGCAATACCACTGTACCCCGGATTCGCGCATGTGTGTTGGGCGAATTCGTCGGAACGGTGTGATGTCACTGGCTGACCAGGCCCTTCCGTACCCCTCCGGGCGGGCTATTCTGCGCTTCATGGAGACGCCTGACAACGCCAATGAAGCACCCGTGCTCACCGGAATCGCCGCCCAGGACTGGGCCACCGCATCCGTGGAGCCGCAGTACCGGGCAGCGGTCGTGGACCTGCTGGGAGCACTCGCGTACGGGGAGCTGGCGGCCTTCGAGCGGCTCGCCGAGGACGCCAAACTCGCGCCGACGCTGGCCGACAAGGCGGAGCTGGCAAAGATGGCCTCCGCCGAATTCCATCACTTCGAGCGGCTGACCGACCGGCTGAGCGCGATCGAGGTGGAGCCGACGGGCGCGATGGAGCCGTTCGCCAAGGCGCTCGACGACTTCCACCGCCAGACCGCGCCGTCGGACTGGCTGGAGGGCCTGGTCAAGGCGTACGTCGGCGACTCGATCGCCAGTGACTTCTACCGCGAGGTCGCCGCCCGGCTCGACTCGGACACCCGCTCCCTCGTCCTCGCCGTGCTCGACGACACCGGGCACGGCAACTTCGCCGTGGAGAAGGTGCGGGCCGCGATCGAGGCCGACCCGAGGGTCGGCGGCCGGCTCGCGCTGTGGGCGCGGCGGCTGATGGGCGAGGCGCTCTCGCAGGCGCAGCGCGTGGTGGCCGACCGCGACGCGCTGTCGACGATGCTCGTGGGCGGTGTGGCGGACGGGTTCGACCTGGCGGAGGTTGGACGCATGTTCTCGCGGATCACCGAGGCGCACACCAAGCGGATGGCCGCGCTGGGGCTGGCGGCCTAGGGTCTCTCGTCTGGATCATGCCGGGCCCCGGACACGCCCTCAGGCCGCCGCTGAGCGGCTCAGCGGGCGGCTGCGGGGGCGGACCAGCAGCGAGAGCGTCACGGCCCCGATCAGTGCGGCGCCGATCAGCGTGGCCACGACATGGCCCGGGCCCAGCACCGAGTGCATGAGAAGCGCGCCGAACAGGGCTCCCAGAGCGCCGGTGGTCAAGACGGCACGGCGGGACGGGAGCCGGTGCGCCAGCGAGCGGAGCGCCACCCAGGCCAGGGCGAGTCCGAGCAGGACGGAGCCGAGAGGTTCCAAGATCACAGATGATCACCTCGCGAGTTTGCGGGGCGGGTAAATCGGTCGTTAGCGGTCCTACCCGAGGGGTGCGGAACGCAACCCTCCTCGGAGAGGGTTCGCACAGGAATCGCCCGGCCGACGCAGACGGGCCCGGCGAAGACGGCCGACGGGGAGCGACCGGCGAAGACGGCTGGCGCGAGCGGCCGACGAGAACAGCGGCCGGGCGCAGTGGCCGGGCCGTCGGTCGGTGGCCCGGCGGCCCGGGGCCCCGGAACGGAAAGCGGCCCGGTGGGGGGATCCCCCACCGGGCCGCCGACACGACCACTGCGTCGAGCGTGTCGCCTACAGCGCGCCGAAGCCCACGCGCCGTGTGCTGGGCTCGCCGATCTCCACGTATGCGATCCGGTCGGCCGGCACCAGGACCTTGCGGCCCTTCTCGTCCGTGAGGCTGAGCAGCTGCGCCTTACCGGTGAGAGCCTCGGCGACCGTGCTCTCGACCTCTTCGGCGGAAAGCCCGCTCTCCAGAACGATCTCCCGGGGCGTGTGCTGCACCCCGATCTTGACCTCCACGGCTATGTCCCTCCGACGGTCAGTCCCTGCGCGGTGAGCCGCGCCGTACGCAGCACACATTAGCCCGCTGAGGGGAGCCGTCAGCGGTCGGTGGGCAACGCCCGCAGCGAACACCGGCGGCGGCCGCGCCCGGCCGCCGCCGTCAGTGCTGATCGATGCCGTGCAGCGGGAAGCCCGCGATGCCCCGCCAGGCCAGGGAGGTGAGCAGCTGCACCGCCGTGTCGCGCGGGATGGCGGACCGGCTGGAGAGCCAGTAGCGGGCGACGACCTGGGAGACCCCGCCGAGACCGACCGCGAGCAGCATGGACTCGTCCTTGGACAGCCCCGTGTCACCGGCGATGACGTCGGAGATCGCCTCCGCGCACTGCAACGAGACCCGGTCGACGCGCTCGCGCACCGCGGGTTCGTTGGTCAGGTCCGACTCGAAGACCAGCCGGAAGGCGCCGCCCTCGTCCTCGACGTACGCGAAGTACGCGTCCATCGTCGCGGCGACGCGCAGCTTGTTGTCGGTCGTCGACGCCAGCGCCGTACGGACCGCCTGGAGCAGCGACTCGCAGTGCTGGTCGAGCAGGGCCAGATAGAGCTCCAGCTTGCCCGGGAAGTGCTGGTAGAGGACCGGCTTGCTGACCCCGGCCCGTTCTGCGATGTCGTCCATCGCGGCGGAGTGGTACCCCTGTGCCACGAATACTTCCTGCGCGGCGCCCAGCAGCTGGTTGCGTCGGGCGCGGCGAGGCAGTCGAGTGCCTCGCGGGCGCGCCGCCTCGGTCTGCTCGATGGCTGTCACGCCGCCTCCCAAATTTGTGATCGGACACAGCCTTTCCGTGCACGCTGCGCCGTACCGCCATCGTACTTTTGGGTAACCCGGGTGCGCGCGGCGCGGACGCAGAATTTCACGGACCGGGCGGCTGCGGTAGCCACAGGTTCGCCGACCGATGGGGCAAAGCGGGGCGTATTAGCGATAATCGTCCTCGTCCTGTGTGACAACACGGGCCTGCTCCGCCGCATCCGCCACATTGGCACGGTCGCCGTCGATGTCCGTGAGCGGTTCGTCGTGCTGCTGCTGGAGATCGGTCCGCTGCTCGGCGGCGTCCGCCCGAGGCGTCTCCTCGTCCGGTTCGTCCGGCTGGATGTCCTCGAAGGTCTCGGGGTCGCTGGGGTCGACCGTCATGGTGACTCCCTTCCTTGCTCCGAGCCTAGGAGCTAGCCCTTCGAGGCGCCATGCGGTCTGTGACCGCGAACACATGAATCGCGGTGTGATCGTCTCGTAACATTGCCGCATGTCTTCGACCGAGCTGCCGGGAGTCCGCGCCGCCGCCGCAGTGGCCCCCACGGTGAGCGCCGTCAGGGTCGCGGAGGGGGAGGAGTTGCGCTCCGTCGCGCTGCCCGGTCTGACGCTGACCGTCCGATCCCGGCCGCCGGAGCGCACCGGGCTGCCGCCCGCGCTCTACGTACACGGGCTCGGCGGCTCCTCGCAGAACTGGTCGGCGCTGATGCCGCTGCTCCAGGACGTGGTGGACGGCGAGGCGGTCGACCTGCCCGGTTTCGGTGACTCGCCGCCGCCGGACGACGGCAACTACTCGGTCACCGGGCACGCCCGCGCCGTGATCCGCTTCCTCGACGCGGCGGAGCGCGGGCCCGTCCACCTGTTCGGCAATTCGCTCGGCGGCGCGGTGGCCACCCGGGTCGCCGCGGTCCGCCCCGACCTGGTGCGCACCCTCACCCTCGTCTCGCCGGCGCTTCCCGAGCTACGGGTGCAGTGGTCGGCCGCGCCGACCGGACTGCTCGCCCTCCCCGGCGTCACCACGCTGTTCGCCCGGATGACCAGGGACTGGACCGCGGAGGAGCGCACCCGCGGCGTCATGGCACTCTGTTACGGCGATCCGGCACGCGTCTCCGAATCCGGCTTCCGCGAGGCGGTGGCCGAAATGGAGCGCCGACTGCACCTTCCGTACTTCTGGGACGCGATGGCCCGCTCGGCACGTGGCATCGTCGACGCGTACACGCTCGGCGGGCAGCACGGACTGTGGCGTCAGGCCGAGCGGGTGCTCGCACCGACCCAGCTCGTGTACGGCGGACGGGACCAGCTCGTCTCGTATCGGATGGCACGCAGGGCGTCCGCGGCGTTCCGCGACTCGCGGCTGCTGACGCTGCCCGACGCGGGGCACGTGGCGATGATGGAGTACCCGGAGGCGGTCGCCCAGGCGTTCCGGGAGTTGCTCGACGAACGCGGCGGGAGCTGATCCGGGGCGTGGGACGACACAGTCGAAAAGGCCCCGAACCCGCGGGCCCCGAGGTCGAGGCCGCCCTCGCGAACGAGGGCGACGACCGCGAGGGCGTCCGTCCGGGCCCCGGCAGCGGGCGCCGTCGAAGGGCGGCCGGCGCGGCATCCGGCGTGGACGGACACACCCCGTCCCAGCCGACCGGCCATGTCCGCGGCGGCCACCCCGAGCAGCGTGAGCCCGGCGGCGGCTGGGGGACCGGGCCGCAGCAGGCGGTGCCCCGGCGTCAGCAGCCGGTCGGTACCAGGCCGCTGATACCGGGCCCGCGGCGTGAGTTCGTCGAGGCGTTCGAGGCGTCGCCCGCACCTGCTGGGCCTTCCGCCCCGCCGACCGGTCCGGCCGGCCCGGCCGACGAGTGGGACGAGCGGCTGCCGCGCGGTGGTGACGCCGACGCGTCGGTGTCCGACGCGGACGGCAGGGGTGCCAGGACCGGCCGGGAGGGCAAGGGCGTCCGGGGCCGCACCTTCACGGGTATCGCGGCCGCCGCGGTGACCACCGTGCTCGCGGTGGTCGTGGCCGGACAGGTCGCCCACGACAGCGGCGGGACCAGCGCCGCGCAGCCCACGGGCGTCGACCGGGACGGCCCCGACGGCGCCTCCCGCTCGGACGGCCGGCCGACCCCGAAGGTGGCACGGGTCAAGCCCCTTTCGTACGCGGAGAAGATGGCCAAGGCCTATCCGCTCGCCCCGAAGCTCCACGGGTCCGGAGAGTTCGAGGTGGTCCCGGGGTCGGCGAAGGCCCCGGGCAGGGGGCACAAGTACCGCTACCGGATCGATGTCGAGAAGGGCCTCGGTCTCGATGCCGCGCTGTTCGCCCGAGCCGTCCAGGAAACGCTCAACGACGACCGCAGCTGGGCGCACGACGGTGCCATGACGTTCGAGCGGATCTCCTCCGGCGACCCCGATTTCGTGATCACCCTGGCCAGCCCCGGGACCACCGGGGACTGGTGCCAGAAGTCGGGTCTGGACACGACGGAGGACAACGTCTCCTGCGACTCCGCGGCCACCGAGCGCGTGATGATCAACGCCTACCGCTGGGCGCAGGGGTCCTCGACGTTCGGCCCGGACGAACTCCTCGCCTACCGCCAGATGCTGATCAACCATGAGGTCGGCCACCGGCTGGGTCACAACCATGTGAGCTGTGGCACGGCGGGAGCGCTCGCCCCGGTGATGCAGCAGCAGACCAAGTCCCTGAACATCGGCGGGATCAGGTGCCGGCCCAACGCCTGGGTGCACCCCGGAAGTTGAAATGAAAAGGGGAGGGTCCGGGGGTGTGCCGGGCCGCCTTCCCGGCCGGGCCGGGCTCCGCGGCCGTCCGGCGGATCCGGACAGTCGCACCCACAAACGGTCCGCATGATGAGATGGCTGTCTCATTCTGCGTTGACATCCGCTGGGCAGTGATCCATATTTCTCGACATGTCACGCAGCCCCGTCACCCCCGAACGCGCAGCCATAGAGCTGGCGCTCATCGGTGTGACCGGGCACAGCGTCGCCGACATCCACTGTTGCTGACGCCTGCCCGAGCGCGCGTCGACCCGCTGTCCGAGCCCTGAACCGGCCCGGACGGCCATCCCCGACCGCCGTGCCCGGGTGAACTCCGTCCGCAGGCGCGGCGGTGTCGGCGTCGGTGCGTTCCGGTCATTCTTCTCCAGTGGCGACCGGCCCGGCTGTGTGCATCCCCTCCGTTGCTGCCTGCACGGAAATTCTCTCCGTCCCTTTCTCCAGGCAGCACTCCGAGAGGTCACCTTCCGATGCGTCAACCGTCCGTCATATCGCGCCGCGTGGCAGCGGCCGCCGCAGTACTCGTCGTGGCTGCGGGGGCCGCGGCCTGCGGCCCCAAGGACAGCAAGGACAGCGACGCCGGCAACGGCGCGGCGGGCAAGCCCCGGAAGGGCGGCACGCTCACCGTCCTCAACAGCAAGCCGCAGGAGGACTTCGACCCCGCGCGGCTCTACACCTCCGGCGGCGGGAACGTCCCGTCCCTCGTCTTCCGCACGCTCACCACCCGCAACCGGGAGAACGGCGCGGCCGGTGCGAAGGTCGTCCCCGACCTGGCGACCGACCTGGGCACGCCGAGCAAGAACGCCACCGTATGGACGTACACGCTCAAGGACGGCCTGAAGTACGAGGACGGCACCGCGATCACGAGCGCCGACATCAAGTACGGCATCGAGCGCTCCTTCGCCGCGGAACTCTCCGGTGGCGCGCCCTACCTGCGCGACTGGCTGATCGGCGGGGCCGACTACCAGGGCCCGTACAAGGACAAGAAGGGACTCGACTCGATCGAGACCCCCGACGCGAAGACGATCGTCTTCCACCTCGACAAGCCGGAGGGCGAATTCCCCTTCCTGGCCACGCAGACCCAGACGACCCCGGTGCCGAAGGCCAAGGACACGGGCACCAAGTACGAGGAGCACCCGATCGCCTCGGGGCCGTACAAGGTCGTCAAGAACGAGGGGGACGGCGAGCGCCTCGTCCTGGAGCGCAATCCGCACTGGTCGGCCGCCACCGACGAGGAGCGCAAGGCATACCCCGACCGGATCGACGTCCGCTCCGGGCTCGACTCCGCCGTCATCAACCAGCGCCTGGCCGCCTCGCAGGGCGCCGACGCGGCCGCCGTCACCACCGACACCAACCTGGGCCCCGCCGAACTCGCCAAGGTCACCGGCGACAAGAAGCTCGCCGCCCGCGTCGGCACCGGCCACTTCGGCTACACCAACTACATCGCCTTCAACCCGGAGGTGAAGCCGTTCGACGACCCGAAGGTGCGCCAGGCGATCTCGTACGCCGTCGACCGCTCCTCCGTGGTCAACGCGGCCGGCGGCTCCTCGCTCGCCGAGCCCGCCACCACCTTCCTCCCCGACCAGAAGGCCTTCGGGTACACCCCGTACGACCACTTCCCGGCCGGGAAGTCCGGCAACGCGGCCAAGGCCAGGGAACTGCTGAAGGAGGCCGGCCACCCCAAGGGGCTGACCGTCACCCTCACGCACTCCAACGACAAGGACTTCGCGACGAGCCCGGAGATCGCCACCGCGCTCCAGGAGGCGCTGAAGAAGGCCGGCATCACCGTCAAGCTCCAGGGACTGGAGTCCAACGACTACTCCGACACGGTCTACAACGTGAAGAGCGAGCCCGGCTTCTTCCTCGGCGGCTGGGGTGCCGACTGGCCGTCCGGCGGGCCCTTCTTCGCACCGGTCTTCGACGGGCGCCAGATCGTCAGGTCCGGCTACAACTTCAACTCCGGACAGCTGAACGACCCGGCGGTCAACAAGGAGATCGACGAGATCAACCAGCTGACCGACCTGGACGCCGCCGCGAAGCGCTGGGGCGCGCTCGACGAGAAGGTCGGTGAGCAGGCACTGACCGTGCCGCTGTTCCACCCGGTCTACAAGCGCCTGTACGGCGAGTCCGTCAAGAACGTCGTGATCAGCGACTGGACCGGTGTGCTCGACATCTCCCAGGTCGCGGTCAAGTAACCATGACCGAAGCACTACTGGCCAAGGAGGCGGGGGCCGTCGAGGCGCCCGCCTCCGGGGCCCATCCCTTCTGGCGGCGGCTGCGCGCCCGGCGCGCGGCCCTCGTGGCGGCCGTCGTCGTCGCCCTGCTGGTCCTGACCGCGCTCGCCGCACCGCTGCTGGCGGGCATCGAGGGCCAGGACCCCACCACATACCACCCGGATCTCGTCGACTCCGCCACCGGCGGTGTGCCGCTCGGCTCCTTCGGCGGGATCAGCGCCGAGCACTGGCTCGGCGTCGAACCGCTCACCGGGCGCGACCTGTTCGCCCGCGTCGTCTTCGGGGCGCGGGTCTCGCTCGGCGTCGCCCTCGCCGCCACCCTGCTCCAGGTGATCACCGGGGTCGGCATCGGCCTCGCGGCCGGGCTCGGCAACCGCTTCGTCGACCAGGCGCTCAGCCGGGTCACCGACGTCGTGGTCGCACTGCCCGTCATGGTCATCGCGCTCGGTGCGCTCGCCGTCGTTCCCACGGGCTTCCCGCGCCCCGTGCTGATCGCCGTGATCATCGGCCTGGTCGGCTGGTCCGGAACCTCGAAGATCGTGCGCGCCCAGACGCTCTCGCTGAAATCGCGCGACCACGTCGCCGCCGCCCGGCTCAGCGGCTGGGGTCCCTGGCAGATCGCCAGGCGCGAACTGCTGCCCGCCCTGGCCGCCCCCGTCATCACCTACGCGGTGCTGCTCTTCCCGGCGAACATCGTCGTCGAGGCGGCCCTGTCCTTCCTCGGCGTCGGCATCAAGCCGCCCACGCCGTCCTGGGGGCAGATGCTCAGCGACGCCGACACCTGGTACCAGGCGGCACCCACCTATCTGCTAATCCCCGCGCTGCTGCTCTTCGTCACCGTGCTGGCGCTGACCGTCCTCGGCGAGGGCGTACGCACCGCACTCGACCCGCGCGCCGAATCCCGGCTGCGGATCGGCACCGGCCGGAAGAAGGAGGCAGACGCATGAGGTGGTTCCTGCTCAGGCGCCTCGGCGGGGCGCTCTTCGTGCTGCTCGCGCTCAGCATGGTCGTCTACGCGGCCTTCTACGTCGCACCCGGCAACGTCGCGCAGATCGCCTGCGGTCCGCGCTGCTCGCCCGCGCAGGTGGCGCAGGTCAGTGGACAACTGCACCTGGGCGACCCGTTGTACACGCAGTACGCGCACTTCCTCCAGGGGCTCTTCGCCGGCCGCGACTACTCGACCGGAACCGGGGTGCTGCACTGCCAGGCCCCCTGCCTCGGGCTCTCGTACCAGAGCGACCAGCAGGTCACCGAGCTGATCCTGGCCAAGCTCCCGGCCACCGCCTCGCTCGCCCTCGGCGCCTTCGTGCTGTGGATGCTGCTCGGTGTCGGCACCGGGCTGCTCTCGGTGTGGCGGCGCGGACGGCTGACCGAGCGCGTGCTCACCGGGATCACCCTGGCCGGCATGGCCACCCCGGTCTTCGTCATCGGGCTGCTGCTGATCATCATCCTGGTCACGGCGCTCCAGATCCTGCCGTTCCCCGACTACGTGCCCCTCACCGAGGATCCGGAGCAGTGGGCCTGGAACCTGCTGCTGCCCTGGATCTCGCTGGCGCTGGTGTCCGCGGCCCCGTACGCCCGGATGACCCGGGCCTCGATGCTGGAGACCCTGGCCGAGGACCATGTGCGCACCTTCAGGGCGTACGGGGTCGGTGAACGGGCGCTCGTCGGGCGGCACGCACTGCGCGGTGCGCTGGCGCCGGTGATCGCGCTCGGCGCACTGGACATCGGCTCGATGTTCGGCGGCGCCGTACTCACCGAATCGCTCTTCGGGATTCCGGGGGTCGGCCGCGAACTCGTCGACGCCGTGAAGCACGTGGACCTTCCGGTCGTCGTCGGTCTGGTGCTCGTCACCGGATTCTTCGTCGTCCTCGCCAATGCCGTCGCGGACGTTCTGCAGGCGATGGCCGACCGACGGGTGGTACTGGCATGAGCCTGGTCGAAGTCCGCGATCTCTCGATCTCGTTCGGCGAGGTGCGCGCGGTGGAGGAGCTGTCGTTCTCGCTGGAGGCCGGCGGCGCGCTGGGAGTGGTCGGTGAGTCCGGCTCCGGCAAGAGCGCGTCGGCGTACGCGCTGCTCGGGCTGCACCGGGGGACCGGGGCCCGGGTCGGCGGCTCGGTCCGGGTCGCCGGGGTGGACGTGCACACGGCGGACGACGCGGAACTGCGGGCCCTGCGGGGCGCGAAGGCCGCGATGGTGTTCCAGGACCCGTTGTCCTCGCTGGACCCGTACTACGCGGTGGGCGACCAGATCGCCCAGGTGTACCGGGTCCACAACCGGGTTTCCCGGCGGGTGGCGCGGGCGCGGGCCGTGGACGTGCTGGACCGGGTCGGGATTCCCGACGCGGCCCGGCGTTCCCGGTCCCGGCCGCACGAGTTCTCCGGCGGGATGCGGCAGCGGGCGCTGATCGCGATGGCCCTGGCCTGCGAGCCCCAGCTGCTGATCGCCGACGAGCCGACGACCGCCCTGGACGTCACCGTCCAGGCCCAGATCCTGGACCTGCTGCACGACCTGCGGCGCGAGACGGGGATGGGGCTGCTGCTGGTCACCCATGACGTGGGGGTGGCGGCCGAATCGGTCGACGAGGTGCTGGTGATGCAGTCGGGGCGGGCGGTGGAGCGGGGGCCGGTGGGCGAGATGCTCGTGGCGCCGCGCGAGCCGTACACCCGGGCGCTGCTGGCGGCGGTACCGCGCATTCCGGCCGGTCCGGCGGTCGAGGACCGGGGGCCGGGGCGCAGCCCCGGTGCGGGGGGTGAGGCATCCGCCGACGAGCGGCCGCTCGTCGAGGCCGCCGACGTCCGCCAGGTGTTCGGCAGGGGCAGTTCCGCACTCGCCGCCGTCGACGGTGTCTCCCTCACGGTCCGCCGCGGTGAGACCCTCGGCATCGTCGGCGAGAGCGGCAGCGGCAAGACCACCCTCGGGCGGATGCTCGTCGGACTGCTGGAGCCCACCTCCGGGCAGCTCACCCGCCGGGCGCGGGTGCAGATGGTCTTCCAGGACCCCGTCTCCTCCCTCAACCCGCGCCGCTCGATCGGTGAATCGGTCGCCGACCCGCTGCGGGCGTCCGGGGAGCGCGACGAGGCCGTGATCCGGGCGCGGGTGCGGGATCTGCTGAAGCGGGTCGGGCTCGACCCGGAGCAGTACGACCGCTACCCGCACGAGTTCAGTGGCGGACAGCGCCAGCGCGTGGGGATCGCACGGGCGCTGGCCGCCGAGCCGGAACTGATCGTCTGCGACGAGGCCGTCTCCGCGCTCGACGTCACGACCCAGGCCCAGGTGACCGCCCTGCTGGCGCGGTTGCAGCGGGAGCTGGGGCTGGCGCTGGTCTTCATCGCGCACGATCTCGCCGTCGTACGGCAGGTCAGCGACCGGGTCGCCGTCATGCGACGGGGCCGGATCGTCGAGGAGGGCGACGTGGAGCGCGTGTACGGAGACCCCAGGGACCCGTACACGAAGCAGCTCCTGGCGGCCGTACCCGCGCTCGATCCGGCGCTCGCGGCGGTGCGCCGCGCAGCCCGCAAGGAGTTGGCCGCTGTCTGACCCTGCGTGACCAGTCGCCCCCATAGCGCGACAGAACGCTGTCGGGGTGCGAAAGTTACGACGGTTCACCCCTTTCGGTGGTGGGGCGGACAACCGCCCTCGCCCCACCCGCCGATACGCAGAAGGTCGGACCGCCGTGTGTGGCCCGTGCCGCGGCGGCCCCCCCCCAGGGGGGTC
>NZ_JBHVPX010000004.1:282454-590942 GCF_042887155.1 Streptomyces sp. NPDC057963
ATATGTCTCTAAGACGCGGGGGGTGGCAATTTCCGCCCCGGGGTCGCCGTCCTGGGGGGGGGCCCGACCCCCGCCGCCGCCCCACCACCGGCGTATCCGCTTACGGTCGTCCCGCTGTGAGTCGCCGTTCCCGCGGCGGCCGCCCACTAGGGAGATCGGGGGTGTACTCGTGCGGATCGGACTCCTCACGGAAGGTGGTCATCCGTATGCGACCGGTGAGTCCAGGCTCTGGTGCGACCGTCTGGTGCGCGGGCTCGCGCAGCACGAGTTCGATCTCTTCGCGCTCAGCCGGTCCGCAGAGCAGGAGGAGCGGGGCCGGGACCGGCTCCCGGCGCAGGCCGGCCGGGTGCGGACGGCGCCGCTGCGAGTGTCCGGCGCGTCCGTCCCGGGCACCCGCGCCCCCAAGGGCCTGCTCGCCCGGATGGTCACGGGCGGGGGCGAGCGCTCGTACGGACGGTGTGAACGGCGCCGCTTCACGGCGCGCTTCACGGCGCTCGCGGCCTCGCTCTGCGCGACTGGCGCGGCGGGTGCGGTGGGTGCGGCGGCCGGCGCGGACGACGCCGGAGGCGTGAGCGGGGGCGCGGCTCTCAACGACGCGAGCGGGGGCGCGGTTCCCTGCGACGCGAGCGGGGGCGCGGCTTCCTGCGTGCGGGGCGAAGAGTCGTGCGCGGGGCGTACGACCCCCGGTGCGGCGGACACGCAGTTCACGGAGGGGCTGTACGGACTCGCCGAGCCGGCCCGCGAACACGGGGGGCTTCGCGCGGCACTCCGCTCCGAAACCGCCGTACGCGTACTCGAAGCCGCCTGCCGCGCCCCGGGCGCCGGGCGCACCGTCCGGACCGCGACCGTCCCCGACCTCCTCGCCTTCGCCCGGGAGCTCGACCGGGTGCTGCTTCCGCTCTCCCTCGACTGGTACGACGGGGAGAGCCTCGGCGCGGTCGACCTCCGCCACGCCGCATCCGGTGGGGCCGCCGCCCTGCCCGGTCTGCTGGCCAAACGCTTCTTCGGAGTTCCGCTGCTGGTCACCGAGCACGGCGTGCGGCTGCGGGCGCACTATCTCGCCGCCGACGACACCCTCCTGAGTGTGCCGGTGCGCGCTCTGCTCGCCACCTTCCACGGACGGCTTGCCGCCGAGGTGTACCGGCAGGCCGCGATCGTCACATCCGGCGACAGCCACGCCCGCCGCTGGCAGGAACGGTGCGGTGCCGAGCGCGAGAAGCTGCGCACCGTCCACCCGGGCATGGAGCCGGACCGGTTCACGGCGCTGGGGGAGAGCGGTGACAGCGGCCCCGACGACACGCTGGTCCAGGTCGGCCGGATCGGGCCCGCCAAGGACCTGATCGCGTTGCTGCACGCCTTCGCGGAGGTGCGGAAGGCCGAACCGGCCGCCCGGCTGCGGATCGTCGGCGAAGCGGCGCAGGGCCCGGAGGGGGCCGCTTGTCTCGCGCGCTGCCGGGCGCTCGCCGCCCAGCTGTTCCCCGACGAGGCCGGCGACGCACGTGCCGTCGGCAGCAACCCGGACTCCTTCGAGCCCCTCGGCGGGGCCGAGGGGCCGGATCTTCCGGAGGCCTGTGCGGCGGGCGGGGTCGTCGTCCTGTCCGGCGTGGCCGAGGGCTTCCCCTCCGGTCTCGTCGAGGCGATGTTCTGCGGACGGGCGACGGTGTCGACGGACGTCGGCGCGGTGGTCGAAGTCATCGGTGGCACCGGGCTCGTGGTGCCACCGCGCAATCCCCAGGCGCTCGCCGACGCCTGTCTCGCGCTGCTGCGCGACCCCGAGCGCCGCGCGCGGCTCGGAGCGGCGGCGCGCGCCCGCGCGCTCGAACTCTTCACCGTCGAACAGAACCTGGCGGCGCTTCACGGCATCTACCGGGAGCTGATCTCGCACGCCCCGGTGCACAGGGAGGCCGACGCGGTGAACGCCGACGGCGGACCGCGCCCCTTCGCCACCCCGCCGGAGGCGCACGTCCTGGGCCCGTGGACGGCCTCGGGCGCCGCCCCGGCGCGGCCGGTCGACCGCACACCCGGCTGGGCCGCCGGGCCCCGGGCCGTCTGCGCGGCAGCGCGGGGAGCGGGTGGCGGCGATGTGTGAACGGGAAACGGACCGGCCGGGCCGCAGCGGCGGGGCGGGACGGTCCGAGGAAGCCGGCGACGATCACGGAGGAGAGACGATGGGCCGCCCGACCGAGGTGTCCGACGCACCCGCCAGACCGTCCACCGGTGCGAGCGGGGACCTTCGCTCCCGGGCCCTGGTCTCCAGGAGCTCCGCCGCCAGGACGCCCGCCACCGAGATCTCGGCCCCGGCCTCCGGCGCCGAGCCCGCATCGGCGCCGCGCCCCGCCACGGAGCGAGCCGTGACGGAGCGCCCCGCCGCGGGGCAGGTCGTCACGGGGCAGGCCGTCGAGGGGCGGCTCGTCGAGGGGCAGACTGCCAAGGAGCAGGGCGGCGGGGAGCAGGCCGGCACGGGGAGCAGCGCCGACGCGCGGGCTGCCGCGCCCCGGCCCCCCGAGATCGCGCGCGCCGCTCCGGCGCGCAGGCTCCGCACCTCGCGCCGCGGTCCCGCCGACCCCGTGAAATCGCTGATGCACCGCCACCGCGAACTGTGCGAGCGCGCCGTCGATCCACTGGAGATCGCCGCCGGGCTCGAAGCCCGTGGCGTCACCGACCGCGCCGCCGCCCGCTACCGGCACCGCGACGTCTTCTCGCTCGCCGAGGAACTCTTCGCCCGGGTACCCGCCGTGGCGGAGGAACCCGGAACAGGGCTCCGCGCGCCGGAGCGCGACACCGGGACACGCGCCGCCTGGTCGCTCCGCGCACTGGTGCCGGGCGCCGCCTGCGTCGCGACCGCCGGGGTGCTGAGGCTCACCGAGGGGACGCTCGGCGGCCAGGCCCGGCTCGCGATCGCCCTCACCGGAGCGCTCGTCGCGGTCGTCGGCCTGGTCCTCGGTCTGCGCAGCGGCCCCCTGCACGCCGAGGGCGGCTCCTCGGGTGCCGCCCAGGTGTACGGCTGCTGGCTCCTCGGTCATGTCCTGTACGGCGACGCACTGCTCGACCAGGTGCTCAGCGGCGGACCCGAGGGCCCCTGGACACTCACCCCCGCACCGCTGCTGGGGCTGGCCCTCTCCCTCGCCCCGGCCGCCTGGTGCGCGCACCTCTTCTCCGTGCACGCACACCGCAAACTCGTCGGCAGCCGCGCACTGGATGAGTTCGCCGCAGGCGTGCGCCCCCTGTTGTTCGGGGCCGTCGCGCTCCATCTGTGCGCCCTCGCCGGACTGCTGTACCTCGCACACCTGGGATACGGGGGCGGCGGTGCCTTCGTCGGAGCGGCCGCGCTCGGTGGACTGCTCCTGCTGGCCCGGATGCTGACCGTGCACGGCTTCCCCGAACCCGCCACCGCCGGACTCGCCGCCGCCTGCTCGGTGGAAGCGCTGGCGCCCGCCCTGGTCCTGACCGGGCGGCTGCCCGGTCTGCACTTCCTCGCCCGGCCCGTCGACGCCCTGGTCGCGGCGGCCGGCACCGGGGCCGTGTCCGCCCTCGCCTGCGGCGCGGCCGGGCTCGGACTGCTGGTCACCGCCGCGGTCGTGCTGCCCCGGGCATCCGCCCACTCCCCGGCCCGGACCGGCGACCGGACCCGCACCCCCGCGTAATCCCCGCGACCGCACCCGCACCCCGCGCACCCCGCGCGACCGAAGCCGCTCCACCGCTCCACCCTCCGCACACGAACCACCCGCATGCCCCGCGGAGCCGACGCCGCGGGCCCTTTCCCCGTACCGGACCACACTTCACTTCCTCAAGGAGACACCGGACATGACCCCCCAATCCCCCGCACCGGCAGGCCGCCGTCGGCTCCCAGGGGGCGCGCGATGAGGGTGCTGCTGCTCGGAGCCAACGGATTCCTCGGCCGGTTCGTGGCCGACCGCCTGCTCGCCGACCCCGCCGTGCACCTCACGGCGCTGGGCCGGGGCGACGACGCGGACGTACGGTTCGACCTCGCCAGCGGCAGCCCCGGCGCGCTGACCCGCTTCCTGGACGCCGTCCACCCCGGCGTCGTCGTCAACTGCGCGGGCGCGACCCGAGGCGGGGCCCGCGACCTGACCCGCCACAACACCGTCGCCGTCGCCACCGTCTGCGAGGCGATGCGCCGCAGCGGCTGTACGGCCCGTCTCGTCCAGGTCGGCTGTTCGTCGGAGTACGGGCCCTCGCAGCCCGGCTCATCGACCGCGGAGGACGCGATTCCGCGTCCCGGCGGCCCGTACGGCGTCAGCAAGCTGGCCGCCACCGAACTCGTCCTCGGCTCCGGCCTCGACGCGGTCGTGCTGCGGGTCTTCTCCCCCGTGGGCCCCGGCACCCCGGCCGGCTCCCCGCTCGGCAGGCTCGCCGAGGCGATGCGCCGGGCCATGCAGTCCGGCGACGGCGAGCTGAAGCTCAGCGGCCTCGGCGTGCAGCGCGACTTCGTCGACGTACGCGATGTCGCGCGCGCCGTGCACGCCGCCTCGCTCTCCGCGGCACAGGGCGTCGTCAACATCGGCACCGGCCGCGCCGTGCGGCTCCGGGACGCGGCCGCCGTCCTCGCCAGGGTCGCCGGATACGCGGGCGCACTCCACGAGCTCGACGCGCCCCCGCCCCGGCTGCCCATCGGGGCCCCGCGCACCTCGACCGAGTCGGTCGTCGAGCACCTCTCGGCGACCCCGTCCCCCTACCCGGACGGCTGCGGCGCCTGGCAGCAGGCCGACGTCCGTACCGCCCGGGACCGGCTTGGCTGGCGCCCCCGGATCAATCTGGAGGAGTCCCTGGCCGACATCTGGATGGAGGCGGCGTGCCGTATCTGACCTCCACCGGCACCACTTGCCGGACCGGCGGCGCCGAACAGCTCGGCTTCGGCGTCCCCGGCTACGCGCACCCGCTGCTCGCGCCCACCGAATGGGCCGAGCTCACCCGCCCCGGCACCCCGCTGCACTGGGCGGTCCTCAACATCGACGACGGTCCGGGCGCCCGCCCTGACCCGCACTGCCTGGAGGCCGTGGGCCGGCTCCGCAACGCACGCGAGCGGGCCGTGCGCGGCGCGACCCCGCGGGATTCCGCCCCGGGAGCGGGCGGCCAGCTGCTCGGCCATCTCGATCTGGCCTTCGGCAGCCGCGCCTTCGGCGAGCTGATCGCCGACGCGCAGTCCTTCCTCGACTGGTACCGCGTCGACGGCTTCTACCTCGGCCGGTGCCCGGCCGGGCGTGCCGAACTCCCGGCCGTCCGCCGGCTCACCAGCACCCTCGCCACGCTCCTCGAACACGACGAAGGCGGGGACGAGCGCGGGCTGCTGGTGCTGGGACCGGGCACCCATCCGCATCCGGGCTACGCCGAGGCCGCCGACCAGGTGGTCACCTTCTGCGGACCGTGGGCCGACTACCGCTGGTCGCAGGTGGCGGAGTGGACCGCCGCCTATCCGCCGGAGCGCTTCGCGCACTTCGTCCACGGCGTTCCGCGCACCCATCTCGAAGAGGCCATGCGCATCGCCCGCTGGCAGGGCGCGGGCACGATCTTCTTCACGGACCGGGACAGACAGCACGGACAAACGGACCCATTCGCGGCGCTGCCCAGTTACTGGGACGAAATCGTCTCGCGGATCGGACCTGGTATCTCGGAATGAGAAGGGGCGTGGCAGTGTTACGGCAAGAGCAACCGTACGTAGTTGAAGTACGTAGAAACCGACCACCTGCATTGTTGAGGTTCCTGTGTCGCTGCCACCCCTGGTCGAGCCGGCTGCCGAGCTCACCGTCGACGAGGTCCGCAGGTACTCCCGCCACCTGATCATCCCGGATGTCGGGATGGACGGGCAGAAGCGGCTGAAGAACGCGAAGGTGCTCTGTGTGGGCGCCGGCGGTCTCGGCTCGCCGGCGCTGATGTACCTGGCCGCCGCCGGTGTCGGCACCCTCGGCATCGTGGAGTTCGACGAGGTCGACGAGTCGAACCTGCAGCGCCAGATCATCCACAGCCAGGCCGACATCGGCCGCTCCAAGGCCGAGTCCGCCAAGGACTCGGTGCTGGGCATCAACCCGTACGTGAATGTGGTCCTTCACGAGGAGCGGCTCGAAGCCGACAACGTGATGGACATCTTCGCCCAGTACGACCTGATCGTGGACGGCACGGACAACTTCGCCACCCGCTATCTGGTCAACGACGCGGCCGTACTGCTGAACAAGCCGTACATCTGGGGCTCGATCTACCGGTTCGACGGCCAGGCGTCCGTCTTCTGGTCCGAGCACGGCCCCTGCTACCGCTGCCTCTACCCGGAGCCGCCCCCGCCGGGCATGGTCCCCTCCTGCGCCGAGGGCGGCGTGCTCGGGGTGCTCTGCGCTTCCGTCGGCTCCATCCAGGTCACCGAGGCCATCAAGCTGCTCGCAGGTATCGGCGACCCGCTGGTCGGCCGACTGATGATCTACGACGCCCTGGAGATGCAGTACCGCCAAGTCAAGGTCCGCAAGGACCCCGACTGCGCGGTCTGCGGCGAGAACCCCACCGTCACCGAGCTCATCGACTACGAGGCCTTCTGCGGCGTCGTGTCCGAGGAGGCCCAGGAGGCTGCGCTCGGCTCCACGATCACTCCCAGGCAGCTGAAGGAGTGGATCGACGCGGACGAGAAGATCGAGATCATCGACGTCCGTGAGCCGAACGAGTTCGAGATCGTCTCGATCCCGGGCGCCCGGCTGATCCCGAAGAACGAGTTCCTGATGGGCAACGCCCTCCAGGACCTCCCGCAGGACAAGCGCATCGTCCTGCACTGCAAGACCGGCGTCCGCAGCGCCGAGGTCCTCGCGGTCCTCAAGTCGGCGGGCTTCGCCGACGCGGTGCACGTGGGCGGTGGCGTGATCGGCTGGGTCAACCAGATCGAGCCCGAGAAGCCGGTGTACTGACGACGCACTTCGAAGGGGCCGGTCCGCGCGCGGACCGGCCCCTTCGGCATACCCGGGGCCCCCGGGGCCGTGTCACGAGCAGGTCTTGCCGTCCGCCGGGACCTTTCCGTCGAGGAAGTACGCGTCCACGGTCGACGTCACGCACGCGCTCCCGCCGTACGAGCCGTGCCCCTCGCCCTTGTTGGTGAGCATGACCCCGACGCCCTCGCCCAGCTCGTCCGCCATCTTCCGCGCGCCCTCGTAGGGCGTCGCCGGGTCGCCGGTCGTACCGACGACCAGGATCGGACCGGCGCCCGGAGCGCTCGCCTCCGGGGTGTCGTGCTCGCCCTCCACCGGCCACTGCGCGCACCAGCCGGCCGTGTCCCACGCCAGGAACGGGCCGAACACCGGGGACAGCTTCCGGAACTCGGGCAGCATGGCCCTGGCCTCGGCCGCCGTCGGCCGGAGCCTGCTGTCCGCGCAGGAGATGGCGCGCTGCGACTGGTTCTGGGTGTCGTAGTGGCCCTTCTCGTCCCGGCCGTTGTACGAGTCGGCCAGCTGCAGCAGCATGGAGCCGGTGCCCCTCTTCTCGGCCTCGTCCAGCGCCTGGGTCAGATACGGCCAGCTGCTCTTGGAGTAGAGCGGCATGACGATGCCGGTGACCGCCAGCGACTCATTGAGCTCACGGTCCGAGCCGGTCGGCAGCGGCTTCCTGTCGATCCGCTCCAGCAGCCGGGCGATGCGCTGCGTGCCCGTCTTCGGGTCCTGGCCGCGGTCCTTGAGGTAGTTCTCCAGTGCCCGCTGGAAGCCGGTCGCCTGGTTGCGGGCGTGTCCGATCGCGTCCGCGGTCGGGTCGACGACGGCGTCGAAGACGGCACGCCCCACGTTCTTCGGGAAGAGGTGCGCGTAGGTGCCGCCCAGCTCCGTGCCGTACGAGATGCCGAAGTAGGTGAGCTTCTTGTCGCCGAGCACCTCACGGATCAGATCCATGTCCCGGGCGGCGTTCGTCGTGCCGACGTACGGCAGGACCCTGCCGGAGCGGCGCTCGCACCCGGCGCCGAAGTCCGCGCCGTCCTTCATGAACGCCGCCTCCTCCGCCGCCGTGTCCGGAGTGATGTCGACCCTGCGGTTGGCGATCTCCGTCTCCTGGTCGGTATGGCAGTTCACCCCGGCGCTGCTCGCGACCCCGCGTGGATCGAAACTCACCAGGTCGTAGCGGGAGTTGAGCTTCCCGTACCCGTACGAGTCGGCGGCGCGCGGCAGTATCGAGACCCCCGAACCGCCGGGGCCGCCGAAGTTGAACAGCATCGAGCCGAGGCGCCGGCCCCTGTCCCGGGCCTCCTTGCGGATCAGTGCGATCCGGATGGTGTCGCCGCCCGGTTTCGCGTAGTCCAGCGGCACCTCGACCGTCGCGCACCGCCAGTCGGCACCGGGCGCCGTGCCGCCCGCGGGGGCCCCGCAGCGCTTCCAGTCCGGCCGCTGGGAGGTCAGCGCGGCGGGCAGGGCGGGCGTACCGGGCTGCCCGCTCGGCGTGGCGGACGACGCGTTTGGCGAGGACGCCGCACCGAGGTCAGTCCGGTCGGCCGGCTTGCCGTCGGCAGCGCTGTCGCAGCCCGCGAGCAGCCCCGTCAGCAGAAGTGCGGCGCCGGCCAGAGCCCCGGCGCGTGCGTGTCCGGCCACGTGTACGTCCTCCCCGATGTGCCTGTACGTACGCCGTACAGAAAGTGCGCCCATGCTATGGGCCGTCCCGTAGGCCGTCCGCGGAGGGCGGACTGCTCGCGTCCGCGGCGGACGGGCGAGCGATCGAGCGCGCCGCCGAAGCCCCCACACGAACTGCTCGCGTCCGCGGCGGAGGGACTACCTGCAGACGGTCCCGACCGCCGGAACCCTGCCTTCGAGCAGATAGGCGCCCACGGTGTTCTGCACACAGGCGTTGCCGCTGTTGTACGCGCCGTGCCCCTGGCCCTCGTACGTCATCCGCACACCGACACCCTTGCCCAGCGCGTCGGCCATCGCCCTCGCGCCCGCGTACGGGGTCGCGGGGTCGCCGGTGTTGCCGATGACGAGGATGGGGGCCGCGCCCGGGGCGCTGACGTCCGGGGTCACCCAGGCGCCCGCCACCGGCCAGCCGGTGCAGACCATCAGGCCCCAGCCCAGGTAGTCACCGAAGACGTTGGAGGCGGCCCGGAACTCCGGGAGCTTCGCCTCGGTCTGCTGGGTGGTGAACCGCTGCTTGGAGTCGGCGCAGTTGATGGCGGTGTTGGCGGCGATGGAATTGTCGTAGTGGCCGTTCTCGGAACGGCCGTTGAGCGAGTCCGCGAGGGCGAGGAGCAGCGCGCCGTTCCCGCCGTCGGCCTCGTCCACTCCCTGCTCCAGCAGCGGCCAGGTCTCCTTGGAGTAGAGGGCGGCCGCGATGCCGGTGGTGGCCAGGGTCTGGGTCAGCTGCCGGTTGCCGAGCCCGGGGATCGGCTTCTTCTCCAGCCGGGCGAGAAGGCCGGAGATCCCCTGCTCGATCTCCTTCCCGGTGGAACCGGGGAGCGTGCAGGCGCCGCCGCGGGCCGCGCAGTCCTCGGTGAAGTTGTCCAGCGCGAGCTGGAACCCCTTGGCCTGGCCGAGCGAGGCCTGTTCGATGCCCTGGGTCGGATTGACCACCGCGTCCAGCACCGACCTGCCGACGTTCTTCGGGAACAGGTGGGCGTAGACGCCGCCCAGCTCGGTGCCGTACGAGATGCCGAAGTAGTACAGCTTCTTGTCGCCGAGCACCTGGCGCATCAGATCCATGTCGCGGGCGGCGTTGGCGGTGCCGACGTAGGGGAGCACCCTGCCGGAGTTCTTCTTGCAGGCCAACGCGAACGTCTTGGCGTCCTGGATGACGGCGTTCGCCTCGGCGTCGGAGTCCGGGGTGTCGTCCCTCTCGAAGCGGGCGTCGAGCTGCTGGTCGGTCTCGCACTCCACACCCGCGCTGTTGCCGACCCCGCGCGGGTCGAAGCTGACCAGGTCGTAGCGGGTGCGGAGCTTGTCGTAGTCGGTGCCGAAGGCGGGCAGGGTCGAGACACCGGAGGCGCCGGGACCGCCGAAGTTGAAGATGAGGGAACCGATCCGCTTGTCCGGGTTCTTGGCCCTGGCCCGGATGAGCGCCAGCTCGATCGTCTCGCCGCCGGGGTTCGCGTAGTCGAGCGGAGCCTTCATGAAGGAGCACTCCCAGCGCGTGCCGTCGGGCAGGGGCGAGGGGGCCTTTCCACCGCCCTGCGCGGCGGACGGCGCGGGGCACGGCTGCCACGTCAGCTTCTGGGAGGCGAGGCCGCCGGGGCTGCTGTTCGCCTCGGCGGCGTTCGCGGCGAGCGGAGAGCTGTGAGGCCCGCCCGGACCGCCCTTGTCGTTGTTCTCCGAACAGGCGGTGAGGGGAAGGAGCACGGTGACGGTGGCGGCGAGAGCGGCGGCGCGCAGGGCAGGGGAGGTCCTCATGGGCTCATCGTGCGGCGGGAACCGGAGCGGTGCACCGGCACCGGTCCAAGCGGGTGGCCGGAGTCGCCCGATCGGCGCGGCGGGCAGCCGAGGGGTGCCCTTCGAAGACTCCCGGCCGGTCTCGGGGGACAGGCTCGCACGGCGGCTGAGGAGCCGTCAGAGCTCGCCCTTGCGCGTCAGATGGTTGAAGCAGAGCCAGCCGGGAAGCACCGGCAGCCACAGGGTCAGCAGCCGGTAGAGCAGAACGGCCGGTGCCGCGACCTCCTTCGGCAGGCCGACCGCGATCAGCCCCAGGGTCAGCGCGCCCTCGACCGCGCCCATTCCGCCCGGCGTGGGCGCCGCCGACCCGAGCGCGTTGCCGGCCAGGAAGACCACCGCGATGCTGGCATAACTGAGGTGCGGCACATCCGGGCCGCTGAACGCCCGGACCGACGCGTCCAGGCACATCACGAACAGGCCGGTCAGCAGCAGCATCCCGCCGATGCCCGTCAGCAGCTTCTGCGGCCGCTGCACCACGTCGAGCATGCGCGGTACGACTCCGGCGAACAGCGACCGCACCCGCGTCACCACGAACTTCCGCAGGAACGGGACCGCCGTCACCACCAGCACCAGTACGGCGACCGTCAGCAGCCCGGCGATCACGGTTCTGGACGGGGTGAGCGAGGACGGGGTCTTCTCCGTACCGGTCAGGTAGCCGAACGCCGCCAGCAGCAGGATGTGGCAGCCGAGACCGAACAGCTGCGAGGCGCCGACGCTCGCCACGGCGAGCCCCGGGCGTACGCCGGCGCGCTGGAGGAAGCGGGTGTTCAGCGCGACACCGCCGACCGCGGCCGGGGCGACGATCTTCACGAAGGACCCGGCGACCTGCGCCAGCACGGTCTTGCGGAACGACACCCGCTCCGGCACGAAGCCCAGGAGGCTCATCGCCGCCGCGACGTAGCTGAGGGCCGAGAAGCCGACCGCCGCCGCCACCCAGCCCCACTCGGCCTGCTCGACGACCGCGCCGAAGTCGGCCTGGGTGAACTGGGAGATGAGGAAGTACGCGGCGATCGCGCCGGCGATGCAGCTGACCAGGGTGCGTGCCTTGATGCGCTCCAGCCGGACCGGTTCGACCGGTGCCTGCGGCCGGATCAGCAGCACCTGCTGCCGCATCTGGGAGAGCAGGTCCTCCTCGCGCGCCTCTTCCAGGGCCTCGTCCATGGCCCGCTTCTCGGCCTGCTTCTGGTTGCGCAGCGACTTGCGGGCGGCCTTGCGGTCGGTCTTGTGGCCGGTCTTGTGATCGGGACCCGTTCCGGACGCGGCGGTCTCCTGAGCCGCTCCGTGTTCCAGCGCTCTGGCGCGCTTGGCCGCGTCCGACGCGTCGAGCACCGCCTCGCGTTCGCGCTGCGAGCGCTCCCGGGCGAGCCGGCGCAGGGTGGCCCGGGTGGAGCGGCTCAGCGCGATCGGCTGGAGCAGTGGCAGACAGTCCGCGACGGCATCGGGGCCCAGCACCTCCAGGGCACCGGCGACGGCCCGCTCGGCACCCACCCGCAGACCCGTCGTGGTCAGCAGCTGCGCGACGTCCATCCGCAGCACCAGATCACCGGCCGCGATCTCGCCGCCGCGCAGATCGGTGACGAACACCTTGCCGGCACGATCCACCAGGATGGCGTCGCCGGTGAGCCTGCGGTGCGCGATCCGGCGGGACTGGAGCGCCTTCACCTGACGCCAGGCGCCGCGCACCAGTTCGTCGGTGATCTCCGAGTCCTCCAGCGCGTCTAGGGAACGGCCGCCGATGTGCTCGTACACCAGCATCACGGCGTCGGGCCCGAGCTCGGAGGTGGCGATCAGCTTGGGCGCGTTGGCCCCGGCGGCGATCGCCGCGTACGCGAGCAGCGCCTCCTGCTCCAGCGCCTGGCGCAGCGACTGGATGGAACGGCGCTGGGTGATGCCGCGCAGGGTGAGCCTGCGCCACACCCGGTAGAAGAAGCCCTGGGCCTGCTGCTCGCGGTCGACGACCGTCACGTCGAGCGGTGGCCCGTCCTCCAGCGTGACCAGGTAACGGCGACCCCGGTCGTTCTGATCGCCGGAGTCGGGCGCGTCCTCGGCACGCATCGCGGTGACCGGGTGGAAGCCGACATGGCGCAGCCCGGCCATCAGGTGCTGACCCGTCGGCCGTACGTTCGGCGAGCCGACCGCGTACAGCGTGCCGTATGCCACCGTCCAGCCGATCAGCACGGTGAGGATGATCGAGAACGGGGTCGTGTAGCCGCCGACCAGCATGGCGAACGCGTCGAGCAGCAGCACCACCCACAGCACGACCCGCCAGCGTGGCCGTCTCGCCATTCCGACCGCCGTCATATAGGCGATCACCGGGGCGAGATAGCCGTGTACGGGATCGGTGAGCGCGTCACCGGGCTGCGGCTGGGTCAGGGCGTCCTGGATCGTGCCGGGGGCGGACTTGGCCACCCAGAGGTCGGCGGCGAGCGTGACGCCGTGCGCCAGTACGGCGGCGAGCACGCCGTCCGCGATCCGCAGTCCGTCGCGTTTGATCAGCCGTTCGATGGCGAAGGCGACCGGGACGAGCAGCACGGCGATGCTGGAGACCAGCCCGGCGAGCTTGATCAGGATGTCGGGTGCCTGGCCGGTGCCCTTGTTGATGTCCTGTTCGAGGCCGGTGGTCGTGCCGTGGGCGAACGCGGCGATCGAGAACAGGACGGCGATCGCGAGGACGCCGATGAGGAGGCGCATGAGGTCGGAGGGGCGGTGCACCCGGGCGGGGAGCAGCGGCTCGTCGCCCGAGACGCGTTCGGCCTCCGCCGCGGCGGTCGAGAGGGTCGCGCCGGCCAGGTGCCCGGGGACGTCCTGCCGCCCGGCATCGGGCGCCGCCTGCCGCGCGCCGGGCTCCGTCCGCTTCGCACCGGGGGTGCCTCGATCCGCACCGGGCTCTCCCCGTCCCGCACCGGGCTTTCCGGCTGGCCCGTCCGGCGTGTCCGAGTACGGCTCGGCGTCAGGGGCGTCCGCCGCCTTCGGTGGCTGCACGCCCTGCTCCTTCGTCGCCTCTGATTGGTCTTCGTGTTCTCGTATCACCGGTCACCGCCCGCACGATGGTGGCACGGCCCGGCGACGGAGGAGGGCATCAGGGTGTACTGCGCGCACACGCGAAGCGCAAGATACGCTCCTTTGCTCCCGCACGCACGCCCCGTGAGCGGGCGCGCGCGGATCGGTCCGGGCTGTCGGTGCCGTACGGCAGGATGGGCCGGATGAGCCAACACCGGACGAGCGGCAACGGGACGAGCGGCGACCGCGCGATCGGCGACCGGACGAGAGACGACCGGGCGAGCGGTGGCCGGACGAGAGACGACCGGGCGAGCGGTGGCCGGGCGGTCGACGAGCTGCCGGAGTATGCGGAGCGGGTCCTCGATGTCACCGAGCTGATCCCGCCCGGCCGTGTCATGACCTACGGCGATGTCGCGGAGTGGCTGGGCGAGGGCGGCCCGCGCCAGGTCGGCCGGGTCATGGCGCTGTACGGGGCCGCAGTGCCGTGGTGGCGTGTGGTGCGCGCCGACGGGGCGATGCTGCCCGGCCACGAACTGCGGGCGCTGGACCACTACCGCGAGGAGAGCACCCCGCTGCGCGAGGCGTCGCGCGGCGCGGAGGGCCATCTGCCACGCCTCGACATGAAGCGGGCGCGGTGGGACGGCGTCACCGGTGGCGCGGACGCGGACGCGGACGGGGACAGGGACAGAGGTGCTCACATCTGACAGCTTCGGCCATTCGGAGGCCCAACGGGCGGCGCCGGGCCCGGCGCGTGACGCGGAACACGACGCGCCGCGCGTCGGCACCCGCGACACGCCTGGCACCCGCGACACCTTGCCTGCCGGTACCCGCGAGGCCGGCCCCCGCGCCCCGGAACGTGACGAGGTACGCAGCGGACTCGTCCCGTATCGCGCCCGCGTCGGCGTAGCGTCGTCAGTTCGCGGCACGCACCGCACCCTCATCACCCGTACACCCGAGACCACCCGTACACCCGAGACCACCCGTACACCCGAGACCACCCGTACACCCAGTACACCTCGTCCACCCACCAGGACCGGCGATCCACGTGAGCTCCTCCTCCACCACCCGGCACAGTCCGCACCGTCAGGCACGGCAGCGGACCGCGGGCGCGTACCGACTGGTGCGCACCCCGCCGGGCTCCGTGGATCCCCCTCTCCTGGACGCGGCGCAACGCGCGGTGGTTGACCACCCCGGCGGCCCGCTCCTGGTGCTCGCCGGACCCGGCACCGGCAAGACGACCACGCTCGTCGAGACGGTCGCCGCGCGCGTGGCACGGGGCGCGGACCCGGCCCGCCTCCTGGTCCTCACCTTCAGCCGCAAGGCCGCCGTGGAACTGCGCGACCGGATGGCCGCCCGGCTCGGTGCCGCCCGCGGTCCGCAGGCCACCACGTTCCACTCCTTCTGCTACGCGCTGGTCCGGTCCCATCAGGACGCCGACCTCTTCGCCGAACCGATGCGGCTGCTCTCCGGGCCGGAGCAGGACGTGACCGTCCGCGAGCTGCTCGCCGGCCAGCTCGAACTGGAACGGGACGGCTTCCCGCACATCCGCTGGCCCGACGAGCTGCGGGCCTGCCTGACCACGCGCGGTTTCGCCGACGAGGTACGGGCGGTGCTCGCCCGCAGCCGCGAACTGGGTCTGGCCCCGGACGCGCTGGCCGACTTCGCCCGCCGCACCGGCCGGCCGGACTGGGGCGCCGCCGCCGAGTTCCTCGCCGAGTACCTGGACGTGCTGGACGCGCAGGGGGTGCTGGACTACGCGGAGCTGGTGCACCGGGCCGTGCTGCTCGCGGAGCGCCCCGAGGTGTCCGCGCTGCTGGCCGGGCGGTACGACGCGGTGTTCGTGGACGAGTACCAGGACACGGACCCGGCGCAGGTACGGCTGCTGCACGCGCTGGCCGGCAACCGGGGGAGCGCCCCGGGCGCCGGGGGCGGGCGGGACCTGATCGCCTTCGGTGACCCGGACCAGTCGATCTACGCGTTCCGGGGCGCCGATGTGAACGGCATCCCCGACTTCCCGGAGAGGTTCCGGCGGGCGGACGGCGCTCCGGCTCCGGTCGGCGTCCTCACCACCTCGCGCCGCTCCGGCGGACAGCTGCTGGCCGCCACCCGGCTGCTCACCCGCCGGATGCCGCTGACCCGGCTGCCCTCGGCGAAGGTCCGCGCCCACCGGGAGCTCGCCGCGGTCCGTGAGGGCGGCAGCGTGGAGGCGTACACCTATCCGACCGCCTCCGCCGAGCTCGACAACATCGCCGACCTGCTGCGCCGGGCCCATCTGGAGGACGGCGTCCCGTGGCACGAGATGGCGGTGCTCGTACGGGCCGGAGGCCGCACGATCCCCTCGGTGCGCCGGGCCCTGACGTCGGCGGGCGTGCCCCTGGAGGTCGACGGCGACGACCTCCCCCTGCGCCACGAACCGGCGGTGGCCCCGCTCCTGACCGCCCTCCGCGCGGTCGCCACGGCGGCCCTGCGCCGGGGTGCGCCGGGTGCGGAGGCCTCGGCGGGCGCGACTGCGCCGGAGGGTGTGTCTGTTCCGGCGGGTGCGGAGGCTTCGGAGGGCGCGGCTGTCTCGGCGGGTACGACTGCGTCGGAGGGTGTGTCTGTTCCGGCGGGTGCGGAGGCTTCGGAGGGCGCGGCTGTCTCGGCGGGTGCGACTGCGTCGGAGGGTGCGAGGGCTTCGGCGGATGCGGCTGTTCCGGAGAGCGTGGAGGCTCCGGCGGATGCGGCTGTCCCGGAGGACGCGGCTGGGAGGGCTTCGGCGGGTGCGGCTCCGGAGGCTCCCGTTCCGGGCCGGGAACCCGACGCGTCCACCGAGGAACCGCCCGCCCCCGACACGCCCTCCTGGCTGGACACCGAGACCGCCCTGGCCCTTCTCACCTCCCCTCTCGGCGCCATGGACGCGGCCGACCTGCGCCGGCTCGGCCGCGCCCTGCGCGACGAGGAGCGGGCTGCCGGAAATCGCGTACCGGCCCCCTCCGGCGACCTGCTGGCCCGCGCGCTCGCCGAGCCCGAACGGCTTGTCGCGCACGACCCGGCGTACGCGCGCGGAGCCCAGCGCCTCGGTGCGCTCCTGCGCAAGGCGCGTGAGCTCCTCGAAGGCGGCGGTACCGCGGAGGAGGCGCTGTGGGAGCTGTGGGCCGGCACCCCGTGGCCGGGGCGGCTGGAGCGTGCCGCGCTGCGCGGGGGTTCGGGCGGTCGCAACGCCGACCGCGACCTCGACGCCGTCTGCGCCCTCTTCGACACCGCGGCCCGCGCCGAGGAGCGCACCGGCGGGCGCGGTGCGTTGAACTTCCTGGAGGAGGTCGACGCCCAGGACATCGCCGCCGACACCCTCTCCAGGCGCGCCGTGCGTCCCGACGCCGTACGGCTGATGACCGCACACCGGTCCAAGGGCCTGGAGTGGCGCCTCGTCGTCGTCGCGGGCGTGCAGGAGGGGCTCTGGCCGGACCTGCGCCGCCGCGGCTCGCTGCTCGAAGCGGACCGGATCGGCCGTGACGGGCTGGCCGAGCCGCTCACCCCCGGTGCCCTCCTCGCCGAGGAACGCCGCCTCTTCTACGTCGCGGCGACCCGTGCGCGTGAACGCCTCGTCGTCACCGCGGTCAAGGCGGCCGCCGACGACGGCGACCAGGCGTCCCGTTTCCTCGCCGAACTCGGTGCCGAACCGCGCGACGTCACCGGCCGCCCGCGCCGCCCGCTCGCCGTCGCCGCGCTCGTCGCGGAACTCCGCGCCACCACCGTCGACCCCGACGCCTCCGACGCCCTGCGCGAGGAGGCCGCCCACCGCCTCGCCCGCCTCGCCGCACTCACCGACGACGAGGACCGGCCACTGGTACCCGCGGCCCACCCCTACCGCTGGTGGGGCCTGTACGAGCCGACCCGTTCCGCCGTCCCGCTCCGCGACCGGGACCGGCCCGTGGCCCTCTCCGGCAGCGCGCTCGACCAGCTGGCCCACACCTGCGCGCTCCAGTGGTTCCTCGGCCGCGAGGTGAAGGCGGACGCTCCGGCGACGGCCGCGCAGGGCTTCGGCAACGTCGTCCACGTCCTGGCCGACGAGGTGGCCTCCGGGCGCACCCCCGCCGATCTGGCCGTCCTGATGGAGCGCCTGGACTCGGTCTGGGACGGCCTCGTCTTCGACGCCCCCTGGAAGTCCCGGCAGGAGAAGGAGCAGGCGAGGGTCGCCCTCGAACGCTTCCTGCGCTGGCACGTCATGGACCGCGCCGGACGCGCCCCCGCCGCCAGCGAGCACGACTTCGACGTGACCCTGGAGGCGGGGGAGTACGAGGTACGCATCCGGGGCTCGATGGACCGCGTCGAGCAGGACGCCGAGGGCCGGGCGTACGTCGTCGACTTCAAGACCGGCAAACAGTCCCCGACGAAGGACGAGGTCGCCCGCCACCCCCAGCTCGCCGTGTACCAGCTGGCCGTCCGGGAAGGAGCGGTCGACGAGATCTTCGACGGCAGGCGCCCCGAGCCCGGCGGCGCCGAACTCGTACAGCTGCGCCAGCCCGCCCCCAAGAAGGAGGGAGGCGACGCCCTTCCCAAGGTGCAGGCCCAGGAACCGCTCTCCGGCGAGTGGGTGTCCGACCTGCTGGCCACGGCCGCCGGACGGGTCCTGGACGAACGGTTCACCCCCACGACCGGCCAGCACTGCACGCACTGCGCCTTCCGGGCCTCGTGCAGCGCGCAGCCGGAGGGCCGCCACGTCCTGGAGTGAGCCGCCACCTCCTGCGGTGGTCGTCACGTCCTGGAGTGGGCCGCCACGCTCCGGAGTGGGCCGTCACGTCCTGGAGTGGGCCGCCACGCTCCGGAGTGGGCCGCCACGCTCCGGAGTGGGCCGCCACGCTCCGGAGTGGACCGCCACGCCCCGGAGTGGACCGTCACGCTCCGGAGTGAGCTGCCACGCCCCGAAGCGAGCGGGGCGCCGGGCAGGCGCCGACCCGCACATTGTCGGTGCGTCCGGTTAGCCTCGGTCGGGTGTCCTCACGCATCACTGATCCCGAGCAGCTGAAGGAGCTCCTCGGGATCCCGTTCACCCCGGAGCAGACGGCCTGCATCACGGCGCCGCCCGCCCCGCAGGTGATCGTGGCCGGAGCCGGGTCGGGGAAGACCACGGTGATGGCGGCGCGCGTGGTGTGGCTGGTGGGGACGGGGCAGGTGGCCCCCGAGCAGGTCCTCGGACTCACCTTCACCAACAAGGCGGCGGGCGAGCTCGCCGAGCGCGTCCGCAAGGCCCTCGTCGCGGCCGGGGTCACCGATCCGGACGCCCTCGACCCGGACAACCCTCCGGGCGAGCCCAGCATCTCCACGTACCACGCCTTCGCCGGCCGGCTCCTCACCGAGCACGGGCTGCGCATCGGCCTCGAACCCACCACGCGCCTCCTCGCCGACGCCACCCGCTACCAGCTCGCCGCCCGCGTGCTGCGCGAGGCCCCCGGCCCGTACCCGGCTCTGACCAGGTCGTTCCCCACGCTGGTCAGTGATCTGCTGGCCCTCGACGCCGAGCTGGCCGAGCATCTCGTACGCCCCGGACAACTCGCGGAGTACGACACCGAACTGCTCCGTACGCTCGAATCGGCCCGGCTCACCAACGCCGAGCTGCGCAAGATCCCCGAGATCGCCGAGGCCCGCCGCGAACTGCTGGAACTGACCCGCCGCTACCGCGAGGCCAAGAAGAGCCGCGACCTCCTCGACTTCGGCGACCAGATCGCCCTCTCCGCCGAGCTGGCCCTCACCCGGCCCGAGGTCGGCGCGATCCTGCGCGACGAGTTCCGCGTCGTACTGCTCGACGAGTACCAGGACACCTCGGTCGCCCAGCGGCTGCTGCTCTCCGCCCTCTTCGGCCGCGGCCCCGAAGGAGCGGCGCCGACCGGGCACGCCGTCACCGCGGTCGGCGACCCCTGCCAGGCGATCTACGGCTGGCGCGGGGCCTCCGTGGCCAACCTCGACGACTTCCCCCGCCACTTCCCGCACGCCGACGGCACCCCCGCCACCCGCTACTCCCTCAGCGAGAACCGCCGCAGCGGCGGCCGTCTCCTCCACCTCGCCAACGGCCTCGCCGCACCCCTGCGCGCCCTGCACGAGGGCGTCGAGGCCCTGCGTCCCGCCCCGGGCGCCGAGCGCGACGGCATCGTCCGCTGCGCCCTGCTCCGTACCCACTCCGAAGAGATCGACTGGCTCGCCGACTCGATCGCCCACCTCGTGGGAACGGGAAAGGCACCCGGCGAGATAGCCGTCCTGTGCCGCACCGCGGGCGACTTCCCGGAGATCCAGGCCGCGCTGGTCGCCCGCGACATCCCCGTCGAGGTCGTCGGCCTGTCCGGGCTGCTGCACCTGCCCGAGGTCGCCGACCTCGTCGCGGTCTGCGAAGTCCTCCAGGACCCCGGCGCCAACGCCTCCCTGGTCCGGCTGCTCACCGGCCCCCGCTGGCGGATCGGCCCCCGGGACCTGGCACTCCTCGGCCGCCGCGCCCGCCTCCTCGTCCACCGCGCGGCCCATGGCGACGAGGACGGCTTCGACCCCGACCGCCGCCTCGCCGAGGCCGTCGAAGGCATCGACCCGGCCGAAGTGATCTCGCTCGCCGACGCGCTGGACACCTTCCTCGAATCGGGCGGCGGCGTGGACGACGGACTTCCGTTCTCCGCCGAGGCCCGCGTCCGCTTCGCCCACCTGGCCGCCGAACTGCGCGACCTGCGCCGCTCGCTGGCCGATCCCCTGATGGACGTGCTCCACCGCGTCCTCGCCACCACCGGCCTGGAGGTCGAGCTCTCCGCGTCGCCGCACGCGCTGGCCGCCCGCCGCCGCGAGACGCTCGCCAACTTCCTGGACGTGGCGGCCCGCTTCGCCACCGTCGACGGCGAGGCCACCCTCCTCGCCTTCCTGGGCTTCCTGCGCACCGCCGTGCAGTACGAGAAGGGCCTGGACAACGCCCTGCCCGGCGGCGAGAACACCGTCAAGGTCCTCACCGCGCACAAGTCCAAGGGCCTGGAGTGGGACGTCGTCGCGGTGCCCGGCCTGGTCACCGGCCAGTTCCCCAGCAGCCAGTCCCGCGACGCCTGGACCTCCCAGTCGAAGGTCCTCCCGCACGCCCTGCGCGGGGACACGGCCACCCTCCCCGTCGTCCACTCCTGGGACGCCAAGGGACTCAAGGGCTTCAAGGAGGAGATGAAGGAGCACCAGCACACCGAGGAGCTCCGCCTCGGATACGTCACCTTCACCCGGCCCCGCACCCTGCTGCTCGGCTCCGGCCACTGGTGGGGTCCGAGCCAGAAGAAGCCGCGCGGCCCGTCCGGCTTCCTGCACGCGCTGTACGAGCACTGCGCGGCCGGACACGGCGAGATCGAGGTCTGGGCGGACGAACCGGCCGAGGACGAGGAGAACCCGGCGCTCGCCGGGAAGGAGGCCGACCACGCGTGGCCGCTTCCCCTCGACGACGTCGCGCTGAGCCGCCGCCGGGCCGCCGCGGACACCGTCATGGCACATCTGGAGTCCCTGGCCGCGGCGGGAGGTGCGCCGGACGCGTACGAGGCGCCGCCCGCCGCCCCGGGTCCGCACGACGGCCCGTCCCCCGACGACGCCCCGTACGACGACGACCCGTTCCCCGACGAGGATCCGTTCCCCGGCGACGAGGCGTATCCCGACGGCGCCGACGACTGGGACACGCTGTCGACGGAGCCTCCCGCCCCCGCACCGCCCGCCCCGGCCCCCACACCGCGCACCCCCACCCCGCACGTCCCGGCGGCCCGCGCCCCGGAGTGCGCCGGGGCACACCACCTCACCCCCGAGGAGTCCCGCACCCTCGCCTCCTGGGACCGCGACCTCGACGCCCTCACCGGCGAACTGCGCCGCGCCCGCGCCACCGTGCGCGACGTCCTCGTGCCCGCCTCGCTCTCGGCCACCCAGCTGCTGCGCCTCGCCGACGACCCCGACGGCTTCGCCCAGGAGCTGGCCCGCCCCATGCCCCGGCCCCCGCAGCCCGCGGCCCGCCGGGGCACGCGCTTCCACGCGTGGGTGGAGTCCCGCTTCGAGGAGCTGCCACTGCCCATGCTCGGACCGGACGAGCTGCCCGGCGGTGACGAGAGCGACGCCGAGATCGCCGACGAGCGCGACCTCGCCGCGCTCAAGGAGGCCTTCGAGCGCACCCCGTACGCCCGCCGCACCCCGTACCGCGTGGAGACACCGTTCCAGATCACCCTGGCCGGCCGGGTGGTCCGGGGCCGTATCGACGCGGTGTACCGCACCGGGGAGACCTACGAGATCGTCGACTGGAAGACCGCCCGCGCCCATACCGCCGACCCCCTCCAGCTCGCGGTCTACCGCCTGGCCTGGGCCGAGCTGCACGACCTGCCGCTCACCGCCGTCACCGCCACGTTCCTGTACGTACGCAGCGGAGAGACCGTCCGCCCCACCCGCCTGCCGGGCCGGGCGGAACTGGAGCGTCTCCTGTGGGACGAGCCACCTCCGACGGGCCGATAGGCTCAAGGCCATGAGCGACACCCCGGACAGCGCCGTCCGTACGTACACCGATCAACACCGCACAGCCTTCCTCGACGACCTCGCCGACTGGCTGCGCATCCCGTCCGTATCCGCCCAGCCGGAGCACGCCGGGGACGTACGACGCAGCGCCGAGTGGCTGTCCGCCAAGCTCAGGGAGACCGGCTTCCCGGTCACCGAGATCTGGGAGACACCCGGCGCTCCCGCGGTCTTCGCCGAGTGGGCCTCGGACGACCCGGACGCCCCGACCGTCCTTGTCTACGGGCACCACGACGTGCAGCCCGCCGCCCGCGAGGACGGCTGGGACACCGACCCCTTCGAGCCGGTGATCCGCGACGGCCGCATGTACGGGCGGGGCGCCGCCGACGACAAGGGGCAGGTGTTCTTCCACACCCTCGGCGTCCGCGCCCACCTCGCCACCACCGGCCGCACCACCCCGGCCGTCAACCTCAAACTGCTGATCGAGGGCGAGGAGGAGTCCGGCTCCCCGAATTTCCGCGCCCTGGTCGAGGAGCGGGCCGCCCGGCTCACCGCCGATGCCGTGATCGTCTCCGACACCGGCATGTGGGACGAGACGACCCCCACCGTCTGCACGGGCATGCGCGGCCTCGCCGAGTGCGAGATCGAGCTGCACGGCCCGGAGCAGGACATTCACTCCGGTTCGTTCGGCGGCGCGGTCCCCAACCCCGCGACGGCCGTGGCCCGGCTCGTCGCCGCGCTGCACGACGCGGACGGCCGGGTCGCGATCCCCGGTTTCTACGACGGAGTGGCAGAACTCACCGACACCGAGCGCGCGCTCTTCGCCGAACTCCCCTTCGACGAGGCGACCTGGCTGCGTACCGCCAAGTCCCGAGCGGCGTCGGGCGAGGCCGGCTACTCCACGCTGGAGCGCATCTGGGCCCGCCCCACGGCAGAGGTCAACGGCATCGGCGGCGGGTACCAGGGTGCCGGAAGCAAGACGATCGTCCCGTCCTCCGCCCTGGTGAAGATCAGCTTCCGGCTGGTCGCGGGCCAGGACCCCGACCATGTCCAGCAGGCCGTCCGGGCCTGGGCGGAGGCGCAGGTCCCGGCCGGTGTCCGGCACCGGATCGCCTTCGCCCCCGCCACCCGCCCCTGCCTGACGCCGCTGGACCACCCGGCCCTGCGGGCCGTGGCCCGCGCCATGGGACGGGCCTTCGGCCAGAAGATCCTCTTCACCCGCGAAGGAGGCTCGGGGCCCGCCGCCGACCTGCAGGACGTGCTCGGCGCACCCGTCCTCTTCCTGGGCATCTCCGTACCGTCCGACGGCTGGCACGCCCCCGACGAGAAGGTCGAACTCGACCTCCTGTTCAAGGGCGTCGAGACAGCGGCCCACCTCTGGGGCGAACTGGCCGCCGCACTCCGCTGAATCCTCTGAACACCCGATCCATCCCGGGGGAGTAGGAAGCACCTGTGAGCACCTTCGACAACGCCACCGCAGACCGGCCCATCGGTCTCACGGCGCCCAGCGGCATCGACCGCGCGGCGCACCACCGCCTCGACGAGGCCTGGCTGTCCGCCGCGTGGAGCCACCCGACCACCCGTGTGTTCGTCGTCTCCGGCGGGCAGGTGCTGATCGACGACACGGCCGACGGCGGCACGGAGATCGTCATGACCCCGGCCTTCGACGCCCCGGTCACCGAGACCCACCGCTACTTCCTCGGCACCGACGAGGACGGCGTCAGCTACTTCGCGCTCCAGAAGGACTCCCTGCCCGGACGCATGGACCAGCCGGCCCGCCCGGCCGGCCTGCGCGAGGCCGGGCTGCTGCTCGGCCCCCGCGACGCCGGCCTGATGGTGCACGCGGTGGCGCTGGAGAACTGGCAGCGCCTGCACCGCTTCTGCTCACGCTGCGGCGAACGCACGGTCATCGCGGCGGCCGGTCACATCCGCCGCTGCCCGGCGTGCGGCGCCGAGCACTACCCGCGTACGGACCCCGCCGTCATCATGCTGGTGACGGACGACCAGGACCGCGCCCTGCTGGGCCGCCAGGTGCACTGGCCCGAGGGCCGCTTCTCGACGCTCGCGGGCTTCGTCGAGCCGGGGGAGTCGATCGAGCAGTCCGTCGCCCGCGAGGTCTTCGAGGAGGCGGGCATCACCGTCGGCGAGGTCGAGTACATCGCCAGCCAGCCCTGGCCCTTCCCGTCCAGCCTGATGCTCGGCTTCATGGCACGGGCGACGTCCTCCGAGATCGACGTGGACGGCGAGGAGATCGAGGAGGCCCGCTGGTTCTCCCGCGAGGACCTGACGGCGGCGTTCGAGTCGGGAGAGGTCATGCCCCCGTTCGGCATCTCGATCGCGGCCCGCCTGATCGAGCTCTGGTACGGCAAACCGCTCCCGAAGCCGGGCACCGTCGGCTGACGTTCGACTCACCGCCGGCGGACGATCGCGCCCGCGGACGGGCACGGCAACGCCCCCTCCGGTCGGGCTTGAGTACCGGAGGGGGCGCGGCCGTGCTGCGGGAGCGGCGGAATCAGACGGCGAGCGCCTGCTTCACCTGGGCCAGGGACGGGTTCGTCATGACGGCCTCGACGCCCGTGGAGGCGACCACCAGGACGGTGGGAACGGTCTGATTGCCCCCGTTGGCCTTCTCGACGAAGGCCGCGGAATCCGGGTCCTGCTCGATGTTGATCTCGTTGTACGCGATGCCCTCGCGGTCCATCTGGCTCTTGAGCCGACGGCAGTAGCCGCACCACGTGGTGCTGTACATCGTCACAGTGCCCGGCATGTCTTCGCGCTCCTCTGTCTCGTCAGTCGTATCGGACGCGTCCCCGGACTCGTCTGTCCGCTCGGACGCGTCTGTCTCATCCGTCTCATCCGGCACGCGGAGAAGCTGGAAAGTGCGTCGCCGCACGGAAAGGGAACGTACGTGAGGCAACCACCATTCCCGCCGCCACCCCCGCATAAGTACGACCGATACGGCCCCCCTGTGGACAACTTCCGCACCGGCCTCATCCGACCTGGCAGCATGGCGGGGTGACAGCAGCAACGCATTCCTCCCTCTTCCCGCAGGTCCCCGAGTCGGCCGACGCCGTGCTCGACGGCCTGGACCCCGAGCAGCGCGAGGTCGCCACGGCCCTGCACGGCCCGGTGTGCGTGCTGGCCGGAGCCGGTACGGGCAAGACGCGTGCGATCACGCACCGCATCGCCTACGGAGTGCGTGCCGGAATACTCCAGCCGACGAGCGTGCTCGCCGTCACCTTCACCAACCGGGCCGCGGGCGAGATGCGGGGGCGGCTGCGCCAGCTCGGCGCGGGCGGGGTGCAGGCGCGGACGTTCCACTCCGCCGCCCTGCGCCAGCTCCAGTACTTCTGGCCGAAAGCGGTCGGCGGTGACCTGCCGAGGCTGCTGGAGCGCAAGGTCCAGCTGGTCGCCGAGGCCGCGGCCCGCTGCCGCATCCGCCTCGACCGCAACGAGCTGCGCGATGTCACCAGCGAGATCGAGTGGTCCAAGGTCACCCAGACCGTGCCCGCCGACTATCCGGCCGTGGTCGCCAAGACCCAGCGCGACGCCCCGCGCGACCCGGCCGAGATCTCCCAGATCTACGCGATGTACGAGCAGCTGAAGCGCGACCGCTCGGTGATCGACTTCGAGGATGTGCTGCTTCTCACCGTCGCCATCCTCCAGGACCGCCACGACATCGCCGACCACGTCCGCCGCCAGTACCAGCACTTCGTCGTCGACGAGTACCAGGACGTCAGCCCGCTTCAGCAGCGGCTGCTGGATCTCTGGCTCGGTGACCGGGACACCCTGTGCGTCGTCGGTGACGCCAGTCAGACGATCTACTCCTTCACCGGAGCCACCCCCGACCACCTCCTGAATTTCCGTACCCGCCACCCCCGGGCGACGGTGGTCAAGCTGGTCCGGGACTACCGCTCCACCCCCCAGGTCGTCCATCTGGCCAACGGGCTGCTCGGCCAGGCCCGCGGCCGCGCCGCCGAGCACCGGCTCGAACTGGTCTCGCAGCGCGAGCCCGGCCCCGAGCCCGCCTACACGGAGTACGCGGACGAGCCCGCGGAGGCCGAGGGCACCGCCCGCCGCATCCGCGATCTGATCGCCGCGGGCGTCCCGGCCGGCGAGATCGCCGTGCTCTACCGGGTCAACTCCCAGTCCGAGGTCTACGAACAGGCCCTGGCCGACGCGGGCGTGCCCTACCAGCTGCGGGGCGCCGAGCGCTTCTTCGAACGGGCGGAGGTACGGGAGGCGGGCGTCGCCCTGCGCGGCGCGGCCCGCGCGGGGGGCAACGACTCCCTGCTCGACGACGCGGAGGGGCTGCCGGCGGAGGTGCGTGCGGTGCTCTCCACCAAGGGGTGGACCTCGGAGCCGCCCGCGGGCTCCGGAGCGGTGCGCGACCGCTGGGAGTCCCTGGCCGCCCTGGTCCGGCTCGCCGAGGACTTCGAACAGGCCAAGCCGGGCGCGACGCTCTCCGATCTGGTGGCGGAGCTCGACGAGCGGGCCGCCGCCCAGCACGCCCCCACCGTCCAGGGGGTCACTCTCGCCTCGCTGCACTCGGCGAAGGGCCTGGAGTGGGACGCCGTGTTCTTGGTCGGGCTGACCGAGGGCATGATGCCGATCACCTACGCCAAGACCGACGAGCAGATCGAGGAGGAGCGCCGGCTGCTGTACGTCGGCGTCACCCGGGCGCGCCTGCACCTCTCGCTGTCGTGGTCGCTGTCCCGCTCACCCGGGGGCCGCGCCGGACGCCGCCCGAGCCGGTTCCTGAACGGGATGCGTCCCGGCTCGGCGGCGGCTCCCGGCACGCGTGGCGCGGCGGGTGGCGGCGGGATCGAGCGGGGCGCCGGACCGGTCGCCCGGCGCAGCCGCCGCGGTCCTGCCCGGTGCCGCGTCTGCGGCAAGACCCTCACCGACGCGGGCGAGATGAAGCTGATGCGCTGCGACGACTGCCCCTCCGACATGGACGAGGCGCTGTACGAGCGGCTGCGCGACTGGCGGGCGGTCCGGGCGAAGGAGATCGGCCAGCCCGCGTACTGCGTCTTCACGGACAAGACGCTGATGGCGATCGCGGAGACGGTGCCGGGCAGCGCGGGAGAACTGGCCGTGATCTCCGGAGTCGGCGCGCGGAAGCTGGACCGGTTCGGGACCGCGGTACTCGCCATTTGCGCAGGTGAGACGGTAGGGGAAGGACACGGGGGCGTCGTTGACGAGGTGTGAGAAAAACTCGTCGAAAAAATAGTTTGCGCCTGCCCCAGTCATCACCATAGGTTCTTAACCACGGGAACAGCGACTTCTCTGAAGCCCTAGTCCTGTGCTGTACTTATCCGAATACGCAGGACCGGCCCGCCGGTCCCCCCGAGACGCCGAGAGGAGGCGATTGAAGTGATCAGCATCATCGAGACCAACAAAATGACCGATCTCTCGGTCGTCTCCGCCTGCTCGCTCGGCCTCGCCTGCTCTTCCGAGTCCTCGCTCCGTGGCACCGGTCTGTCCGGCATCTCTGCCGCCGGCCCGCTGTCCTCGGCGAGCCTCCCCGTGCGGGAGCGCAATGAGCGACCGACCCAGGCACCGGCAGCAGCAGTAGCGAAGGGACAGGCCCAGGCCTATGCCTTTGCGGCCGTCGGTGCGGGAGCGGAATCCGGCGCCAAGAAGCAGATGACACACCACCACACGATGTGGGCCTTCCGTGGGCCTGAACCCTGGAGTGATCCAGCCTGATTCGCCATCAGGCCGGCGCCTTCAGGGCCGCGGAACCCCACTCGGGATCCGCGGCCCTTTTGTTTTGTCCAAACGGACGAGACAGCGCGAAGGAGCCTCGGGACAAGCAGCACCCGGTACCAGCCGCCACCCGGCCAACAGGCCGGAACGACCAGACGAGGACACCACCCACCGTGCAACTCGAAGCGCACGCCCCGTCCGTACCGCCTTCCGACACGATCCCGCCGCCCGGCCTCACGGAGGACTCCACCTTGACCCCCCTCACCGCGCTCACCGCGCTCGACGACGCCATCGAGAACCTCGGCGTGCCCGTCCCCTGCCGCTCCTACGACCCGGAGGTCTTCTTCGCCGAGTCGCCGGCCGATGTCGAGTACGCCAAGTCCCTCTGCCGCACCTGCCCGCTCGTCGAGGCCTGCCTCGCCGGCGCCAAGGAGCGTCGCGAGCCGTGGGGCGTCTGGGGCGGTGAGCTCTTCATCCAGGGCGTCGTCGTCGCTCGCAAGCGGCCGCGTGGTCGTCCGCGCAAGAACCCGGTCGCGGCGTGATCGCCGGACTGGGGGTCGCGGCCCCCAAACCCATGAAGCGCATCGGAACCATCGACCGTCCCCACACCCACGATCCCCGAAATCAGGCACCAATGTCCGTCCCCACGAATGAGCCCGTCGGCTCCGCAACACCGAACGTCACGATCATCGGCGCGAACGACTCGCGTCAGAACAGGACCCGCGAGATGCAACTCATTCCAGAAGCCCTGGCTCGTGCGCATATGCACGACCGCCTGAGGGAAGCCGACACGCAACGCCGGGCCGTGCGCCTGGTCACCGCGCGCCGGATGCAGCGCCGGGCCGAGCGCGCCTCGATGCGCGCCCGCCGTGCGCTGGCCATGGCGGTCATGCACTAGCCGGGCAGGACACCAGCAGCACCCGCTGCCGGGCAGCCGCTCTGCCCGGCAGCAATCAGTACCCATGCTCAGTACCCCTTCCGCGGGGCCGGTCCGAACGGACCGGCCCCGCGGTCGTGCTGTGTGGTGCCGCGCGGCACGGTGGCGGCGGAATTGTCGTCACCACGTGGACGAGGAGACTCATCACCGGATGCGGCAACCCGCGCAGAGGACACCGCAGTGGCCGCGTGCGCCCTGTGCGATGCCTCCGCCGGCAGCGAGACCGCACCGCCGACCTGGAGCTGTTCGGTCGAGAACGGCAGCCACCAGTACGTCTGCGAAAAGTGCGCCCGCACCCATATCAGGGCGATCGAGAGCCGCCTCGACTCCGCCTGGTGGTGAGGCCGGTGCGTGACGTCTGGCGGTGACACATGAGGTGTGCGCCGGGGAGTGACCCATGAGGCGTGCGCCAGGGAGTGACACACGGGGCGTGCGCTTGGTGGTGGCGCTCGGGGCACGAAACCCGGGGCTGTGGGGCCGGGGTGTGACGGTCCGGGCTCGGTGACGGGGCCGAAGGCCGACTGCCCTATGCGCCGGGGGCGTCGCCCGCCAACTCCTGCACCACGACCTCCTGCTCATCCTCCGACAGGAATCCCAGGACCCAGGATTCGAGTTCGTCGCGCAGCCGCACCGTCGCACCCAACTGGCACAGCACCCCGATCGTGCTCAGCGTCACCCGGTGTATCAGCAGATAGGCGGGCGGCAGATTCAGCTGCTTGCCCAGCTGATGAGCGGGCGAGCGGGGATCAGCGATCCGTGCCGCCTGATTGCGCATCCAGCTCCGGGTGAAGGTGAACTCCTCCACGCGCGCCGGTTCGATGATCGGGAGGAGGTAGTCGAGCACCGCGTCCGGATCGAGGTCGATCGAGTCCTTGACGAACCCCTCCTCGCGCAGCAGCTCGTACACCGCCTCCGCGTCACCGGCCAGTGCCAGCCGCAAGGAGTCCCCGATGGTCTGCGGCAGACCACCCGGCAGCCGGTCGACCGTGCCGAAGTCCAGCACCCCGAGCCGCCACTGTCCGGCCTCGTCCGTCTCGTCGTCCGGGGGCAGCAGCCGGAAGTTGCCCGGATGCGGGTCCGCGTGCAGCAGCCCGGTGCGCGCCGGCCCCGAGAAGAGGAAGCGCGCCAGCAACTGACCGGCCCGGTCGCGCTGTTCCGGGGTGCCCCCGGCGATCACGTCGGCAAGCGGAACGCCGTCCATCCACTCCGTCACCAGCACCTGGTCGGACTGGTGCACCACATCGGGGATCACGACATCCGGATCGGCCGCGAACTCCTCGGAATGGTCCCGCTGCGACCGCGCCTCCTGTTCGTAGTCCAGCTCCTCCGAAACCCGGTCGCGCAGCTCCGTGATGAGCGGCTTGACGTCCATTCCGGGGATCAACGGGCCGAGCAGCCGGGCGAACCTGCTGAGCTGGGTCAGATCGGAGAGCAGTGCCTCTCCGGCGCCCGGATACTGCACCTTCACCGCGACGTCCCGCCCGTCGTGCCACACCGCGCGGTGCACCTGACCGATCGAGGCGGCGGCCGACGGCTTGTCCTCGAAGTCGAGGAACAGCTCCCGCCAGTCCTCGCCGAGCCGCTCCGCCAGCACCGCGTGCACCGTGCCGCTGGGCAGGGGAGGCGCGGCTTCCTGCAGTTTGGTGAGCGCCGCCCGGTACGGGCCCGCGACCTCCTCGGGTAGCGCCGACTCGAAGACGGACAGGGCCTGACCCAGCTTCATCGCCCCGCCCTTCAGCTCACCCAGGACCTTGAAGAGCTGATCCGCGGTGCGCTGCTGAACCTCCCGGGCCACCAACTCCGCCGACTTCCCGCCGATCCGCTTGCCCAGGCCCCACGTGGCGCGGCCGGCGAAGCCCAGTGGCAGGGCGGCCAACTTGGCGGTACGGGTGACCGCTTTCCGGGGTAGATCAGACATGAGCCCCTCCAAATCCCAGACTGCCGTACCGCGTGCGGCGGTTACCCGGCCATTGTGTCGTGTACCGCGTCGGCCCCGGAGGCACGCTCCCCCTCAGTCTGCCCAGCCGCTCCGCAGCAACAGCCGAGATGTGCCCGGATCTGCTCGGAGCGCCAGTCCAACAGCGGCAGCGCGGCCTCCCAGCGGGTCCCTGTACTGGCGGGCAGCTCCCCGTCCAGAAAGGACAGTGCGTGAGCGGCCGCCAGGCCGGCCACCGCCGTCGCCAGCCCCAGGTCGCAGGCCTGGACGGCGTTGCGCCGACCGGACTGCCACTGCGAGAGCATCCTCGGCCACTGCTCGTCCCGTTCCGCACGTTCCAGCGCCAGGCATCCCGCGCACGCGGTGCCCCCGGGCAGGACCAGGGGCCCGACCACTCCCGTCGCCTCCATCACTCCGGCATAGAGGTGGGGAGTCCCCGAAGCGATCCATGGTTCCGCAGGCCTCGGATCGGGGGCGTACGCCGAGAGACCGTCACGAGGGGCGACCACGATCAGTGACAGCCCTGGCTCACCGCCCGCCGAGGCATCCGCCGCCTCCGCCGCCCGGGGAGCCGGGCCGACGGCGGATCTGCGCACCAACTGCCGGGCCGCGGTGGCCCTGCGCTCCCCGACGGCCGCTGGTGGAAGCCCGCAGGGCGAGACGTCCGACGGCTCGGTGCACCCGCCGTCCAGTACCTCCACCCGGCCCACTCCGGACCCGGACAGCACCGCCGCGATCGCGGCACCGACCCGGCCGGCGCCCCGCACCTGGACCCGCATCGCCCGGCGGGCCGCCAGCCGCCGCATCCCGCCACCCGGCTCGGGATGGACGACGGAGAGTGACGCCAGATCAGGGCGGTACCGCTGCAGTGCCTCGGGCCGGTTCCTCAGCGCATCCGCCTCCGGGCCGGCGGTCCGCACATCGTCGATCAGGCCCGCGTCTCTCAAGCGGCGCACCAAGGTCTCCACTTGATGGTCCGACAGGTCCATGGACCGGGCTTCTTCGCGCAGCAGCGGCAGGCCGCGCGTGCCGTCGAGCAGTTCCAGAAAACAGCCCGTGGCGATATCCATCGGACCGAGCTTCACCGCATGGGCGCGGGTCACCCCGAATTGCACGGTGCCCCGGCCGCGCCATGCGCGGCGCAGTGCGGGTTTCAACATCGGATACACGGCGTCCCCCGGTCTGTGTTCCATGATCTCTGTGTGTGGGCCATGGCCCGGATCTCCGCGAGATCCGTTGTCAGAATGCAGGCCGGCGGCGAAGTGTGCGGAAAGTTGTCCACAGGTGCGGGGTATTAGTCGTTCAAATGGTGCATGCCGTGGAGCGGATCACACGCGAACCGTCCCGGAGGCGGGACTTCCCCCACTGACACCGGGTAACGTCATGGCGTGCCCGCCGACCCGTCACCCGGATTCGCCGGGGAGACCCCCGCGCGCAGTGCCGGAACCCATCAGCGCAGCGCGGTGGACCGCCCGCCCCGCGCCTCGGCGACGAGCGCGGTCGAGGTCCGCAGGAGCACCCGCCGCAGCAGAACGGTCTCCGCGTACCGGGAGGGGGACCGCACCATCGTGCTCATCCCCGCCCGGATGTCGCAGGCCGAGGAGCGGCGCTGGGTGAGCGTGATGCTCGACAAGCTCGCGGCCCAGGAGAGCAAGCGCATCCTCGGCGACAGCGAACTGGCCGAGCGGGCGGAGCGGTTGTCCGCCCAGTATTTCGAGGGCCGGGCCAGGCCCGCGTCCGTGCGGTGGGTGACCAATCAGAACACCCGATGGGGGTCCTGCACCCCGGCGGAGGGCAGCATCAGGCTGTCGCACCGGCTCCAGGGCATGCCCGAGTACGTCGTCGACTACGTACTGGTCCATGAGCTGGCCCATCTGCTCGTCCCCGGCCACGGTCCGCGCTTCTGGCGGCTGCTGGAGGCGTACCCCCGCACGGAGCGGGCCCGTGGCTACCTGGAGGGCGTGGTGGCGGCCGACCGGCTGCCGCATCTGCCCGCCGCACGCGGTGAGTGACGTTCGGCGATTCTGTACCGGGTGTGTACCGACTTAGCTCAACGTCGGAGTTTGCGGTTAGCCTGACGCGACGCATTCACATTCGGGATGGGGGACGGTCGTTACGCATGGCCAGGGAATTCCAACGCGGCCACAAGGCCAAGATCAGCGATCTCACACCGGGGACGGACCTGTACGTAGGTGTGCAGATCGCCGGCCCGGGACTGACCTTTGACATCAGCTGCTTCGGCCTCGATGCCAATGAGCAGCTCTCCGACGACCGGTATTTCATCTTCTTCAATCAGCCTAAATCGCCCGAGGAGTCCATTCAGCTTCTCGGTGCCCAGGCCGGTGACACCGAGTCGTTCCGCGTCACCCTGGACCGCATTCCGGCGAACATCCACAAGCTGTCGTTCACTGCGACGGTCGACGGTGCCGGGCAGATGTCCCAGGTCGGCCCCGGTTACATCCGGATCGTCGCGGGTGGCGAGGAAGTCGTCAGGTACGCCTTCAACGGTTCGGAGTTCACCACCGAGCGTGCGGTGATGCTGGGTGACTTCTACCTGAAGGACGTCTGGCGGTTCGCCGCCGTCGGCCAGGGCTTCGACGGCGGCCTCGAAGCGCTGCTGAAGAACTTCGGCGGCGAGGTCGCCGAGGAGGCGCCCGCCGCACCTCAGCCGCAGGCGGCCGCCCCGTCGTTCGCCCCGCCCGCCCAGCCGGCCGCCCCGGCACCCGCCCCGTCCTTCGGCGCCCCGGCCGCACCGCAGGCCCCCCAAGCGCCGCCGCCCGCCCCGTCCTTCGGGGCCCCGGCCGCACCGGCTCCGGCCCCCGCACCGCAGCAGCAGATGCATTCCGCGCCGACGATGGCGGCCCCGATGGCGCCGCACGGCGGCATGGTGCCGCCGCCCGCCCCCGCTCCGGCCCCGTACGGACAGCCGGGCCTGCCGCCCCAGCAGCCGCAGTTCGGGCAGATCCCCGGGCAGCAGCCCCCACCCGTCGCTCCGTACGGCCAGCAGGCCCCCGCCCCGTACGGCCAGCAGCCGCCCGGAATGCAGCCCCCCGGAATGCCCCAGGGGGTGCCGCAAGGCATGCCGCAGGCCGGTGCCGGGCTTCAGGCCGCGCTCCAGCTGTACAAGGAGACGGCCACCGGCCAGCGTTGGACCCCGCAGAACCAGCAGCTCATGCGGGTCGACCTCACCATGGGCGGCATGCCCGTGCTCGCCCGGCAGGGCAGCATGGTGATGTACCAGGGCAAGGTCGACTTCAGCTACAAGGGCGCCGGTTTCGCGGGCCGCATCGTCGGCAACGCGACCGGCCAGGAACTGCAGCTGATGCGCTGTACCGGCCGCGGGCAGGTCTTCCTCGCCGAGGACGGCTCCCATCTGCACGCCATCGAGCTCCAGGGCGACGGCATCTGCGTCTCGGCGGAGAACGTCCTCGCGTTCGACGAGTCGCTGCAGCACGAGGTCCGCAGGATCGAGGGCCACGGCATTCCCGGTGGGGCCCTGTTCACCATGCAGTTCCAGGGCACCGGCACGGTCGTCGTGAAGACCCACGGCGTCCCCGTCGTCCTGCCCGTCACCCCGACCACCTTCGCCGACTGCAACGCCGTCGTCGCCTGGTCGTCCGCGTCCCAGGTGATCATCTCCAGCCAGGTCCGGCTGCGCCGCAACGCGTACCCGGGGCACAGCGGGGAGACCGTGAACCTTCAGTTCCGGGGCGCCCCCGGCAACTTCATCGTCGTCCAGCCCTACGAGGTCTGAGGGAGCCCGTCATGAACCAGCAACTCGCGGGCTACGCCCCGACCCCCGTCACGGCCCGTATGGAGAACCACGGCCACACGATGCTCAAGGTCGCCATGGCCACCGGCCAGGACCTCTACGCACGTACCGGCTCGATGGTGGCGTACGAAGGCTTCATCCAGTACGAACCCAACCCGCCGGCCGTCCGTCAGATCGCCTCGCAGTGGATCACCGGCGAGGGCGCACCGATCATGAAGTGCTCCGGCGACGGACTGCTCTACCTCGCGGACTACGGCGCCGATGTGGTCGTCATCAACCTCAACAACGACTCCCTCTCGGTCAACGGCACCAACGTCCTCGCCTTCGACAGCCATCTCACCTGGGGCGTGGAGCGGGTCAAGGGCCTCGCCAAGTTCGCCGGCCAAGGACTGTGGAACGTCTGTATCTCGGGCACCGGCTGGGTCGCCATCACCTCGCGCGGCACACCGATCGTCGTCGACTGCGGACGCGGCGAGGACGAGACCTACGTCGACCCGGACGCCCTCGTGGCGTGGTCCCCGAACCTCAAGGTGAAGGGCAAGCGCAGCTTCAAGGCCTCCTCCCTCATCGGGCGGGGCAGCGGCGAGGCGTACCAGATGGCCTTCTCCGGCCAGGGCATCGTCGTCGTACAGCCGAGTGAGGACAGTACCGACCGCCTGCGGGTCCGGAACTGAGGGGGAGGAGAAACACACCATGCAGAGTCCGCTTTTCAGCTACACGGAACAGCAGTCCCAGGACCGGTACACCGTCCAGAACCCGCAGCTCCTGCGGGTCTCGCTGACCGGCCGGGACGACGTCCTCGCCCGCAAGGGCGCCATGGTCGCCTACCAGGGGCTGATGGAGTTCGACGGCGAGTACCAGTCGCACGGGCAGCGCCGTGCCCGCGCGAGCACCGGCGAGGGCCTGGAACTGATGCGCTGCTCCGGGCAGGGCACCGCCTACCTCGCCAACCTCGCGCAGTACATCCATGTCGTGGACGTCGACCACGACGGCATCACGGTGGACAGCGCCTACGTCCTGGCCCTCGACTCCTCGCTGCACACCGAGGTCATCGCGGTGGACAGCCAGTACGGCATCTCGGGCACCGGCAAGTACCAGCTCAACATCTCCGGCACGGGCAAGGTCGCCCTGATGACCTCGGGCCGGCCGCTGATGATGCAAGTCACGCCGGACAAGTACGTCAACGCCGACGCCGACGCGATCGTCGCCTGGTCCAGCTCGCTGCGCGTGCAGATGCAGGCCCAGACACACTCCTCGGGCGTCTGGCGGCGGCGTGGCAACACCGGCGAGGGCTGGGAGCTCAGCTTCCTCGGCCAGGGCTTCGCCCTGGTGCAGCCGAGCGAGGTGCTGCCCCCGCAGAACCACGAGATCGGCCAGGGCATCAGGGCCCAGTACGGCATGGGCCAGCAGGGCGCCCACGGCCAGAACCAGAACAACGCCTGGAACTGAGCCGCCGAGCACCGGCACGGGCCACACGGGCGAGGGGCGGTCTCCCCGGCGACCGCCCCTCACCCGTGCCGTATGCCGTCCGGCCTACCGGAGCTGCTCCAGCGCGGCGCGGGCGCGTGTCATCAGCTGTACGACCGAGGTGTCGGCCACGGCCGCGACCTCGTCGTACGCGAACCAGCGCAGGTCCAGCGATTCGTCGCTGATCTGCTCCGTCGCGCCCGACGGGGCGAGCGCCGCGTACTGCACGTCCAGATGCCAGTGGCAGGGGGCGGGGATCCGGTGGCGGTCCAGCGTCACCGGTCCGCCCGCGAGCAGGGTCAGGCCGCCGATGCCGGACTCCTCGGTGGCCTCACGCAGGGCCGCGGCGGCCAGCGTGGTGTCCTGCGGCTCGCAGTGGCCGCCCATCTGCAGCCACATCCGCAGCTTGCGGTGCAGGGTGAGCAGGACCCGCCCGCGCTCCGGATCGACGACCAGTGCGCTGGCCGTCAGGTGCCCGGCCGCGCAGGCCTTCCACATGCCGTCGGGGTGCCGAGCCAGATGATCCAGATAGACCTGACGCAGTTCCTCCTGGGCCGGGTCCACCGGGTTCTCGTACCCCTTCAGTACGAGAACGGCGTCGTCGTACAGGCTCACCGGTCGGTGTCGCCCTTGCCATCGTTCTTCCGGTCGGTTTCTCCGGTTTCTCCGGTTTCTCCGGAGCCTGCTTCGCCCGCTGCGGCCTCGGGCTTCTGCGGACCCTTCGCGGCCTCGCCGAGCATCTTGTCCAGCTCGGAGAAGTCCAGCTGCTCGTGGTGCACAAAGCCGTCCGGATCGTCCAGGTCCTGGGCGGTCGGCAGCATGTCGGGGTGCTCCCACAGGGCGTCGCGGCCGTCGAGACCGCGGGCGTCCGTGAGCGACGCCCACAGGCGCGAGGCGTCACGCAGCCGCCGCGGACGCAGCTGGAGACCGATGAGCGTGGCGAACGTCTGCTCGGCCGGACCGCCGGAGGCACGGCGCCTGCGCATGGTCTCGCGCAGCGCGTCGGCCGAGGTCAGACGGGACTTCGCGGCCTCGTGCACCACCGCGTCCACCCAGCCCTCGACCAGCGCGAGCGCCGTCTCCAGCCGGGCCAGGGCGGCCTTCTGCTCCGGGGTGTCCTCCGGCTGGAACATGCCCTGCTGAAGGGCGTCCTGCAACTGCTCGGGCTGCGACGGGTCGAACTGACCGACCACGTCCTCCAGCTTGCTGGTGTCGACCTTGATGCCGCGCGCATACCCCTCGACGGCGCCGAACAGATGCGAGCGCAGCCACGGAACATGGGCGAAGAGCCGCTGATGGGCGGCCTCGCGCAGGGCGAGGTACAACCGCACCTCCTCCTGCGGCACGCTGAGGTCCTTGCCGAACCTCTCGACGTTCAGCGGAAGGAGCGCGGCCTTGCCCGCCGGGCCCAGCGGCAGTCCGATGTCGGTCGAGCCGACCACCTCGCCGGCGAGCACACCGACGGCCTGCCCGATCTGCTGGCCGAACATCGCGCCGCCCATCGACCGCATCATGCCGATCAGCGGCCCCGCCATCGCCTGCATCTCTTCGGGCAGCACATCGCCCATGGCCAGGCCGACCCGCTCGGCCACCGGGTCGACCAGCTTCTGCCAGGCGGGCAGAGACGCCTCGACCCACTCGGCACGGCTCCACGCCACGGTCGAGACCGAGCCGGAGGGCAGCGAGGTCACCCCGTCCAGCCAGAGGTCGGCCAGCCGCAGCGCCTCGTCGACCGCGGAGCGCTCGGACGGGCCGACGCTCGCGTCCTTGGTGCCGTCCGGCGTGCCCTGCGAGACCGTCTGGCGCGCGATCTGCTTGGCCATGTCCCAGTTGACGGGACCGCCCTCGTAGCTCAGCATCTGGCCGAGCTGCTGGAAGGCCGCACCCAGGTCGTTGGGGTTCATCGTGCCGAACATCGCCGCGAACGGGTTGTCCCCGCCCGCGCCGGGCCCGAAGCCGAACGGGTTCGCCGGCCCGCCCGAACCCTGCCCACCTCCGGTGGGGTCCTTCTTCTTGCCCTCGTCGCCGTTGTCCGGCTCCTCCGGCGGAAGGCCGAATCCGAATGGGGTGTCACTCACGGGTTTCCTCGGCTCGTAGGGCCGCCGGCTCGAACCGACGGCGACTGCCCGACATCACCATCCAGCGTAGACACCAAAAGTCCGCTCGGGGCCTCAGTGCTCCGCCGGCTCCCGGCCTGCGGCAGGATGGACGCCACCTGGTACGTACGCGTCATTCGCGTACGTACTGAAGACAACCGCTGGAGACGCCCGGTGAGTTCCCCAGATCCTCAGGTTCGCGCAGCGCGAAACCTGTCCGACCCCTCGACCGAGAACAAGTCCGCAAAAAGCCGCTCCAGAAGCCGTGGCCCCGTCGTCGCGATCACCGGAGCCGCGGGCGGCATCGGTGAGCTGCTCACCGCACGCCTCGCCCGCTCCGAGGAGATCAAGCAGGTCATCGCCATCGATGAACGCCGTGGAGAGGTCTCCGAGGCGACCTGGCACATCCTCGACGTCCGGGACCCCGCCATCGCGGAGAAGCTGCGCGGCGCGGACGTCGTGGTGCATCTGGCGCTCGACCTCGACCTGGAGACCGACCCCGCCGCCCGCACCGCCTACAACGTGCGCGGCACCCAGACCGTGCTGACCGCGGCCGCGGCCGTGGGGGTCCACCGGGTCGTGCTGTGCACCTCGGCGATGGTCTACGGGGCGCTGCCCGACAACGACATCCCGCTCGCCGAGGACGCCGAGCTGCGCGCCACGGCCGAGGCGACCGGCGTCGGCGACCTCCTGGAGATCGAACGTCTCGGCCGCCGCGCACCGCGCGCCCACCCGGGACTCAACGTGACCGTGGTCCGGCCGACCGTCCTGGTCGGCGGTACGGACACCGCGCTGACCCGCTACTTCGAGTCGCCGCGCCTCCTGGTCGTCGCCGGATCACGCCCCACCTGGCAGTTCTGCCACGTCGAGGACCTGGTCACGGCCCTGGAGTACGCGGCGCTGGAGAAGATCGACGGCGAGTTCGCGGTCGGCTGCGACGGCTGGCTGGAACAGGCGGAGGTCGAGGAGCTCAGCGGCGTCCGCCGGATGGAGCTGCCCTCCGCCGTGGCCCTCGGTGCCGCCGCCCGGCTGCACCGGATCGGCCTCACCCCGTCCCCGGCGGGCGACCTGGCGTACACGATGCACCCGTGGGTGGTCAGCGTGAGCCGGCTGCACGACGCGGGCTGGCGCCCCGGCTGGACCAACGAGGAGGTGCTCGCCGCGCTCCTCGAAGAGGTGGAGGGGCGGCACACCGTCGCCGGACGCCGCCTCGGCCGCAAGGACGCCACCGCGGCAGGTGCCGCCGGTGCGACCGTGGCGCTGCTCGGCACGGCCGCCCTGGTCCGCCGCGCCCGCAAGGCGCGTCGCCGTATCTAAGGGCTGCCCGGCACCGTGTCTTGCCGCGCTGCCGCGCTGCCGCCGGTCGCCAGGGCTCCTTCCCCGGGCTCCCTGCCGCGCTCGCCGGGAGAGACCCCGGCCGGCCCCTCCTCCGCCTTGCGGCACACGGCACCGGGCGCCGCCCACCGATCAGGCCCGATCCGGACGGAGGGCATTCGGCTCCGGCCGGTCCGGACGGGAAAGCCCTCGGCCCCGGTCGGCGGACCGCGGGACGCTGTAGAAGGCTCCAAGGCCGACGGCGCACCGCAGGTGGAAAGCGCTATTTCACGACGTCGGCGCCGTACGGCACCATGGGCCCCATGGCTCCCACTCACGACCACCCCGGCGAGCGGGCGGCGACCGACCCCATCCGGCTGCTGGAGATCCGCGAGACGCCGCTGTCGGTCGACGAGGTCTTCCGGGCCGTCGGGGACGAAGCAGCGGGCGGCACGGCGCTCTTCGTCGGCACCGTGCGCAACCACGACGACGGTCAGGACGTCGGTGCCCTCGGCTACTCCTGCCACCCCTCGGCGCAGGACGAATTGCGCCGGGTGGCCGAGAAGGTCGTCGCGGATTTCCCGGTCCGGGGGCTGGCCGCCGTCCACCGAGTGGGTGACCTCCATGTGGGCGACCTCGCGGTCGTCGTCGCCGTCGCCTGCCCGCACCGGGCGGAGGCGTTCGAGGCATGCCGCAAGCTGATCGACGATCTCAAGCGCGAGGTTCCGATCTGGAAGCACCAGCGTTTTTCGGACGGCACCGAGGAGTGGGTCGGGGCCTGCTGAGCGCAAGCCCGATCGGGTGGTGGTCCGCCCCGATTTGCGTAACCGCACCCCTACCATGAGCGTTGGTCCTGCAGCTGGTTAATCTGCTGATCGGTCAGTTGCGGTCGCTCATGGGGTAGGGAGGTCGTCATGGCAGCACTCGCCTGGTTGCTGATTCCGCTTTTTGCTGCGCTCGGTGCTGCGATATGGGGAAGCTGGGCCACCCGCAATCGCACGACCGGTGATGTTTCAGAACTCGCCGGGTATGCCCGGTTCCGTGAGGCGATGGAGAAGTCGCACTCCGGTTCCGATGTCGTCTGACCCCCCGGCGAACGTACGCAGTCGCCAATCCGCAGCGCGGCACCGAAGGCCGAAGCCCTCCGGCACCGCCCCACGCCCGGCTCCCCGCCCCGTACGGCCCGGCCCCGACGGTGCACTCACAGCCCCTTCCCGTACTGTCGTTCCATGCCACGCCGCACCGCGACGATGCTCGCCTCCACGCTGATCCTCATCGCGCTGCTCTGCGCAGGCGTGCTGATCAAAGCGCCGTATTCGGAGATGTCTCCCGGGCCGACGGTGAACACCCTCGGCAAGGTCGACGGCGAACCGGTTCTGCAGATTTCCGGGCGCAAGACGTACCCGACGTCCGGCAACCTCAACATGACGACGGTGCGGGTGACCGGCGCCGACTACCGGATGAACCTCGTCGAGGCCGTGTACGGCTGGCTGGCCCACGACAGCGTGGTCGTGCCGCACGACACGCTGTACCCCGGCGGCAAGACCGAGCAGCAGTCGACGCAGGAGAACGCCGAGGAGTTCAGTCAGTCCCAGGAGAGCGCCAAGGTCGCCGCCCTGACCGAGCTGGGCATCCCGGTGCCGTCGCGTGTCGTGGTCTCCACGGTCGTCAAGGACAGCCCCGCCCAGGGCAAGCTGCACGCCGGCGACGTGATCAAGCAGGTCGACGGCAGCGCGGTGAAGCAGCCCGAGGACGTCGCGAAGCTCGTCACCCGCCACAAGCCCGGCGAGGACGTCACGTTCACGGTCATCCCGGCGAAGACGGCGCAGGAGGCCGAGAAGGCCGGCAAGGAGCCCGAGGGCAGCCGGAAGATCACCATCACCACCGCGAAGGCCCCCAAGGAGAACCGCGCGATCGTCGGCATCCAGGCCGGGACGGACCACACGTTCCCGTTCCGGATCGACATCAAGCTGGCCGACGTCGGCGGCCCGAGCGCCGGGCTGATGTTCTCCCTGGGCATCATCGACAAGCTGACGCCCACCGACCTCACCGGCGGGAAGTTCGTCGCCGGCACCGGCACGATCGACGACAAGGGGAAGGTCGGCCCGATCGGCGGCATCAACATGAAGCTGGTCGGCGCGCGCGACGCCGGCGCCCGGTACTTCCTGACGCCGGACGAGAACTGCAAGGCCGCAGCGTCCGACACCCCGAGCGGACTCACGCTGGTGAAGGTGAAGACGATCGACGACGCGAAGAAGTCGCTGGAGAAGATCAAGGCAGGGGACACGGCCGGCCTGCCGAGCTGCTCGGCGGGCTGACCGCGCCCCCGGCGGGGACGCGGCGGGTCAGGCCTCGAAGGTCGCGGCCAGTGCGTCGGCCAGTCCGGGCACCAGGCCGGAGCCGGTCCTCACCTCGCTCGGCGAGTCCTTCTCGCGGAGCCGTACGGCCGACTCGCGCGTACCGTCCCTGAGGACGGCCACGGTCATCCGCACCTCCTGGCGCTCCGGGTGCTTGGCGACCCACTTGGCCAGCTGGGCATCGCCGAGTCCCTCCGGTACGGAGGCCTCGGCGGACGGCGGCAGCATCAGCCGCTCCACCGTCATCGCGCATCCGATCACCGCGTCGGGCCAGGCGATCGTGGCGAGGAACTCGTCCAGGGCGGTGCCGGCCGGAAGCTCCTCCTGCTCGATGGGGGTGAGTGGGGCGGTCGGGGAGTCGGAGCTGTCGAGACCGAGCTGGGCGGCGAGGCCGGGCTCCTGGGCCCGCAGCCGGGCGGTGTCGACGAGAGCGAAGAGCCGGGCCGGCTGGTCCCAGCCGAGGCCGGAGATGTACTCGTCGATTTCGAGCACGGCGACGGTGAGGGGGCTCGCGGCCATCGGGGGGCCTGAGGGGGAAACGTTGGGCATGACCGACATCCTGCCTCCTTCTGCCCCGGGAGCGGGAACTAGGTAAAGCGTCAGTAAGTTGCATAGGTGGGCTCTACGATCGCTGGGCCCGCTCCACACGACCCGCGAACTTCGAGGTGCGCACGTTGGCTTTCCAGATGCCGGACCGCGGCGGAGGCCCGACCGGGCCACGGATCAGAGTCGGCCGCCCGTCCCGGCGTGCCCGTACCCTGCTCATGACACTTGGCGTCCTGGCGGTTCTCGCCATGGCGTTCGTCATGTTCGCCGGGTTCTGGACGGACTGGCTCTGGTACCGGTCGGTCGCGTATTCGTCCGTCTTCACCACCACCCTGTGGACCAAGATCGGGCTGTTCCTCGTCTTCGGACTGCTGATGGCGTTCGTCGTCGGCCTGAACATCTGGCTCGCGCACCGGCTCCGGCCGCCGCTGAGCGCGATGTCCCTGGAGCAGCAGAGCCTGGACCGCTACCGGATGAGCCTCGCCCCGTACAAGAAGTGGGTGCTGCTCGCGATCACCGCGCTCGTCGGGCTGATCGCCGGAGCATCCGCCTCCGGCCAGTGGCGCACCTGGCTGATGTACGTGAACGGCGTGGCGTTCCACCAGAAGGACCCCCAGTTCCATCTGGACGTCTCCTTCTACGCCTTCGATCTGCCCTGGTACCGCTTCCTGCTGGGCTTCGGCTTCGCGGCCACGGTGCTCTCGCTGATCGCCGCCGCGCTGACCCACTATCTGTACGGCGGGCTCCGCATCACCAGCCCCGGCGCGCGGGCGACCGGCGCGGCCACCGGCCACCTGTCGGTGCTGCTCGGTGTCTTCGTCTCGCTGAAGGCCGTGGCGTACTGGCTCGACCGCTACGGTCTGGCAGTGAAGTCCAGCGACTTCAAGGCCACGGACAACTGGACGGGCCTGCGCTACGTCGACGCCAACGCCTACCTTCCGGCGAAGACCATCCTGTTCTGCATCGCCGCGATCTGCGCCGTGCTCTTCTTCGCGACGCTCTGGCGCCGGACCTGGCAGCTCCCGGTGATCGGCTTCGGTCTGATGGTGCTCTCGGCGATCCTGATCGGCGGGCTGTACCCGGCGATCGTGCAGAAGTTCCAGGTCCAGCCGAACGAGCAGGCCAAGGAAGCGCCGTTCATCCGGAAGAACATCGAAGCGACGCGTGACGCGTACGACATCGACAACGCGCAGGTCGACGACTACTCGGGCAAGAGCACGACGAGTGACGACGCCAAACTGCGCGCGAGCGCGGACGACGCCGCCAGCTACCGGGTGATGGACCCCAACGTCGTCTCTCCGGCCTTCCAGCAGCTCCAGCAGAAGAGGAACTACTACCAGTTCCCCAAGACGCTGGACGTGGACCGCTACAAGGACGCCGCCGGCAAGGACCAGGACACGGTCATCGGTCTGCGCGAGCTCAACCTCGACGGCATCCCCAAGCGCAACTGGATCAACGACCACTTCACCTACACCCACGGCTACGGCGCCATCGCGGCCCGGGGCACGACGACCGGCAAGAACCCGAAGGGCTCCCCGGACTTCACCGAGTCCGGTCTGCCGACCTCGGGTGAGCTGGGCAAGTACGAGCAGCAGATCTACTACGGCGAGAAGACCGAGCAGTACTCCATCGTCGGCGGGCCCCAGAAGGAGCTCGACTACGAGGAGGACGGCGAGAAGACCACCAGCTACCAGGGCAACAGCGGGGTCAGTCTCTCCAACGCCTTCAACCGCGCCGCGTACGCGGTGGCGTTCAGCGAGCCGCAGATCCTCTACTCGGGGGCCATCGGCGAGGGCTCGCGGATTCTCTACAACCGCACGCCCAAGGAGCGCGTCGAGGCGGTCGCCCCGTGGCTGACCATCGACGGCGACGCCTACCCGGCCGTGGTGAACGGCCGCATCCAGTGGGTCGTCGACGCGTACACCACCACCAACGGCTACCCGTACGCCTCGCGTACGACGCTCGGTGACACCACGGCCGACTCGCTGACCACCAACCAGCGTGCGGTCGTCGCCCAGCAGAACCAGGTCAACTACATCCGCAACTCGGTGAAGGCCACCGTCGACGCCTACGACGGCAAGGTCAAGCTCTACGAGTGGGACACCGAGGACCCGGTCCTCAAGACCTGGCGCAAGGCGTTCCCGGGGACCGTTCAGCCCAAGACGGACATCCCGCAGGAGCTCAGGGACCATCTGCGGTACCCGCAGGACCTGTTCAAGGTGCAGCGGGAGCTGCTCACCCGCTACCACGTCACGAACCCCGCCCAGTTCTACAGCGGCAGTGACGCGTGGCAGGTCCCGGACGACCCGACCAACAAGGAGTCCGGTGCCGTCCCGCCGTACTACCTGAGCATAAAGATGCCGGACCAGGCGGCCCAGAAGTTCTCGCTGACGACGACGTTCACCCCGAAGGGGCGGCCCGACCTCGGGGCGTTCATGGCGGTCGACGCCGACGCGGCCAGTAAGGACTACGGCACGATACGGCTGTTGAGAGTCACCACCACGGTGAAGGGCCCCGGCCAGGTGCAGAGCGAGCTCAACGGCAACGACGACGTCGCCGAGTTCGTGAGAAACCTGAAGGGAACCGACTCCGACATCGAGTACGGCAATCTGCTGACCGTGCCGCTCGAAGGAGGCTTCCTCTACATCGAGCCGGTGTACACGCGCGGTGGCACGCAGAACTACCCGCTGCTGCGCAAGGTCGCTGCCTCGTACGGGTCGAAGACCGTCTTCGAGAACAGTCTCGGGGAGGCGCTCAACGCGGTCTTCGGGGTGACGGAATCCGACACCGGCCAGCCACCCGCCGAAACCACCAGGCCACCAGGCGAAACGACACAGCCGCCGGCCACCGGTGACGCAGCGCTGAAGAAGGCGATCGCGGATGCGCAGAAGGCCTACGCGGAAGGCGAGGCAGCCCTGAAGAAGCAGGACTGGAGCGCCTACGGAAAGGCCCAGGCGGATCTCCAGGACGCGCTGCGGCGTGCGGCGGCCGCCCAGCCCAAGTCGGGCAGTGCGAACAGCACCGGCGCCGCGAACGGTGCGAATAGTTCCGATAGTTCGGGCCATTCGGACAAATCGTCTGAAGCTGGTAGTGGTGGCTGAGTGACCCGGTAAAGGCCCCACCTGGCGTCGTGGTACTGTTTAAACACAACGACGCGGGGTGGAGCAGCTCGGTAGCTCGCTGGGCTCATAACCCAGAGGTCGCAGGTTCAAATCCTGTCCCCGCTACTGAAAGACGAAGGCCCGGATCCTTTCGAGGATCCGGGCCTTCGTCGTGTCGCGGCGACATTCTTGAACGGTGCGTGTAAAGGGCGGTTCGCGGGGCACGAGTTGGCCCCGGACGTGTTTGACTTATCTCTCTGTGGGCATGTCGACAAAACGCTGAAGTGACCTCACTGGCCGCGGTATACGAGGTGTACGCGGGTTGCGGGTGGTGCGACGATGGTATTTATGGGGGACAGGGCAACTCTGTTGGATACAGGGCGGTTTGTGCAGCGCCGTGTTCATCGGCCGGATAGTGTGATGAATGCGGCTTTTGGCGCAGCTGCCGCGGAGAGCAACGAGACCGCTGAGATCACCGAGAATTCTGAGGTCACCGAGACCTCTGGGATCACTGCAACCTCTGGGATCATTGGGACGACCGAGACCGCCGAGACTGCGGGGTGTGCCGCGACCGTCGAGAGCACAGAAAGCGCCGAGAGCGCGGAGATCACCGGGATCACCGGGACCGCCGGGGCCATTGAGGCTGCGGAGGGCCCCGTGGCCCAAGGGGTCCAGGAGGCCCGAGAGAGTCCGGAGAGTGCCGAGAGCGAGGCGCGCCACCGCCGCGCCGCCGACGCCGGCGACACCGCGTCGATGAGCGTCCTCGGCGCCCTGCTGCTGCGCCGCGGTGATCTGGACGGGGCCGAGTCCTACCTGCGCGCGGCCACCGCGGACGGCGACCGGGCCGCGGCCAACAACCTGGGCGTCCTTCTCCATCAGCGCGGGTACATCGACGACGCGGCCGGCTGGTGGCGTATCGCGGCCGTCGCGGGTTCCGCCGCCGCCGCGCACGCCCTCGGCCGCCACTACCGGGAGCGCGGTGACGAGCCCGGTGCCGAGTACTGGCTGAGGCAGTCCGCCGAGCAGGGGCACGCGCTGGGGGCGTACGCCCTGGCCGACCTGCTGGAACACCGCAGCGACGTAGGCGCCGAGCGCTGGCTGCGTGCCGCCGCCGAACAGGGGCACCGGGAGGCCGCGTACCGCCTCGCGCGCATGCTGGACCGCAGCTCCGCCGACGATCCGCACGATGCCTTCGGCCGCCCCGGGCTGGGCCCCGGTCCCGGCCTCGGCTCCGCAACCGGTGCGGGCGTGGCCGATCGGGCGGGTGCCACCGGCCGGTCCGCGGGGCGCCGGACCGACGGCCCGGTGGCAGGCCCGGCGACCGGGCGCGTGGGCGAGGCCGAGCAGTGGTACCGGCAGGCCGCCGCGCGCGGTCACCGGCGCGCTGCCCTGCACCTCGGCGCCATCCTCGAACAGCGCGGTGAGCCCAAGGAGGCCGGCCGCTGGTACCTCGTCTCCGCGAAGGCCGGTGAGGCGCGGGCCGCCTGCGCGCTCGGCTTCCTGCTCCGTGACGCGGGCGACGAGGAGAGCGCCGCCGTGTGGTGGCTGCGCGCCGCCCAGGAGGGGGACGGGAACGCCGCCAACGCACTGGGCGCCCTGCACGCGGCCCGCGGCGAGCAGCAGACCGCCGAGCGCTGGTACCGCGCCGCCATGGACGCGGGCGACGTCAACGGCGCCTACAACCTGGGGCTGCTCTGCGCGGCTCAGGACCGTACGCCCCAGGCCGAGCAGTGGTACCGCCGTGCCGCGTACGCGGGCCACCGCGAGGCCGCCAACGCGCTGGCCGTGCTCCTGCTCCAGGCGGGCGACGCGACCGGCGCCGAGCCCTGGTTCTCCAAGGCCGCCGAGGCGGGCAGCGTGGACGCGGCCTTCAACCTCGGCATCCTGTACGCCGGACGCGACGAGGATCGTGCGGCGCTGGTCTGGTACGAGCGCGCCGCGGCGGCCGGCCACACCGAGGCCGCGCTCCAGGTCGGCATGGCCCTGCTGCACCAGGGCGAGGCGCAGGAGGCCGAGCGCCATCTGCGCTGCGCGGCGGGCGGTGGCAGCGCCGAGGCGGCCTTCCGGCTGGCCGGGGTACTGGACTCGCGGCAGCCGCCGCCCGGCCCTCCCGCGCTCGGCGAGCCGATGCCGGAGAAGACCGAGTGCGAGGAGTGGTACGAGCGGGCCGCCGAGCAGGGGCACCGCCGCGCCCAGGTGCGGGTCGGCATGCTCGCGGCCGCCCGGGGCGACGTGGACAGCGCGGCCCGCTGGTACCGCGAGGCCGCCGAGGCGGGCAGCCGCAACGGCGCCTTCAATCTCGGACTGCTGCTCGCCCGTGAGGGCAGCGAACGGGAGGCCGCGCTGTGGTGGAGCCGAGCGGCCAACGACGGGCACGGGCGGGCCGCGCTGCGCCTGGCCCTGCTGGCCGCCCGCCGCGGCGAGCTCACCGAGGGGCAGCGCTGGTGCGCGCGGGCGGTCGAGCTGGGGCCGCCGGAGGTCGCCGAGCGCGCCGCCCGGCTGCGCGAGGCGCTGCACCAGGAGCTCACCGCGTAGGACCGAGCGGGGCCGAGTAGGGCCGCGTAGGACCGAGCGGGGGCCGAGCGGTGAGGCCGCGGGCGGGGCTCGTGAAAGCAGCGGTCCCGGCCCCGCCTCGTCCCGCGCCGGACCGCCGCCCCGCCTCGTTCCGTGCCGGACCGCTGCCCTGCCTCGTCCCCGTCCCGCCCCGCGCTGCCCCGGACGCCCCCGCGCCGGACACCCCCGTCCCGCCCCGCGCCGGAACAGATTTGCGCTGGTCCGGAGCGGTGACGTACGGTGGGGAACACAACGGCGCGGGGTGGAGCAGCTCGGTAGCTCGCTGGGCTCATAACCCAGAGGTCGCAGGTTCAAATCCTGTCCCCGCTACTAAACACGGAAGGCCGGATCCTCCAGAGGATCCGGCCTTCCGTGCGTATCCGTGCCTGTGTATCAGAGGCTGTGGCCCACCGCCTCCGCGTACATCGCCCGGTCGACCGCCTTCGCCTCCGGTACCGGGGCGCCCTTCGAGACATCCGCGTCCGCGTACGCCTTCTGCAGCCGGTCCGTCGTGCCCTTCCGTATCTCCCAGTCCATCCGCAGTGACGGGGTCGATCGCAGCGTGGCCTCGTCGGTCTTCATCAGCTTCGCCAGCTCGGCGACGAACATGGGGTCGGACTTGTAGTCGCCGGCGAAGTAGGTGTTCACCGTCCGGATGTAGGCCCGGAGGAAGGCGACGCCCGCGTCCGGGTCCTGGTTCAGCAGTGCCGGGCCGAAGAGCAAGCCACCGAGCGGTTCGCCGACCGGCTGTCCGCCCAGGAACGCGTACTTCTTGTCGCCGTCCAGCGTGCGCCAGACCGGGTCGAGCAGCCATGCGGAGTCCACGCCGCCGTTCTCCAGTGCGGTCAGCACGTCCGCGGAACCGAGCTGCTGGAAGCCGATCCTGTCGAGGCCGCCGCCGTGCTTCTGCAGGGAGGTGTCCATCGGGTACACGATGACCGATCCCTTGCCGATCATCGTGCCCATCCTGCGGCCCGCCATGTCGACGTGATCGGCGCTCTCGCCGTCCTTGAGGTGTACCCACAGGCCGCTCTTGGAGGTGGGGTCGGGGGAGAAGTTCCCTGCCACCCACTTGATGTCGAAGCCGCCGTTGATGCCGTTCATCACGGCCGCCTCGGGAGCCGCCCACTGGGCGTCCACATCGCCCTTGGCGAGCAGCGGCAGGGCGTCCGGGGTGGGCAGCACCTTCAGCCGCACGTCCAGCCCCTCCTCGGCGAACTCGCCCTTCGCCACCGCGACCTGGAGCGGAGCGACGTACTCCGCGCTCAGGGTGCCGGTCGCGACGGTGATCTTCCGTTTCTTCGCCAGGGGCCGGGGGGCCGGGGCTCCCTTGCCGCAGCGGGCCGGCTTCCGGTCGGGGGCGAGGTCGGCCGGGTCGGTCCAACTGCCGGTGCCGCAGCCCGCGACGGGTGTGACGGTGCGGGGCGCGGCCGGACCGCTGCCGTGGGCGGAGTCCTTCCCGGCGCAGCCCGCCGCGCCGAGCAGGGACGCGGCGATGAGTACGACGGTGCAGGTCAAGGGGGTACGTGTACGCACAGTGCCTCCGTACGAAGAACGTGGGGGAGCCGTTCAGGACTGGCCGCGACCGCGGTCGCGCGGGGCCCACGGGGTGAGCAGCCGACCGGCGATCCGCACCACTTCGGAGAAGACGACACCGAGGACCGCCACGCACACGATGCCGACGAACATCACGTCGTTCCGGAACAACGCCCGGGAGTCGAAGATCAGATGGCCGAGTCCGTCGGCGGCCGCGATCTGCTCGGAGGCGACGATGACCAGTACGGCCACCCCCGCCGCGATCCGCGCCCCGACCAGGACCGCGGGCAGCGACGCGGGCAGCAGTACGTGCCGGAACATCTGCCGGGGAGAGGCGCCGAAGACCCGACCGGCGTCACGGTGGCCGACCGGGACGGCGAGCACGGCCGCCATGGTGGAGATCCAGACGAAGAAGAAGACGGTCGCGGCGACCAGGGCGATCTGCGGCCCCTCGCCGAGGCCGAACATGTTGAGGAAGACCGGCAGCAGGGCCAGTTTCGGCACGACGTACAGGGCGTCGAGCAACGGCTCCAGCGCCGCCCGTACGAGTGAGAGCGAGCCCATCAGCAGCCCGAGCGCGTATCCCGCGACGGTGCCGATCGCATAGCCGCCGAGGACCCGCCTGAGCGTGGCCCACACATCCGGCCACAGCTCACCGGCGCCCGCCCGGTCCCAGCCGTCCGCCAGGATGGTGGAGGGGGCGGGGTAGACCCGCCCGTCGATCCAGGACTGCGTGGCGGCGAGCTGCCAGAGCAGCACCAGCGCCAGCGGTACGGCGACGGCGAGCGCGAGTTCGAGGGCGCGGCGCCTGCGGTGGGTGCGTATCGGATGAAGCTCCTGCGGGCCCGGTCTGCGGATCAGCACACCGTCGTCGGGTTTCGTGGCACGTACGGCGGTGCTCATGCCGGGACCGCCTCCCTCCGCACCTCGCCGCGCAGCAGTTCCCACAGTTCGCTCTTCAGCGCGGTGAATTCGGGTGCCGACCGGACCTCGCCGGTGCGCGGGCGGCCGAATGGCGGGCGGCGCTCGGCGATGATCCGCCCCGGCCTGGCGGACATCACCAGCACCCGGTCCCCGAGGACGATCGCCTCTTCGAGGCTGTGGGTGATGAAGAGAGTGGTGGTACGGGTGGTCTGGGTGAGGTCGAGGAGCTCGTCCTGGAGAATCGTGCGCAGCTGGGCGTCGAGCGCCGCGAACGGCTCGTCCATCAGCAGCAGCTCGGGCTCGACGGCGAGGGCACGGGCGATCGCGACCCGCTGCCGCATCCCGCCGGAGAGGGTGGCCGGATACGCCCCCGCGAAGTCGGAGAGCCCCATCCGGGCCAGCCAGTCGCGCGCCTTGGCGTCGGCCTCCTTGCGCGGTACGCGCTGGATGTCGAGGCCGAAGCGGACGTTGGCCAGTACGGTCTTCCAGTCGTAGATCCCGTAGTCCTGGAAGATCATCGCGGCCGGGCGGGACGAGGCCGTACGGATGGACAGCTCGCCGGAGCTGGGGCGGAGCAGCCCGGCGGCGATTCTGAGCAGCGTGGACTTGCCGCAGCCGGACGGGCCGACGAGGCAGGTGAACTCGCCCGGTGCGACGGAGAGATCGACGGGGCCGAGGGCGGGCAGGGCCTTGGTGCCGCGTCCGAACGAGCGGGTGAGCGCGTCGGCGCGGAGTTTGGGACCGGTGGCGGTGGCGGTGGCGATGGCCGGAGACGGGGCCGGGGCTTCGGGTGGCGTCGGGTGCGGATCTCCCACGGGTCTCTCCTCGCGCGTATCGAGGTGCGGATCCGCCGCGGGGCGGACGTGATCGCCGCCGACGATATGACGACCCGTCAGTTTCGGGAAGGGGGTGCGCGCGTGGTGGGGCCGGGTGTGTGCGTCATGTCCCGCGGGCGCTCACGCGGAGGGCCCCGGTGCGGGTGATGCTCGCACCGGGGCCCTCCGTGACAGAAGTCAGGTCGTCGTGGCGCAGTTCGGGCAGATGCCGCGGTAGGTCACCTCGACGCCGGAGACCGTGAAGCCGAACCGCTCGTCGCTCGGCAGGTCCGCGAGCGGGTCGCCGGCCGGGTGCACGTCGCGGATGGTGCCGCAGCGCGCGCAGACGAGGTGGTGGTGGGGGCGGTGTGCGTTCGGGTCGTACCGCTTGGCCCGGCGGTCCGTGGAGACCTCGATGACCTCGCCGAGGGTCACCATCTCGCCCAGGGTGTTGTAGACGGTGGCGCGGGAGATCTCGGGCAGCTTGGCGACGGCCCGGGCGTGGACCTCGTCGGCCGTCAGGTGTACGTGGTCCCCGTCGAGGACCTCGGCCACGACGCGCCGCTGGGCGGTCATGCGCCAGCCGCGTCCGCGAAGTCGTTCCAACAGGTCACTCATAAGCACAAGCCTAACAGTGGGGGGACCGGGTCCCGAACGTGTGTGAATTTGGATGTTCACTTGACTTGGACAATGTCCATTGTAGGATCGGAACCGGCATAGGCCAAGGGACAGGCTGTGCAGGACATGACGAATGTGCAGGAACGACGCAGGAGGCGCACGTGACGCAGGGACCGCTCACCACGGAGGCCGGCGCGCCGGTCGCCGACAACCAGAACAGCCAGACCGCGGGCGTCGGCGGTCCGGTACTGGTACAGGACCAGTCGCTGCTGGAGAAGCTCGCGCACTTCAACCGCGAGCGCATTCCGGAGCGCATCGTGCACGCCCGCGGCGCCGGCGCGTACGGCACGTTCACCCTGACCCGCGACGTCTCGCAGTGGACGCGGGCGAAGTTCCTCTCCGCGGTCGGCAAGCAGACCGAGACGTTCCTCCGCTTCTCGACCGTCGCGGGCAACCTCGGCTCCGCCGACGCGGTGCGCGACCCCCGCGGCTTCGCGCTGAAGTTCTACACCGAGGAGGGCAACTACGACCTCGTCGGCAACAACACCCCGGTGTTCTTCATCAAGGACGCCATCAAGTTCCCGGACTTCATCCACACCCAGAAGCGCGACCCGTACACCGGCTCGCAGGAGGCGGACAACGTCTGGGACTTCTGGGGGCTGTCGCCCGAGGCGACCCATCAGGTGACCTGGCTCTTCGGCGACCGCGGCATCCCGGCCAGCTTCCGCCACATGAACGGGTACGGCTCGCACACGTACCAGTGGAGCAACGAGGCCGGCGAGGTCTTCTGGGTCAAGTACCACTTCAAGACCGACCAGGGCATCAAGAACCTCACCCAGGCCGAGGCCAACACGCTCGCCGGTGAGGACCCGGACAGCCATCAGCGCGATCTGCGCGAGGCGATCGAGCGCGGTGACTTCCCGTCGTGGACGGTGCAGGTCCAGATCATGCCGGCGGCCGAGGCGGCCACGTACCGCTTCAACCCGTTCGACCTCACCAAGGTGTGGCCGCACGAGGACTACCCGCCGATCGAGATCGGGAAGCTGGAGCTGAACCGCAACCCGGAGAACATCTTCGCCGAGGTCGAGCAGTCGGTCTTCAGCCCCGCGCACCTCGTGCCGGGTATCGGTCCGTCCCCCGACAAGATGCTCCAGGGCCGCCTCTTCGCGTACGGCGACGCCCACCGCTACCGCGTCGGCATCAACGCCGACCACCTGCCGGTGAACCGTCCGCACGCCACCGAGGCGCGTACCAACAGCCGCGACGGCTACCTGTACGACGGCCGCCACAAGGGTGCGAAGAACTACGAGCCGAACAGCTTCGGCGGACCGGCCCAGACGGACCGGCCGCTGTGGGAGGCCACTCCGGTCACGGGCGAGGTCGGCACGCACGAGGCCCCGAGCCACGCCGAGGACAACGACTTCGTGCAGGCCGGGAACCTCTACCGGCTCTTCTCCGAGGACGAGAAGGCCCGGCTGATCGACAACCTCGCGGGGTTCATCGCCAAGGTGTCGCGCGATGACATCGCCGAGCGCGCGATCCACAACTTCCGCCAGGCGGACGGCGACTTCGGCAAGCGTCTGGAGGCCGCGGTCCAGGCCCTGCGTGGCTGACGGGACGCCTGTCGTCGGCGGTGGGCCGGTCCCCTCTTCGGAGGGGGCCGGCCCACCGGTCGTTCATGGGTTCAGCCGACGAGTTCCGCGCGGTGGCGGCGCCTGGTGGGTGTCCAGCAGCGCAGGATGTCGCGGACCGAGACGATGCCGACGGGTCCGTGGTCGTCCAGCACGATCAGATGGCGGAACCCGCCGTGCGTCATGGCCTCCGCCGCCTCTTCCAGAGTCCAGGTGGGCGCGGCGAACACCACATCGGTGGTGGTGTGGGCGGAGGCGGTCTCGACATCGGGATTCCGGCCCGATCCGACCGCGTCGAGGATGTCGCGCTCGGTGAGAATGCCGAGCCCGCTGGTGTCCCGGTCGAGGACGACTGCGGCTCCCACGTGCCGGACCGACATCAGCCGGGCGGCGTCGCGGAGTGTATGGGTGGGTCCGATGGTGAGGACCAGCGTGCTCATGGCGTCACGGACGAGCATGAAAAGAGCCACCTCCTTCGTGAAACGACCGTGTGAGTCGATTCACAAGTTCACAAGCAGGGGGACTCTCAGGGTTGCATCGATGCGACACCGGGACAAGGGGGGACGGGGTCGTCCGAGGGGCGCGCGGTGGTGCGCGCCGCCCCTCGGGGGCGTACTCCGGATCAGTAGCGCTGGTTCAGATAGCCCAGCAGTTCGTGGTGGAGCAGTCCGTTCGAGGCCGCGGCATTGCCGCCGCCGGGACCGGAGACGCCGTCCAGGCTGGTGAACCTCCCGCCCGCCTCCTGGACGATGATCGCGTTGGCGGCCATGTCCCAGAGCGAGAGCTCCGGCTCCGCGCAGATGTCGACCGATCCCTCGGCGACCATCATGTACGGCCAGAAGTCCCCGTAGCCACGAGTGCGCCAGCAGGCCCTGGTCAGATCCATGAACCCGTCGAGCCGGCCCTGCTCCTCCCAGCCGCTCAGCGACGCGTACGCGAACGAGGCGTCCGCGATCCGCTCCACCTTCGACACCTGCAGCCGGGTCGCGGAGGTCAGACTGCGACCGGAGAACGCGCCCGCGCCCTTGGCCGCCCACCAGCGCCGGTTGAGCGCCGGCGCCGACACCACGCCGACCACCGGTTGGAAGCCGTCTTCACCCGCTTCCATCAGCGAGATCAGCGTCGCCCAGACGGGCACGCCGCGGACGTAGTTCTTGGTGCCGTCGATCGGGTCGACGACCCAGCGCCGCGGACCGGTGCCCTCGATCCCGAACTCCTCGCCCAGGATCGCGTCGCGCGGGCGCGCCCGATGGAGGTGGCCGCGGACCAGTTCCTCGGCGGCCTTGTCGGCCTCGCTCACCGGAGTCATGTCCGGCTTGGTCTCGACCTTGAGGTCCAGAGCCTTGAACCGGTCCATCGTCGCCGCGTCGGCGGCATCCGCCAGCACATGGGCGAGGCGCAGATCATCGTGGTAGTCGGGCATGCCGTCACAGTATCGACCGCAGATGAACAAGAGCCACCGGACCTCGCGCCGCCCGGACCATTGACAGCCTCCGGGAGCACCTCAACTCTGGAACGCAGAACCTCTGGAACGCAGAACCCTTGGCGCGGGAGGCGACGATGCCCACGGCGCGAGACGCCTTGCTGGACGCCGCCCTCGCGGCGCTGGCCACCCTGCCCTGGCCGGTGGTGCGCATGGTCGATGTCGCGTCCGCCGCCGGGGTCTCCCGGCAGACCCTCTACAACGAGTTCGGCAGCAAGGACGGCCTGGCCCGCGCCCTCGTCCGGGGCGCGGCCGACGGCTATCTGGCCGGTGTCGAACGGGCGCTGGCATCACCGGGCGGTACGGGCGACAGGCTGGCTGCCACCGCTGCCTGGACCGTCCGTGCCGTGCGTGCGAACGCCCTGGTCAGGGGGTTGCTCACGGGCTGCTGGGGAGAGTGGCTACCCCATCCCGTACACCCGGCCGCGCCGATCGCGTCGCGCGTGCCCGCCCAGCGGCGCGCCGATGCGGGGACACCGACCCCCGCCGAACTGCTCGACCGGGTCAGGAGACGTGCGGTGGCCGCCCTCGGCGGCGGGCGGCCGCCGCACGACCCGGAAGTACTGGCCGCGACCTGCGAGATCGCGCTGCGGCTCGCGCTGAGCTACGCGCTGGTCCCGGCTTCCCCGGAGGCCGGGCGGGGAGGGGAGGGGGAGACGGCGCCGCTGGTGCGCGAGTTGGTGGAGCGGCTCCCGGCCGGATGAACGCCGGTCCCCGGGTGAGCCGGTCGGCCCCGGCACAGCCGGCGCCGACCGGGCCGGACGCGCGGTGACCTGCCGGGCCGGGCACCCGGGCGCAGCCCCGGGCCGTTCTGCTGCCCCTCCCGTCCCGCGGGCCCCTGCCCGCGTGCGGCCCCGTCACGGCGTGAGCGCGCCGGGCGGTCAGTGGGACGAGCCCGAGAGCTGCAGCCCGATCACCCCGACGATCACCAGGGAGATCGAGACCAGCTTGAGGGTGGAGACCACGTCGTCGAGGAAGACCATGCCGTAGATCGCGGTGCCCGCCGCACCGATGCCGGTCCACACGGCGTAGGCGGGCCCCACGTCGAGTTTCTTCAGCGACAGCGTCAGCAGGCCGAAGCTGCCGAGGGCGAAGACGCAGAACGCGATGGTCGGCCAGAGCCGGGTGAACCCGTGCGAGAGCTTCAGGCAGACGGCGAAGCCGGTCTCCAGGATCCCCGCGACCACGACCAGCAGCCACGCCATCGTCAGTGCCCTCCCACGTCGGTGACCGCCTTGCCCCGCTGGGCGTGATTATGCATTTACCGGTCTCGTCCGATCGCAAACGTGCCCGGATCAGTCGCCTTCGCGTCGTTCCCGGGTGGAGAGCAACCGCCGCAGCGAGTCCAGCCGCGCCGGATCGGCGTGGCCGTCCGCCACCCAGGCGTCCAGGGCGCATTCCGGTTCATGGCTGTCGTGGGTGCAGCCGCGCGGGCACTCCTCGGTTCCGGGCTCCAGGTCCGGGAACGCGTGGATCACCCGGGACGGATCGATGTGGTTCAACCCGAAGGAGCGGACGCCGGGGGTGTCGATCACCCAGCCGCGGTAGTCGGGCAGCGGGAGCGCCAGCGCCGATGTGGTGGTGTGCCGGCCTCGGCCGGTGACCGCGTTGACGACCCCTGTCGTACGCCGCCGGTCCTTCGGCACGAGTGCGTTGACCAGCGTCGTCTTTCCGACACCGGAGTGCCCGACGAAGGCCGTGACCCGGTCGTTCAACTGCTCGCGGACCCGCTCGGCCGCGTCGCCGTTCTCCAGCTCCTCGCGGCTGGTGACGATGAAGGGGACGCCCAGCGGGGTGTACGCCTCCAGCAGTTTGTCCGGGGAGGCGAGGTCGGACTTGGTGAGGACGAGGAGCGGGGAGAGCCCGCCGTCGTACGCGGCGACGAGACAGCGGTCGATCATCCGCGGCCGGGGTTCCGGATCGGCGAGCGCGGTGACGATCGCCAGCTGGTCGGCGTTGGCGACGACCACCCGCTCGAACGGGTCGTCGTCGTCCGCGGTCCGGCGCAGAACCGAGCGGCGCTCACCGATGCGGACGATCCGGGCGAGGGTGTCCTTGTCGCCGGACAGATCGCCGACGAGGGAGACGGTGTCACCCACCACGGCGGCCTTCCGGCCCAGCTCGCGGGCCTTCATCGCCATGACCGTACGGCCGTCGACGAGACAGGTGAGGCGGCCGCGGTCGACGGTGAGGACCATGCCGTCCTCGGCGTCCTCGTGCTTGGGGCGGGTGTGCGTACGAGGCCGGTTGCCCTTCGGGTTGGGGCGGAACCGGATGTCGTCCTCGTCGGGGTTCTTGCCGTAGCGGCGCATCTCTCAGGCCCCGAGCATTCCGGTCCACATCTGCGGGAAGTCCGGCAGGGTCTTGGCGGTTGTCGCCACGTTCTCGATCTCCACTCCGGGGACGGCAAGGCCGATGATCGACCCCGCGGTGGCCATCCGGTGGTCGTCGTACGTATGGAAGGTACCGCCGTGCAGCGGTCGCGGGCGGATGTGGAGCCCGTCGGCGGTCTCGGTGACATCGCCGCCGAGCCCGTTGATCTCCTTGGTGAGCGCGGCGAGCCGGTCCGTCTCGTGCAGCCGCAGATGGGCGACGCCGCTCAGGGTGGACGGGCCGTCGGCGAGGGCCGCGACCGCCGCGATGCCCGGGGTGAGCTCGCCGACCTCGCCGAGGTCGACGTCGATGCCGTGGACACGGCCCGAACCGGTGAAGGTGAGGCCGCGCTCGGTCAGCTCGCAGCTGCCGCCCATCGCGGTGAAGATCTCCCGCAGTGCGTCGCCCGGCTGAGTGGTGTGCTCCGGCCAGTCGGGGATGGTGACCCGGCCGCCGGTGACCAGCGCGGCCGCGAGGAACGGCTGGGCGTTGGAGAGATCGGGCTCGATGGTCAGATCGCGGCCGAGCAGGGCGGAGTGGGAGACCCGCCAGACGTTCGGCTCGCCGCCCGTCTCCGGCTCGTCGACCTGGGCGCCGACGGCCCGCAGCATGTCGACGGTCATCCGGATGTGCGGCATCGAGGGGAGCCGGGCGCCGGTGTGGCGCACCACCACCCCCTGGTTGAAGTGCGGCGCCGACAGCAGCAGCGCCGAGACGAACTGGGAGGACGAGGAGGCGTCGATCGCCACCGCTCCGCCGTCCAGCGCACCGCTGCCGTGCACGGTCATCGGCAGCGATCCGCGTCCGTCGTCGTCGATCCGGGCGCCGAGCACCCGCAGCGCGTCGATCACGCCGTTCAGCGGGCGCTCGTACGAACGGGGGTCGCCGTCGAAGTGGACCGGGCCGTCGGCGAGGGCGGCGACCGGCGGCAGGAATCGCATGACCGTCCCGGCGTTGCCGACGTCGATCGTGGTCGGGCCGTGCAGTCCGGCCGGGATGACCCGCCAGGCCTCGCCGGAGCCGTCCGGGCCGACGCCTTCCTCGATGCCGACGCCCATCGCGCGCAGCGCCTCGGCCATCAGCAGGGTGTCGCGGGAGCGCAGCGGGCGGCGCAGCCAGCCGGGCTCGGCGGCGAGAGCGGCGAGGACGAGCGCGCGATTGGTGACCGATTTCGATCCGGGCACGGTGACGGTCGCGTCGACGGCTCCGCTCGCATGCGGGGCGGGCCAGAGGGCGGGGTGCACGGAACTTTCGGTCATGGACCTCACTTTAGTGGTTCACCGCAAACCCGAATCTCGATCAAACATGACGAAATCGGGGTGTAACGCGATCGTGGTAAGGCAGCGTGGGACCGCTACCGGTCGTCGCGGAGCCGATACCGGCGCGGCGGCGGCCGCTCACATACCGAGCAGCCAGCGTCCGCCGCCGATCAGCGAGCAGAGCGAGACCGCGTGGAAGAGGAACAGCCAGAGCGCGGCCGGCACGTCGGTCAGCCGCGACAACTGGTCCGCGTCCGAGTCCGGCGCACCTCCGCGCCGCCGCTTCGACTGGAGCTCGAAGGCCGGGCGTACGCCGCCGAGCAGCAGGAACCAGACCGCGGTGCAGGCGAACAACGACTGCACGGCGGGCGAGGCCAGCCAGGACACCAGCAGGAAGGCCGATCCGGTGAAGATCACCGCCAGCGCCCCGTACACATTGCGGATCATCACCAGCATCACCGCGAGCAGCGCGGTGGCCAGCCACAGGAACAGCGTGATCCGGCCGGCGACCAGCAGCCATGCCCCGCCCAGGCCCAGCAGCGGCGGGGCGGTGTAGCCCGCCGCCGCGGTCAGGATCATCCCGATGCCGGTCGGCCTGCCGCGGCTGACCGTCAGCCCGCTGGTGTCCGAGTGCAGCCGGATGCCGGACAGCTGCCGTCCGGTGCACAGCGCGATCAGCCCGTGGCCGCCCTCGTGCGCGATGGTGATCGCGTTGCGGGCCAGCCGCCATATCGGGTTCGGCACGACGGCGATCAGCGCGAGCGTGCCGGTCACCACCACCAGCCACTGCTCGGGGAGGGGCTGGGTGCCGAAGACGCGGTCCCACAGATTGCCCAGATCGGTGCTGTCCATGGTGCGGGCGGCTCCTTGCGGTATCGGCGTCCTGCCGTCGTGGCAGTCGTGGCAGTCTGGCACTCATGTGCGGACGGTATGCAGCGAGTCGGCGGCCCGAGGACCTGACCGGACTCTTCCGGGTCGAGAAGTGGGAACCGGCGGAGGCCCTGGCGCCCGATTGGAACGTGGCGCCGACCAAGGAGGTCTACGCCGTACTGGAACGTCCATTGAAAGACGCAGACGAGCAGCGTCCGGTTCGCCAGTTGCGCGCCCTGAAATGGGGGCTCGTGCCGTCCTGGGCGAAGTCCCCCGAGGGCGCCGCCCGCATGATCAACGCCCGTGCGGAGACCGTCCACGAGAAGCCGTCCTTCCGCCGCCCCTTCCTCTCCCGGCGCTGCATCCTGCCCGCCGACGGCTACTACGAGTGGGTCACCGGCGCGGACGAACGGCAGCTGGAGGAGAAGGGGAAGAAGAAGCGGCCGCGCAAGCAGCCGTACTTCGTGACACCCGCCGACGGATCGGTCTTCGCGATGGCCGGGCTGTACGAGTTCTGGCGCGACCGGACCCTGCCGGACGACCACCCGACGGCCTGGTGGGCGACCTGCTCCGTGATCACGACCGAGGCGGAGACCACCCCGCTCGCCGTCGCCCCCGCCGAGGGCCCGGCCGCGCTCGCCGACATCCACCCCCGGATGCCGCTGATGCTGACCCCGGACCGGTGGGACGCCTGGCTCGACCCGTCACGCACCGACGTCGGGGAACTGCGGGCGCTGCTCGCACCGCCGCCGGGCGGGCTGATGCGGGCGTACCCGGTCGCCACGGCCGTCAGCAACGTCCGCAACAACGGCCCCGAACTGCTGGAGGAGCTGGCCGCGCCGGAGGCGGGGACGCTCTTCTGACCGCTCACCGGGAAGGATGGGGCGCGTGACCACCGCAGAGACAGGCCGCGAGCACGAGACCGAGACGGTCGACACCGAGGCCGGACAGGCCAGGATCACCTGGTGCCCGGCGAAGCGCACCCGGGGTGCCCGGCTGGTGCTCGCCGTCAGCCATGGCGCGGGCGGCGGCGTGGAGACCCGTGACCTCCGGGCCCTGGCCGCCGCGCTGCCCGCCCACGGGGTGACCGTCGCCCTGGTGGAGCAGCCGTGGCGGGTCGCCGGGAAGAAGGTCGCGCCCGCCCCGAAGACCCTGGACACCGGGTGGCGGGGCCTGTGGCCCGCGCTCACCGCCGCCGGGCTGCCCGTCGTCGCGGGCGGACGCAGCGCCGGGGCGAGGGTGGCCTGCCGGACGGCGGCGGAGCTCGGCGCCCACGCCGTCCTCGCACTCGCCTTCCCGCTGCACCCACCGGGAAAGCCGGAGAAGTCCCGCGAGGACGAGCTCCTCGGGGCGGGCGTACCCGTACTCGTCGTACAGGGCGGCAACGACCCGTTCGGGCGGCCCGCCGAATTCCCTCCGGGGGAGTACGAGCTCACCGAGGTGCCGTACGCCGACCACGGGTTCGCCGTACCGAAGAAGTCCGGCCCGACCGAGGACCAGGCGATGGAGATCCTGACCACCGCTGTGACCGGGTGGCTGTCCGCGCTCGTGTGACACACCCCCGGGAATGTTGAGGCAGGGGCCACTGTTGTGCGAGTCATCGGTACATCAACGTCGTACGTGGAGAGGGAGTCCGTCGCATGGGTTCGACCATCTGCCCGCGCCGCTCGAACGCCGCTGACCTGGAGTGGACGGTGCTGCATGCGGCCAAGACCACTCCCGAGCGAGCGCTGAGCGGATCGGATCGACAGCCCGCCTCGAAGCAAGGTCGACTATTCTCCGATTCGAGCGGGTCCGGTTTCGGCTCCGCCACAGCGTTGGAGGAGGTGGGTCCGGTCACTGGGACCGACACAGGGACCGACGACGGCCGCGCGCAGGAGACGACCGCCGAGCGCAACGCGCGCTTCGAGCGGGACGCTCTCGGTTTCCTCGACCAGATGTACTCGGCCGCGCTGCGCATGACGCGCAACCCCGCGGACGCCGAGGACCTGGTCCAGGAGACGTATGCCAAGGCGTACGGCTCCTTCCACCAGTTCCGCGAGGGCACGAACCTCAAGGCGTGGATGTACCGCATCCTCACCAACACGTTCATCAACTCGTACCGCAAGAAGCAGCGTGAACCTCAGCGCAGCGCCGCCGAAGAGATCGAGGACTGGCAGCTGGCGCGCGCCGAGTCGCACATGTCGACCGGTCTGCGCTCCGCCGAGTCGCAGGCGCTCGACCACCTGCCGGACTCGGATGTGAAGTCCGCTCTGCAGGCGATCCCCGAAGAGTTCCGCATCGCCGTGTATCTCGCCGATGTAGAGGGCTTTGCCTACAAGGAGATCGCGGACATCATGGGGACTCCCATCGGTACGGTGATGTCCCGACTGCACCGGGGCCGCCGCCAGTTGCGCGGCATGCTGGAGGACTACGCCCGTGAGCGCGGGCTCGTCCCGGCCGGTGCCGGAGAGTCGGACGATCGGAAAGGCTCGGGCTCATGAGCTGCGGAGAGCCGCACGAGACGGACTGCTCAGAGGTCCTCGATCATCTGTATGAGTTTCTCGACCACGAGATGCCCGACAGCGACTGCACCAAGTTCGAGGTGCACTTCGAGGAGTGCTCCCCGTGCCTGGAGAAGTACGGTCTGGAACAGGCCGTGAAGAAGCTGGTGAAACGCTGCTGCGGCCAGGACGACGTGCCGAGCGATCTGCGTTCCAAGGTGATGGGCAGGATCGACCTGATCCGCTCGGGGCAGGCGGTGCCCGAGCAGGATGTGACGGCGTCGGAGTCCGGTCAGCCGACCGCCGCCAAGGAATGATGCCCGGCGGGCGCCGCGCGTAGGGGCGCCCCCTCGTATGTGTCCACGTCTCCGGCACATCACCCGAATGTGTCAATCCGGCCGTTGACCCTCGGCCGCACACCCAACTCGCCGATGTGGCACCTCCATTGGCCATGGTGCCCGCCACCGCACGGCGCGTCCGGCGGCGGGCCGCGCGGCTCGCCGTCACCGCCTGGGCGGCCCCGCCCGTCCACGGTCCGCTCGGCGGCACCGGCCACACCCGGCGGCACCGGCCACACCCGGCGGCACCGGCGCGCTCGGCGGCACCGGCGCGCTCGGCGGCACCGGCGCGCTCGGCGGCCCCGCCCCCGGCACTCGCACCCGCATCGGCACCTGCACTTGCACCGGCCTGCCTCCCGACCTCCCGTACGCCCTGCTGCCCGCCTGCGCCGCCGCCCTGGCCTTCGGCCTCGTCCTGGCCGCCCCGGACGGCTCCATCCAGGTCGCGGCCGAACGGCCGCCCCGCCCCTCACCGAGCGGCGCCGGACCGCGCTGCTCGGCGGGGCCGCGGTCCGGCGGACCGGGGTGGGCCCGGAGGCCGCTGTCGTGGCGGAACGGCGGGCCGACCCCTACCGCGAGCGGCCGCTGTCCGCCAGGATCGTCGAGGCCGTCGACGCATACGGCGACCTCTCCGGGGAAGGTCTCATCGGGCCGCCGGGCGCGCTGGAACAGCTCGGGCCCGGGACCGGCCGCGCCCACCGGTCCGAGGTCGTGGAATCACTGGCCCGGGTCCCGGCCCGGGGCGGTCTGGCCCCTGTCCCGCATGGGTAACCCATGGGTAATGAGCGAGCGTCCGGCCCGGCATGGTTGGATGCGAAGAAGAGCGGAAAACGAGGGTGTCCAGTCGGGACAGGCGGGAATCGTGAGGATCTTCGGGAAGGTACGGCATCGGCCGTCCGCCTCTTGGCGGCAGGCCACGGACCGCGCGTTCACGCTGATCGGCGACGGCCGGTACGAGGACGCGGGCGCGCTGCTGACACGTGCGGCGGACCTGGAACCCTGGCTCTCCGAGTCGTGGTTCAACCTGGCCCTGCTGCACAAGTTCCGGCATGACTGGGAACAGGCGAGAGCCGCCGGCCTGAGGGCCGTCGCGCTGCTCGACAAGGAATCCGGCGCTCCGGACTGGTGGAACGTCGGGATCGCGGCCACGGCGTTGCAGGACTGGCCGCTGGCGCGCCGCGCCTGGCAGGCGTACGGCCTGAAGGTGCCGGGCGCCGGCCAGCACACCTCGGCGGCCAACAGCGAGCCCGTCGGCATGGAGCTGGGCAGCGCCGCGGTACGGCTGTCGCCGGAGGGCGAGGCCGAGGTGGTCTGGGGGCGCAGGCTCGATCCGGCCCGGATGGAGGTGCTCTCCATCCCGCTGCCGTCGTCCGGCCGCCGCTGGGGCGAGGTCGTCCTGCACGACGGGGTGCCGCACGGCGAGCGGGTCACCGCGGCCGGGCCCTCGTACCCCGTCTTCGACGAGATCGAGCTGTGGGCGCCGTCCCCCGTACCCACCTGGGTGGTGCTGCTCGAAGCGGCCACCGAGGCGGACCGGGACGCGCTGGAGCAGCTCGCGTCCGACGCCGGGTTCGCCGCCGAGGACTGGTCGTCGTCCGTACGGCTGCTCTGCCGGGCCTGCTCGGAGAGCCGGATGGAGAGCGACGAGGGCGACGGTGAGCACCTCGACCCGCACGACCACAGCGAGCCGGGGCACCCGGGCCCGCTGGGCCACCGCACCGCCGGTGAGCTGTGGGTGCCCGAGCGCGAGTGCGGGATAGCGGCACCGGCCGGACTGGTGCGCGGACTGCTGGACGGCTGGGTCGCGGACAGCCCGGACAGCCGCGAGTGGCGGGATCTCGAAGAAGTCTGCTGACCGGTGCCCGTAGGCTGTACGGGCACCGATCGCGGTGCACGGGTGCCCGGGTCCCCGGACCTTCGGATGCCCGGGTTTCAGGTTTTGAGGAAGGCGTACGGCGGACATGGCGCAGCAGGAGACGGACGAGCAGATCATCGTCGACGACGAGGGCTTCGTCGTGGACACGGAGGACTGTGAGGCGCGCGAGACGGCCTGTCGCGAGCGTGGCACCTCCCGTCCGATCACGGTCGTGGGCAACCCGGTGCTGCACAAGGAGTGCCGGGACGTCACCGAGTTCGACGACGAGCTGAGCCGGCTGATCGACGACATGTTCGCGAGCCAGCGGACGGCGGAGGGCGTGGGCCTGGCCGCCAACCAGATCGGCGTCGACCTGAAGGTCTTCGTCTACGACTGCCCGGACGACGACGGCGTGCGGCACGTGGGCGCCGTCTGCAATCCGGTGCTGGAGGAGCTGGCGCCGGAGGACCGGATCCTGGACGACTCCAACGAGGGCTGCCTCTCCGTCCCGACGGCGTACGCCGCGCTGGCCCGCCCGGACTACGCGGTGGTACGCGGACAGGACGCCAAGGGCAACCCGGTCAGGATCCGGGGCAACGGCTACTTCGCCCGCTGCCTCCAGCACGAGACGGACCACCTGTACGGATACCTGTACATCGACCGGCTCTCGAAGCGGGACCGCAAGGACGCGCTGCGGCAGATGGCGGAGAACACGCCGCGCTACGAGGTCGTGCCGAACGACTGAGCGTCCGGGCCACCGGGCGGGCCCGGTCTCCCCTGCGCGGGAGGCCGGGCCCGCCGGTTTCCGCCCCGGTTTCCGTTCTCCGTCCGCCGGCCCCGTTCTGCGTCCGCCGGTTCCGACCTCGGTCTCCGCCCTCCGGGCGATCGTCAACCACCGTTTATTTGCGCATAGTTGACGCGCGTCGACTCGTCCGACAAGCTCTCTCACCACATCTCCGTCATGGTAGGGAGCCCCTTCATGCTCAGACGCGCCGCACGACTCCTGCTGGGACTTGTCATGGTCATGGCTTTTGCCTGGGGCGGGGCCGTGGCCACCGCCGGCACCGCACAGGCCGACGGCTGCTACACCTGGACCCGCACACTGTCCCCCGGGGCCACCGGCAATGACGTCGTCCAGCTCCAGATACGGGTGGCCGGCTATCCGGGCTACAACTCCGTGCTCGCCGTCGACGGCTCCTACGGGCCGGCCACCACCGCCGCCGTCAAGCGCTTCCAGGCCGCCTACGGCCTCGCCGCCGACGGCATCGCGGGCCCGGCCACCCAGGCCAGGATCTATTCGCTCCAGGACAACGACTGCACTCCGGTCCACTTCACGTACGCCGAGCACAACCAGTGCAATACGACCTGGGCAGGCGGTGCCGTGGCGGCGGGCACGGCGAAGGCCAACGCCCTGAGCACCATGTGGAAGCTGGAGGCGCTGCGGCACGCGCTCGGCGACCAGTCGATCCGGATCACCAGCGGCTTCCGCTCCACCTCCTGCAACAGTGCGGTCGGCGGCGCGTCCAACAGCCGCCATCTGTACGGGGACGCGGCCGACCTGGGCGCCGGACCGCACGCGCTCTGCACCCTCGCCAAGGAGGCCCGCAACCACGGCTTCAACGGGATCCTCGGCCCCGGCTACCCGGACCACGGCGACCACGTCCACGTCAACCAGGGGCCCAGCCGCTTCTGGTCGGCGCCGAACTGCGGCATCTGACACATGAGGGCCCGGTACGCCGGCCCGTCCGGACCGGCGTACCGGGGGCTTGTCCGGTGGTGCGGGCGATCGGGCCTCAAGTCCGTTGTGGCTCAGGCGACTTCGGTCGTCGCGGCCGGCCCGCGGAAGGTGCGGCGGTACGTGTTCGGCGTGGTGCCCAACGACCGTACGAACTGATGGCGCAGTGCGGCGGCGGTACCGAAGCCGGTGCGCCCGGCGATCGTGTCCACCGTTTCGTCGGAGGTCTCCAGGAGGTGCTGTGCCAGCAGCACCCGCTGGCGGAGCAGCCAGCGGTACGGAGTGGTGCCCGTCTCCTGCTGGAAGCGGCGGGCGAAGGTACGCGGTGACATGTGCGCCTGGGCGGCCAGCTGTTCGACGGTCATCTCCTGGTCGAGGTGGCGCTCCATCCAGACCAGCGTCTCGCCGACCGTGTCGCACCGGGTGCGGGGGAGCGGCCGCTCGATGTACTGCGCCTGCCCGCCGTCCCGGTGCGGGGGGACCACCATGCGGCGGGCGATCGCGTTGGCGACACCGGGGCCGTAGGCCTGCCGGACCAGATGCAGACAGGCGTCGATCCCGGCCGCCGTGCCCGCCGAGGTGATGACCGGGCCCTCGTCCACGTACAGCACATCGGGTTCGACGACCGCGCGCGGGAAGCGGCGGGCCAGCTCTCCGGCGTGGCGCCAGTGGGTGGTGCAGCGGCGCCCGTCCAGGAGTCCCGCCGCGCCGAGTACGTACGCGCCGGAGCAGACGCTCAGCACGCGCGCCCCCCGGTCCACGGCCCGGCGCAGGGCGTCGAGGATCTCCTCGGGGTAGTCCCGCTCGATGAAGTGGCTGCCCGCGGGCACGGCGATGAGGTCGGCCTCCTCCAGGCGGTCGAGGCCGTGCGGCGTACCGATGGTGAACCCGGCATGGGTCCGCAGCACCGGGCCCTCGGCGGAGACCACCGCGAAATCGTGGACCGGCAGCCCCTCGTCGCTGCGGTCGAGTCCGAAGACCTCGCACAGCACACCCAGCTCGAAGGGGTGGACCTCGTCGAGCAGCAGGGCGGCGACATTGTTCAGCATGACGCCAGTGTGGCAGTAATTCGATGTTCCATGACAGTCCTGCCACTGCCGGATCCCGTCCGCGCGGACGAGAGTGGAGCCATGAACGCGATCGAGAACGTCCTGGGCATAGCCGTACTTTTCACTCTCTTCCTGGTGCCCACCCTGCTCGGACTCTTCCGGGAACGCCGCATCGACCGCCAGTTGCGGGAGGCGGAACGGGCGCGGGGGGACGCGCCCCCGGAAACGGCGGACGCCGCGCAGCCGGTCACGGCCACGCGGCGTCCCTACCTCAGAAGCTGGGCCAGGATCTAGCCAGGGTCTCTCGTGGGGAACACGCCGGGCTCGCGGGGTCCCTGATACGGCCCGGTCCGAACGGAAGACCCCAAGGGCTGTCCGACTAGAAGTCGTCGTCGAAGGCGACCGAGCCCTCCACCGCCACCTGGTACGCGGACGGCCGGCGCTCGAAGAAGTTCGTCAGCTCCTGCACGCCCTGCAGCTCCATGAACGAGAACGGGTTCTCGGAGCCGTAGACCGCCGGGAAACCCAGCCGGGTGAGCCGCTGGTCGGCGACGCACTCCAGGTACTGCCGCATCGACTCCGTGTTCATGCCCGGCAGGCCGTCACCGCACAGATCGCGGCCGAACTGCAGCTCCGCGGCCACGGCCTCCTTCAGCATGTCGGTGACCTGCTGCTGGAGCTCGTCGTCGAAGAGGTCCGGCTCCTCCTTGCGGACGGTGTCCACGACCTCGAACGCGAAGTTCATGTGCATCGTCTCGTCACGGAACACCCAGTTGGTGCCCGTGGCGAGGCCGTGCAGCAGACCCCGCGAGCGGAACCAGTAGACGTACGCGAACGCGCCGTAGAAGAACAGCCCCTCGATGCACGCCGCGAAGCAGATCAGGTTCAGCAGGAAGCGGCGGCGGTCGGCCTTCGTCTCCAGCCGCTCGATCTTCTCGACCGAGTCCATCCACTTGAAGCAGAACTGCGCCTTCTCACGGATCGAGGGGATCTCCTCGACCGCGTCGAACGCGGCGGCACGGTCGTCCGGGTCGGGCAGATAGGTGTCCAGCAGCGTCAGATAGAACTGGACGTGCACGGCCTCCTCGAAGAGCTGCCGCGAGAGGTACAGCCGCGCCTCGGGGGAGTTGATGTGCTTGTACAGCGTCAGCACGAGGTTGTTGGAGACGATCGAGTCACCCGTCGCGAAGAACGCGACGAGCCGGCCGATCATGTGCTGCTCGCCGGGGGACAGCTTGGCGAGGTCGGCGACGTCGGAGTGGAGGTCGACCTCCTCGACCGTCCAGGTGTTCTTGATCGCGTCGCGGTAGCGCTCGTAGAAGTCCGGGTAGCGCATGGGGCGCAGGGTCAGTTCGAAGCCCGGGTCGAGCAGGTTCTTCTCGGATTTGGTGGAGCTCATTACTGGCAGGCCTCGCAGGACTCGGGGTTTTCGAGGGAGCAGGCGATCGCGTCCGCGTCGGGCGCCGAAGCCTGCTGTACGGGAATGGGGGCGGCGGCCGCGGTCTGGCCGGAGGCCGCGCGGGCGATCCGGGTCGCCGGGCGCGAGCGCAGGTAGTACGTCGTCTTCAGCCCCTGCTTCCAGGCGTACGCGTACATCGAGGAGAGCTTGCCGATCGTCGGCGTCTCCAGGAACAGGTTCAGCGACTGGCTCTGGTCGAGGAACGGCGTACGGGCCGCCGCCATGTCGATCAGACCGCGCTGCGGGATCTCCCACGCCGTGCGGTAGAGCGCCCGCACGTCCGCCGGGATCCAGGCGAAGCCCTGCACGGAGCCGCTCGCCTCGCGCAACGCCTCGCGGGTCCGCGCGTCCCACACGCCGAGCCGCTTCAACTCCTCCACCAGATACGCGTTGACCTGGAGGAACTCACCGCTGAGCGTCTCGCGCTTGAAGAGGTTGGAGACCTGCGGCTCGATGCACTCGTACACGCCCGCGATCGAGGCGATCGTCGCCGTCGGCGCGATGGCGAGCAGCAGCGAGTTGCGCATCCCGGTCCGCGCGATCCGGGCACGCAGCGCGTCCCAGCGCTCCGGCCAGTTCAGCTCGGTGTCGTAGTGGTCGGGGTGCAGCACACCGCGCGCGGCACGCGTCTCGGACCAGGCCGGCAGCGGGCCCGACCGCTCGGCGAGCTCGCAGGACGCCTCGTACGCCGCGAGCATGATCCGCTCGGAGATCTTCGTGGAGAGCGCGCGGGCCTCGGGGGAGTCGAACGGCAGCCGCAGCTGGAAGAAGACGTCCTGCAGGCCCATGGCCCCGAGGCCGACCGGGCGCCACTTCGCGTTGGAGCGGCCGGCCTGCTCGGTCGGGTAGAAGTTGATGTCGACGACCCGGTCGAGGAAGGTCACGGCGGTACGGACGGTGGCGTCCAGCCGCTCCCAGTCGATGGAGCCGTCGGCGACGAACGCGCCCAGGTTGACCGAACCCAGGTTGCAGACGGCAGTCTCGCCGTCGTCGGTGACTTCGAGGATCTCGGTGCACAGGTTCGACGAGTGGACGACGCGGCCCGGCTCGGCGGTCTGGTTCGCGGTCCGGTTGGAGGCGTCCTTGAACGTCATCCAGCCCTGGCCGGTCTGCGCGAGGGTGCGCATCATCCGGCCGTACAGCTCACGGGCCGGCATCGACTTGCGGGCCAGCCCCTTGGCCTCGGCGGCCCGGTACGCGGCGTCGAACTCGTCGCCCCACAGGTCGACCAGCTCGGGCACGTCGGCGGGCGAGAACAGCGACCAGTCGCCGTCCGCGTCGACCCGGCGCATGAACTCGTCCGGGATCCAGTGCGCCAGGTTGAGGTTGTGCGTACGCCGCTGGTCCTCGCCCGTGTTGTCGCGCAGCTCCAGGAACTCCTCGATGTCCGCGTGCCAGGTCTCCAGGTAGACGGCGGCAGCGCCCTTGCGACGGCCACCCTGGTTGACCGCGGCGACGGAGGCGTCGAGCGTCTTCAGGAACGGCACGATGCCGTTGGAGTGCCCGTTGGTGCCGCGGATCAGCGAACCGCGGGCGCGGATGCGGGAGTACGAGAGACCGATGCCGCCCGCGTGCTTGGAGAGCCGCGCCACCTGGTGGTAGCGGTCGTAGATCGAGTCGAGCTCGTCGAGCGGGGAGTCCAGCAGATAGCAGGAGGACATCTGCGGGTGGCGGGTGCCGGAGTTGAACAGGGTCGGCGAGGACGGCAGGTAGTCGAGCCGGCTCATCAGCCCGTACAGCGCCGCGACTTCGTCCAGGGCGCGCTGCGAGTCGTCCTCGGCGAGCCCGGACGCCACGCGCAGCATGAAGTGCTGGGGCGTCTCGATGACCTGGCGGGTGTGCGGGTGGCGCAGCAGGTAGCGGCTGTGCAGGGTCCGCAGCCCGAAGTAGCCGAAGCGGTCGTCGGCGCCGTCGGCGAGCGAACGCTCCACCAGCGCGTCGAGGGCCGCCGCGTGCAGCGCGACGAACGCGGCCGTACGGTCCGCGATCAGTCCCTCGCGATGTCCGACGGCGACCGAGGAGGAGAAGGAGACCGCGCCCTGTCCGGCCGCCTCGTCCGCGACGGTGCGGGTCAGGAGCCGGGCGGCGAGCCGGGAGTAGGCGGGGTCCTCGGAGATCAGCCCCGCGGCGGCTTCGGTGGCCAGCGACCGCAGCTCGGCCTCGTCCGCGCGGGCGCTGCGGCCGCGCAGCGCGGCGGCGGCGACGCGACCGGGGTCGGTGTCGGGCAGATCGGCGGTGAGGTCGGTCAGGGTCCGCAGCAGCGCGGTCCCCGGTCCGTCGGATGCGGTCGCCTCGGACTCGACTGCTTCGGACAGGGCGACTGAAGCCGGATCGGCTGGCGCGATGGTCACGGGGTGCTCTCCCTCGCTCGGCTCGGGGCCGGCGGGGAACGGGGCAGCCGGGCAGAGGTGGGCCCGGGGCAGGGCAGTACTCCGCTCGGCGTCCACCGGCCCATCCGCGAGGCCCGGACGTTTGGCATCCGGTTCGGTCGAGCCGGACGCGCTGTCGGCAGGTCCTCGGACTCACTCGGGGGTGCGCAAATGCACACCGATCACACCGTTGCGGGACAGTTCCGGATTCGCACCGGATTCCCCTGCGGCGACAGCGAGGATGAGCATACATGTGGGGGCCGCCCGATGAGGCAGCCCCCACATGTTGTGTCGCGCAACAGAACTCGGACCCGGAGAACGGGTTCTGCGGCCCTCGTGCGGGCCGCGGGACCCCGACCGTGCGGACGGCCCGCCGCGCCCCGCTGAAGGGGCTCGACGGGCCGTCCGCACGGTGTCGGCGCGACCGTCAGTGGCCGCCGGGAGCCCCGGCCGTGGCCGCCGGGAGCTCCACCTGGACGCCCGGATCGCCGGCGTCGGCCGTGTAGTCGGCCGGAGAGGTCTCGTCGACCCCGGCGGGCGCCTTCACGGCGTTCAGGACGAAGGTGAGCACCACCGTCACCGCCACGTTCAGCACGAACGCCGTCAGACCGATGTACCCGATCTCACCGATCCCCGGGATCTCCTTGGACGACCCGCCGAAGTGCGCCTGGGTCGGGCTCGCGACCCCGTACGCGGCCACCGTCCCGTACACCATGCCGACCGCCCAGCCCGCGAGCAGCGCCCAGCGGTGGAACCAGCGGGTGAACAGGCCGCCGACCAGGGCCGGCATCGTCTGGAGGATCCAGATCCCGCCGAGCAGCTGGAAGTTGATCGCGACCGTCTTGTCCATGGTGAGGACGAAGGCGAGCGCGCCGACCTTCACCAGCAGCGACACCAGCTTGGAGACCTTGGTCTCCTGCTCGGGGGTCGCGTCCGGTTTCAGGAAGTCCTTGTAGATGTTGCGGGTGAAGAGGTTCGCCGCGGCGATCGACATGATCGCGGCGGGCACCAGCGCGCCGATGCCGATGGCGGCGAACGCGACGCCCGCGAACCAGTCCGGGAACATGTCCTCGAACAGCTGCGGGATGGCCAACTGCCCGTTGTCCACCTTGATCCCGGCGGCGATCGCCATGAAGCCGAGCAGCGCCAGCAGACCCAGCATCAGCGAGTACAGCGGCAGGATCGTGGTGTTGCGCCGGATCACGTTGCGGCTGCGGCTGGAGAGCGTCGCCGTGATCGAGTGCGGATACATGAAGAGCGCCAGCGCCGAGCCCAGCGCCAGGGTGGCGTAACCCCATTGCCCCGCCTCGCCCGGCGCGAGTCCGGCCACCGGTTTGCCGGCCGCCGCGTTCTTCTGCGAGAACGCCTCGCCCGCCTTGGCGAAGATGTCGTCGAAGCCCCCGAGTTTGATCGGGATGTAGATGATCGCCACCACGATGACCAGATAGATCAGCCCGTCCTTGACGAACGCGATCAGCGCGGGTGCCCGCAGCCCGGACGAGTACGTGTACGCGGCGAGCACCGCGAACGCGATCAGCAGCGGCAGGTCCTTGACGAACCAGTGGGTGTTCTCGCCGCCGCCGACGCCCATCACGTCCAGTACCGCCTGGATGCCGACGAGTTGGAGCGCGATGTACGGCATCGTGGCGAGGATGCCCGTGACGGCGACCGCCAGCGACAGCCCCTTCGACCCGAAGCGCCCGCGGACGAAGTCCGAGGTGGTCACGTAGCCGTGCTTGTGCGAGACCGACCAGAGCCGCGGCAGGAAGGTGAAGATCAGCGGGTACACGAGGATCGTGTACGGCACGGCGAAGAAGCCGGCCGCGCCCGCCGCGTAGATCGCCGCGGGAACGGCGACGAAGGTGTACGCGGTGTACAGGTCGCCGCCGAGCAGGAACCAGGTGACCCAGGTCCCGAACGACCGTCCGCCCAGGCCCCATTCGTCGAGACTGGCGTCGTTCTCGGCCTTCCGCCAGCGTGCCGCCAGGAAGCCCATGACCGTGACGGCCAGGAAGAAGAAGATGAAGACGCCGAGCGCGACGCCGTTCACGCCGTCCTTCATGCCGACGCACCCCCCTTGCGGGCGCGTTGGTCACGCTGCCACAGCTTGTACGCGAGCATCGTGAGCGCGGTGGAGATCAGCACCCAGAGCATCTGGTACCAGTAGAAGAACGGAATACCGATGAAGGCGGGGTCCACCTTCGCGTACGAACTCACCCAGAGCATCGCCACGAACGGCGCGACGAGACAGAGGGCGATGACCACCCGTACAGGTGTGACGGTGGGTGGATTCTCTGCTGGGTCTGCTGGGTCTACTGGGTCTACTGGCATGTGGCGACTCCGTCCCCTCGCTGATCACCTGGCGTAATGCGCAGGAAATCTAGGGGAGGAATCCGGTCACCGTCACCCCCCGTCCGCATTGCCGTCCGGAAACGGTCCCGCGAATGGGTGTGAATGTTCGAAATGGTTTCAAGTGTACGGAACTTGGTCCGGACCGGGGCACGCGAACGGCCCTCGCGGGGTGCTGGATCCCACGAGGGCCGAGGCGGTTGTACGGAGAGTGCGGTGGCCGGAAATGGTTGGCCGCCGCGCTGGGGGTTCAGTCCGTCGGCCGCTTCAGCCGCGCCACGAACTTGTACCGGTCACCGCGGTAGACCGAGCGCACCCACTCCACGGGCTCGCCCCGGCCGTCGAGTGAGTGCCGGGACAGCATCAGCATCGGCAGGCCCACGTCGGTCCCGAGCAGTCCGGCCTCGCGCGGGGTGGCCAGCGAGGTCTCGATGGTCTCCTCGGCCTCGGCCAGCCGTACGTCGTACACCTCCGCCAGTGCGGTGTAGAGCGAGGTGTACTTCACCAGTGAACGGCGCAGCGCGGGAAAGCGTTTGGCCGAAAGGTGCGTGGTCTCGATCGCCATCGGCTCCCCACTGGCGAGCCGCAGCCGCTCGATCCGCAGCACGCGGCCGCCGGCCGTGATGTCGAGCAGTCCGGCGAGTGTGTCGTCGGCCGTGACATAGCCGATGTCCAGCAACTGGGACGTCGGTTCGAGCCCCTGGGCGCGCATGTCCTCGGTGTACGAGGTGAGTTGCAGGGCCTGGGAGACCTTCGGTTTGGCGACGAAGGTGCCCTTGCCCTGGATGCGCTCCAACCGGCCCTCGACGACCAGCTCCTGGAGCGCCTGGCGCACGGTCGTGCGCGAGGTGTCGAACTCGGCGGCCAGGGTCCGCTCCGGCGGCACGGGTGTGCCCGGCGGCATGGTGTCCGTCATGTCGAGGAGATGTCGCTTCAGCCGGTAGTACTTGGGGACGCGCGCCGTCCGTGTGGCCGCGCCCGTCTCGTTCTCCGTATTGCCCCCGTCGGCACCCATGGCCCGCCTTCCCGACTGCTGCGTTGCTGCCGTCACCGGCTCCTCCGTCTGTCGCGGCTCACATGGTGGCACGGTCCGGTCACGGCTCGTCGCCCTCCCTCAGGTGTCGGTCCTATAACGGACGCGAGTGCACTTCTTATACACCCTTGACACCCCAAAAGGTCTAGGCCAAGCTCCCGGTACTGGTCTAAACCATTAAAGACCAGGTCCCAGCCCCAGCAGTACTCGTCGACGGTCTTCGCGGGGGAGGGGTTGCAGCATCCCTGAGGAGGGTGGCGTGAAGCGCAAGCTCATCGCGGCGATCGGCGTCGCGGGCATGTTGGTTTCGATCGCAGCGTGTGGTTCGGACGACGACAAGACTTCGTCCAAGGACCCGAAGGACCGCAAGGAGACGCTCACCGTCTGGCTGATGTCGGACGCGCAGAGCACCTGGCCCGAGCTGGTCAAGGATGTCAACAGCCAGTTCAAGGCGAAGTACCCCAACGTCAAGGTCAACGTCCAGTACCAGACTTGGGCGGACAAGGCCAAGAAGCTCGACGCCGCTCTGGCCGGTGACAAGTTCCCGGACGTCGTCGAGCTCGGCAACACCGAGACCATGACGTACATCCTCAACGGGGCCCTCGGGGAGATCGACCCGAAGAAGTACGAGAACTCGGACACCTGGATCAAGGGTCTGAAGGACACCTGCGCCTTCGAGGGCAAGCAGTACTGCGTGCCGTACTACGCGGGCGCCCGCGTGGCGATCTACAACAAGGACATGTTCAAGGCCGGCACCGGCAAGGACGCCCTCCCCGCCACGCAGGACGAGCTGACCGCCGCCCTCGACAAGATCGGTGAGAAGTACGGCAAGGACAAGGCGTTCTCGCCGCTGTACCTGCCGGGTCGGTACTGGTACGCCGCGATGTCCTACGTCGCTGCCGAGGGCGGCCAGATAGCCAAGTACGACGAGGGCAAGAAGGAGTGGAAGTCCACCCTCTCCACCCCCGAGGCCCAGAAGGGCATCACCGACTTCGTCGAGCTGGTCAAGAAGTACAACCACGGGGACAAGACCAAGGACGAGGCGGACCACGCCAACGTCATGGCCAACGAGAAGACCGCGCTTCTCTACGGCAACGGCTGGGAGGCCGGAAGCGTCGTCGACTCCAAGGCGAACGGCAACCCGAAGCTGGAAGGCAAGATCGCCACCGCCGGTATGCCCGGCCCGAACGGCAAGGCACTCCCCTCCTTCATCGGCGGCTCCGACCTGGCCACCATCTCCAAGTCCAAGGTCCAGGACCTTGGCGAGGAGTGGATCTCGATGTTCACCAGCGAGAAGTCCGAAGAGGTGCTCGCCTCCAAGAACATCCTCCCGAACAACACCAAGCAGCTTGAGCCGCTGAAGGCCAAGCCGGAGACCGCGGCCATCGCCAACGCCGTGCCGGACGCCTGGTTCACGCCGATCGCCCCGGGCTGGACGGCGATCGAGAAGAAGGAAACGCTCGAAGTCATGCTGCTCGACATCATCAAGGGCAAGTCGGTCGCGGACGCCACCAAGGCGGCCGACGCGGAGATCGACTCGATGATCAACAAGGACTCCTGAGCCTCCGTCTCACGGAATCCGAGCCGGTGGACTCCTGAACCAGCGGCTCCAGTGATCATTCGCGGGGGTGACGGTCCGAAAGGAACCGCCGCCCCCGCCCCCCGGTACCAGGTCCGAACGGAAGGCCAGCACAGTGAGTGCCGCCGATATGAAAGCAGCCGACCCGCCGGTGTCCGTCCCGCGGGCCCCTGAGGAGACGCAACCTCAGCCTGCGAAGAACGTGAACCGTCCCCCGCGGAAGGCCGGCGCTCTGCTGCCGTACCTCCTGATAGCTCCGGCGTTCATCGCGATCGCCGCTGTGTTCGTCTGGCCCTTCATCAAGACGGTCATCATGTCCTTCCAGGACGTGGGCCGCCGGGAGCTGTGGTCGGGACAGGCCGCTCCCTGGGTGGGTTTCGACCAGTTCACCAACATCCTGGGCGACGGCGAGTTCTGGGACGTCGTCTGGCGGACCATCGTCTTCATGGCCGTCTGCGTCGCCGCGACCATGGTCGGCGGCCTGGGCCTCTCCATGCTCATGCAGCGGATGGCCACCTGGGTACGGCTCCTGCTGACCGCCGCACTGGTCGCCGCGTGGTCCATGCCCCTCCTCGTGGCCACCTCCATCTTCCGGTGGTTCGCGGACTCCGACTACGGCGTCCTCAACATGGTGCTGAGCAAGTACCTCGGGATCGACGCGCAGGGGCACAACTGGTTCCTTGACCCGAAGCAGGGCTTCGTCATCATCGGAGCGGTCGTGGTCTGGGGGGCCATCCCCTTCGTCTCCGTGACCCTGTACGCCGCGCTGACCCAGGTTCCCAAGGAGCTCGAAGAAGCCGCCTCGCTCGACGGAGCCGGCACCTTCGGCGTCTTCCGCTACGTCACCTGGCCCGTCATCAAGCCGGTCTTCCAGATGGTCGCCACCCTGTCCGTGCTCTGGGACTTCAATGTCTTCGGCCAGATCTTCCTGATGCGCGGCAACAAGCCGGAACCCGAGTACTCCGTTCTCGGCATCTACTCGTTCGAGAAGGCATTCGAGTCCAACTCGTTCAGCCAGGGCGCCGCCATCTCACTCATCACGGTCCTGCTGCTGTCCGGCGTCGCCGTGTACTACCTGCGCCAGCTGCTCAAGATCGGAGAGGTCGAGTGAGTACCTCCACGCCTCAGGTCCTCCGCCCGGACCGCAAGAAGAGCCGCATCGGCTACAACATCGCGGGTCTCGTCGCCTTCGTGCTCATGGCGTTCCCGGTCTACTGGCTGGTTGTCAGCTCCCTGCGGCCCAACGCCGAGATCCGCAGCTACGACCAGACGCTGTGGCCGACGTCGATCACCTTCGACAACTTCTCCCGGGCCATCAAGCAGCCGAACTTCGGCACGGCCATCGAATCCAGCCTCATCGTGTGCGGCGTCGCCGTCCTCGGCGGCATGCTGCTCGCCACGATCGCGGCCTTCGCCATCGGCCGGTTCCGGTTCCGCGGGCGCAAGTTCTTCATGATCGTGCTGCTCGTCGTCCAGCTGCTGCCGCCGACGGCCATGCTGATCCCCATCTACATCCAGCTCAACGACCTCGGTGGACTCAACGAGTACTGGGGCGTCATCGTCATCTACCTCGTCTCCACCCTGCCGTTCGCGACGTGGATGATCCGCGGCTTCGTGATCAACATCCCGCAGGAACTCGAAGAGTCGGCCATGGTCGACGGCTGCAGCCGGATGGGAGCGTTCTGGCGCGTCACCTTCCCCCTGCTGGCCCCCGGCCTCGCCGCCGCTTCCATCTTCTCGCTGATCACGGCCTGGAACGAATACCTGCTTGCCTACGTCGTCCTGCAGGACAACGACAAGTACACCCTCAACGTCTGGCTGATGAACTTCACCACGTCGCGAGGCATCGACTACGGCGCGCTGATGGCGGCTTCGACGCTGATCGCGATCCCGGTCGTGGCCTTCTTCCTGCTGGTGCAGAAGTACATGGCAACCGGCCTCACCTCCGGCGCCGTGAAGGGATAACGCTCCTCCATGACCACCTTGACATCCACCACGGACACCGTCACCCGCGACGCTCTCGCCGTGCTGCAGCCAGGATTCACCGGCACCACCGCCCCGGACTGGGTGCTGCGCCGGGTCGACGAAGGTCTCGCCTCCGTCGCCCTGTTCGGCCGCAACATCCAGACGGCCGAGCAGCTCACCGCGCTCACCGCCCAGCTCAGGGCCGGGCGCGAGGACCTCCTCGTGGCGATCGACGAGGAGGGCGGTGACGTCACCCGGCTGGAGGTGCGCACCGGGTCCTCCTTCCCCGGCAACCTCGCGCTCGGCCACGTCGACGACGTGGCGCTGACCCGCGCGGTCGCCCAGGAACTGGGGCGCCGGCTCGCGGAGTGCGGCGTCAACCTCAACTGGGCACCGTCCGCGGACGTCAACTCCAACCCGGGCAACCCGATCATCGGCGTACGGTCCTTCGGCGCCGACACCCAACTCGTGGCCCGGCACACCGCCGCGTACATCGAGGGTCTCCAGGCCGCCGGAGTCGCCGCCTGCACCAAGCACTTCCCGGGGCACGGCGACACGGCGGTCGACTCGCACCACGCGATGCCGCGCATCGACGTGGACCTGGAGACGCTGTACGCCCGTGAGCTGGTGCCCTTCCGGGCAGCCGTCGCGGCGGGTTCCAAGTGCGTGATGAGCGCGCACATCCTGCTGCCCGCACTCGACCCGGACCGCCCCGCGACGGTGAGCCCGCAGATCCTCACCGGACTGCTGCGCGAAGAGCTGGGCTACGACGGCCTGATCGTCACCGACGCCGTGGAGATGCAGGCCATCGCCGGGACGTACGGCATCGAGCGCGGCTCCGTCCTCGCGATCGCCGCGGGGGCCGACGCCCTGTGCGTCGGTGGCGGGCTGGAGGACGACGGCACGGTGCAGCGGCTGCGCGACGCGCTGGTCGCGGCGGTACGCAGCGGCGAACTCGCCGAGGAGCGGCTCGCGGACGCGGCCGCACGGGTGCGTGCCCTCGCGTCCTGGACGCAGGGGGCCGCGAGGACCGGTTCGGGGCCGGGCGCGGCAGTGCGGGAGGGGACCGCGTCCGGCACCGGGATCGGTTCCGACATCGGCCTGGTCGCCGCCCGCCGCGCGGTGCGGGTGACAGGCTCCGCCGAGCCGCTGACCGGACCCGCCTATGTCGCCGCGTTCACCTCCGCGTCGAACATCGCGGTCGGCAACGAGACCCCCTGGGGCGTCGCCGCGGAGCTGGGCCGGCTGGTGCCGGGTACGGAGACCGACACGTACAGCAGCGAGACCGAGGAACCCGCGGCCGCCGTGCTGCGGGCCGCGGGGGAGCGGCGCGTCGTCGTGGTCGTCCGCGACGTCCACCGCCACGCCTGGATGGCCGAGGCCCTCGACGCCCTGGTGGCGGAGCGCCCCGACACGGTCGTGGTCGAGATGGGCGTTCCGCAGGCGCCTCCCAGGGGCGGCCTGCACATCGCCACCCACGGCGCGGCCCGCGTCTGCGGCCTGGCGGCCGCGGAGATCATCGCCGGCGGTACGGGCGGCTCCCGGGCCTGACGGCACGGCGTGATGCGGCCCGGGGGTCCGCATCACGCCTGCCCGGCCCCGGGCCGCCCCCGCGCCCGTCCGGTGCTTGAGACACCCGTCCACGCGTCCGCGCCTCCCCGCGGCGCAGGGCCGGACGGTCCCGTCCGGCGGTCGAGGACCCGCGGGAGGCGCGGCGAACGCGAGAGGGCCGGGACACCCATCACGGGTGCCCCGGCCCTCTCTCCATGTCCGGGACGACGGCTGGGGCCTCTCGTTTGGATCAGGCCGGATCAGGGAGCGTGCGTGCCGGACCCCGCGAGCCCGGCCCGACGCAAACGAAAGACCCTAAAGGCCTTGCCACAGCGGCTTCGCCGCGTACGTGGCGCGGAAGTAGTCCGCCAGCCTCAGCTTCGACGCCGCGGCCTCGTCCACCACCACCGTCGCATGCGGATGCAGCTGCAGCGCGGACGCGGGCACGATCGAGGCCACCGGCCCCTCCACCGTCTGCGCCACGGCGTCCGCCTTGCCCTCGCCGGTGGCGAGCAGGATCGGGTGGCGGGACTCCAGGATCGTGCCGATGCCCTGGGTGATCACGTGGTGCGGAACCTGCGAGATGTCGTTGTCGAAGAAGCGGGCGTTGTCGACCCGGGTCTGCTCGGTGAGCGTCTTGATCCGGGTGCGCGACGCGAGCGAGGAGCACGGCTCGTTGAAGCCGATGTGCCCGTCGGTGCCGATGCCGAGGAGCTGCAGGTCCACCCCGCCGGCCTCGGCGAGCGCCTTGTCGTACGCCTGGCAGGCGGCCGGGATGTCCTCGGCGGAGCCGTCGGGGCCCATGAAGGACGCCTCGGACAGGCCGAGCGGCTCGACGACCTCGCGCAGCACCACGGAGCGGTAGGACTCGGGGTGGCCCGCCGGCAGCCCGACGTACTCGTCGAGCTGGCAGATGCGGGCGCGTGAGGCGTCCACGGCGCCGGAGCGGACCTTGGCCGCCAGCGCCTGGTAGATGGGCAGCGGAGTAGAGCCCGTGGCAACGCCGAGAAGGGCGTCGGGCTTGCGGCTCAGCAGGGCGCCGATGGCCTCTGCGATGAGTTCGCCGCCTGCCTTGGCGTCCGGGACGATGACAACTTCCACGCGGGGCCTGCCGATCTGAGGAGTCGTATCAATATGTGGTATAGACCAATCGTGGTCCAATCTAGCAGAACCGGGTAACGCGGGCACGGACTCCCGCATCCGCCCCGGCCGCACCTCGCAGGCGGCTGTCCGGATCCCCGTGGCCAACGGGGGCGAGCGGCGTTCCTGACGCCCCAGAACACGCTTGGGGGCGCTCGGCATGTTCGCCGCCTGTTCCGCCGGGGGAGCGGGCAGCCGGGGCGGATCACGGCCGGTGAGAGGGCCGAACAGCCCGCTGCGCTGCGCCGCGTCACCGGCCGGGGCGTCCCCGGGATCCGCGAGGTGGCCGCCGGGATCGCGGCGGGGAAACCGCGTTTCGTCCTTCTTGCGGCCCGTGGTGCGCCGGACAGCGCCGAGCTCTCGCCGCCCAGGACGCCGACGTGCGAGGTGGCGATCGCCCGCGGCCGGGACCCGGACGCTCCCCGTGCACCGGCCGAGGTCGCCGAGACCCGCCGACCGCGCCGGTCACGAGGGCGCGGCCCCCCGGAAACACCCGCGGGCCGCGGCGCCGGGACGGGACCCTCGGCCCGTCCGGCACCGCAGCCCGGAGTTGCTCGGCCGGCGGTGTGCGGTGCCCCCGGCCGGGGAGAGGCACCTGCGCGGTCAGGGCAGAGAGCGCGGGTACCTCGATCCGCTCTCCTGTGCGGGGAGAGCGGAAGCTCTGTCTTGAGCATTGTGGACTAGACCATTCACCCCTGTCCATCCGTCGGAGCACCGCAATTTCCGGGGCTCCTTCCCCTTGCACGTACGGCCGGGTCATTCGGTTCGGAACCCGTACCCGTCCGCGGGTACGCTCGCACACGTGCCCTCCATGAACGACCTCGTCCGCCAGCACACAGCCCTCGGTGACACCGACCTGGAGTGGCTGCATCTGCTGGTGTCGGAGTGGCAGCTGCTCTCCGACCTCTCCTTCGCCGACCTCGTGCTGTGGGTCCCCACCCGCGACGGCACCCGCTACGTCTCCGTGGCCCAGATGCGGCCCAACACCGGCCCCACCTCCTACCAGGACGACATGGTCGGGCACCTGGTGCCGCGCGGCCGGCGCCCGCTGCTGGACGCGGCACTGGACGAGGGCCGGATCGTGCGCGAGGGCGACCCGGAGTGGCGCGAGGAGGTCCCGGTCCGGGTCGAGTCCATCCCCGTACGCCGTGAGGGCCGGGTCCTCGGCGTCATCGCCCGCAACACCAACCTCCTGACCGTACGGACGCCGTCCCGGCTGGAACTCACCTACCTCCAGTCGGCCTCCGACCTGGCCCAGATGATCGCCGCCGGGTCCTTCCCGTTCCCCGGCCAGCAGGTCGACATGGACGCGTCGCCGCGCGTCGGCGACGGGCTGATCAGGCTCGACGCCGACGGAGTCGTCCAGTACGCCAGCCCCAACGGCCTCTCCGCGTACCACCGTCTCGGCCTCGCCTCCGATCTGGTCGGCCAGCACCTCGGCGGGATCACCGCCGAACTGGCCCCCTCCCGCGGCCCGGTCGACGAGGCACTGGTCAAACTCGCCAGCGGCTACGCGCCCCGCGAGTTCGAGGTCGAGTGCGCGGGCGGGGTGATCCAGCTCCGGGCGATCCCGCTCAAGCCCAAGGGGGTCCGGATCGGCTCCCTGGTCCTCCTCCGGGACGTCACGGAACTGCGCCGCCGCGAGCGGGAGTTGATCACCAAGGATGCCACCATCCGGGAGATCCACCACCGGGTGAAGAACAACCTCCAGACCGTCGCCGCCCTGTTGCGGCTCCAGGCCCGCCGGATGGACTCGGAGCAGGGCCGTGAGGCGCTCAACGAGGCGGTGCGGCGCGTCGGTTCGATCGCCATCGTTCATGAGACGCTGTCCCAGAATCTGGACGAGCGGGTGGAGTTCGACGAGATCGCCGACCGGGTCATCGCGATGGTCGCCGAGATCTCCCCGGGCAAGGTCACCTGCCGGCGCACGGGCCGCTTCGGCATACTCGATGCCGAAGTGGCCACACCGCTGGCGATGGTGCTCACCGAAGTCCTGCAGAACGCCCTGGAACACGCCTTCACCCTCGCCGAGTCCGGCACGGTGGAGGTGTCGGCGGTACGCGGTGGCTCCTCCGCCGAAGCGCGGCTGCTGATCACCGTTCAGGACGACGGCTGTGGTCTGCCCGAGGGTTTCGACCCGCAGCGCGCCGGCAATCTGGGGCTCCAGATCGTGCGAACGCTGGTGGAGGGCGAGTTGAGCGGAGCCTTCGGGATGGTCCCGGCCCCCGAGCGAGGCACCCGGGTCGTCCTCGACATCCCGGTCCGCACCGCGAAGTAGCCCCGGCGGCCGGCCGCCGGCCGGAACGAGCACAGCAGTGAGCCCGGACCGTGATCACGGTCCGGGCTCACTGTTCAAGCGTGCGCTTCGGGGGTACTGCGCGCTGCGACTCGGGGGGCGGGGTTGTGCGTACGCTCTGTACGCGCCGCCTGGCTGAGGCTCGTAGCGGTGGCGTCGGATCAGGCGCTGGCGTTACGCGCCCGGTTGCGAGCTGCACGGCGCTTCATTGCGCGGCGCTCGTCCTCGCTGAGGCCACCCCAGACGCCGGAGTCCTGGCCGGACTCGAGCGCCCACTGCAGGCACTGCTCCATGACGGGGCAGCGGCGGCAGACGGCCTTGGCTTCCTCGATCTGCAGCAGCGCAGGACCGGTGTTGCCGATGGGGAAGAACAGCTCGGGGTCTTCCTCACGACAAACGGCGTTGTGACGCCAGTCCATGGCTGCTACCTCTCCTTGGTATTACATACTGGTGCTTGTGAATGTGAACGCTTTCACGAATCCCCCCGCAGGTGACGGGCCGACGCCCAGATGAACTGGTTGTGGTCCTGTGTGGTGAGGAGGGGTTCTGGCTCTCAGTGGAGGCTGTTGTTGCGCCGTCCCGATCGCCATGTAGAGATTCGCAAACCTCAGCGGCGGATACAACCCCTTCTGGAAAGTTTTTTTTGATTCCTCGGTGTCGACTAGGTCACAGCCGTACTTCTATGGGGTGGAGTCCAGCCCAAACGTTCGAGTTAAAGGACTTTGGTCCCTTCCACTCACACAATCACACGCAGTGCACGGCGTACGCCTGTGAACGTCACACTGGTGCGCACTCCCAGATGGTCGCCATCCATCTGGAAAGGCAGTGGTGCCTTTGAATGCAAGGTGAAGTCCGTGAGGTCGTGAAGTGAAACGGCGTGCTTGCCGCGAGGCCCCTTCTCGGGACTCGAAGTGAGCAGCTGGGTGCCGTAACGGGCGACCGCCGAAGTGGACAGCCGCTTCAGTCCGAGCACGTCCAGACCGGTGTCGAAGGTGGCCTTCGGGGACGCGTACATGGGGCGATTTCCCAGGTAGGTCCAGGGGGCCGTGTTGGAGATTATGGAAAGCGCGAGGTCGGTGACCGGATCCTGCCCCGGGGTCTCCAGGGTCATCACACCGTGCCTGCGGTGCGGCTCCTCCAGAAACTGCCGGACCACCTGGCGTACATACAGGGCGTGCGTCGAGCGCTTACCGCGTTCGCGCTGCTGTTCGACTCGGCCGACCACGCCCGCGTCGAATCCGAGTCCGGCGCAGAAAGTGAACCAGCGCTCCGGAACCGACTCGTCCTCGGTGCCGGGGGTGCCGGCCGCCAGTCCGAGACCGACCGTACGTTCGGTGCGGTTGGCGAGTGCGTCCAGGATCGCGCCGGTCGCCTCCACCGCGTCGTTGGGCAGGCCCAGGGCGCGCGCGAAGACATTGGTGGAGCCGCCGGGAACCACCGCGAGGCTCGGCAGGCTGTCCAGGTCGGGGCCGTTGTGGAGGAGGCCGTTGACCACCTCGTTGACCGTGCCGTCGCCGCCCAGGGCGACCACGAGGTCGATGTCGTCGGCGTCCGCGGCCTGCCGCCCCAGGTCCCGGGCGTGGCCCCGGTACTCCGTGGTCACGGCCTCCAGCTTCATCTCGCTGGCCAGCGCGTGGATCAGCACGTCACGCGTCCGCGCACTGGTGGTGGTAGCAGCTGGATTGACCACGAGAAGTGCGCGCATGACGGCCAGACTACCTACCGCGCGGTATCGCTCTGAAGTCCTGCCCCATAGCCTTTACGCTCGGTGACGGACCGGGCGCGTTTTCACCCCGGCTTCGCTTTCACGGGGCCGGGATGCCAACCTGCAAGGGTGAGTACTCAGCAGAACACGCCGTCGTCGTCGCCTCTGCCGTCGGCCGAACCGGCGAAGCCGAGCAGGATCACCCTCGTGGCCGGACTCACCGCCCTGGAGGGGGCGGCGCTCGTCATCGGCGGGATCTACATGCTGGTCATGGGGCTGCTCGGACGCCCCGAGAGCCCGCAGCAGGCGGAGATGGGCGGCCTCACGCTGATCGCGCTCGGCCTGATCCCGTTGATCGCCGCGCGTGGCCTGTTGCGGCGGCGCAGCTGGAGCCGCGGTCCCGCGCTCATCACACAGATCATCGCGCTCCCGGTGGCCTGGACGCTGCTGCGGTCCCACGGTGCGCTGATCCCGGCCGGGATCGTCCTCGCCGCGGTGGTCCTGACGGCGCTCTACCAGCTGGTCAGGCCGACGACGATCGAGGCACTCGGCATCCGCCGCCCCGGCACGGCGACGGGCACCGAACCCGGCACCACGCCGGAGGCCTGAGCCGGGAGCCCGGGTGAGGCGGTCGCGAACCCGTCCGCCCCGCCCGCGCGGGGCGCGCGGTCCTCGACGCTCCCGCCGTCCCGCGCGCCCGCACCGGTCCTTCGCGCTACTCCTCGACGAGCAGCCGCTCGCGCAGCTGCGCCAGTGTGCGGGCCAGCAGCCGCGAGACGTGCATCTGCGAGATGCCGACCTCCTGCGCGATCTGCGACTGGGTCATGTTGCCGAAGAAGCGCAGCAGCAGAATCCGCTTCTCGCGCGGCGGCAGGTCCTCCAGCAGCGGCTTGAGCGACTCCCGGTACTCGACGCCCTCCAGCGCCTCGTCCTCGGAACCCAGCGTGTCCGCGACCGCCGGGGACTCGTCGTCCGTGTCCGGCACGTCCAGCGAGAGCGTGCTGTACGCATTGGCCGACTCCAGGCCCTCCAGGACCTCTTCCTCGGAGATGCCCAGCCGCTCGGCGAGCTCGTGCACCGTCGGTGAGCGGCCGTGCTGCTGGGAGAGCTCGGCGGTGGCCGTGGTCAGCGAGAGGCGCAGCTCCTGGAGCCGGCGCGGCACCCGGACCGCCCAGCCCTTGTCGCGGAAGTGGCGCTTGATCTCGCCGACGACCGTCGGGGTCGCGTACGTCGAGAACTCGACGCCGCGGTCCGGGTCGAACCGGTCGACCGATTTGATCAGGCCGATCGTGGCGACCTGGGTCAGGTCGTCCAGCGGCTCGCCGCGGTTGCGGAACCGGCGGGCGAGATGCTCCACGAGCGGCAGATGCATCCGCACCAGCCGATTGCGCAGCTCCGCCTTCTCGGCCGACCCGTCGGGAAGGCCGCGCAGTTCGATGAACAGCGCCCGCGCCCCGCTGCGGTCCTGTGGATCGTGGTGCCCGTGCTCGCTCATCTGGCCCGCCCGCTCCGCCTGCGACTGCTCCACCGCGACCGTACGGCGCGCAGGCCCGTCCACCCCGTCCTCCGGATGGGGCAGGGCCTGCTGCTCCGGGATGCCTGCTGCGCGCACCACCCCTGGTCGCATCGTCTCGTCCCGCACAGGACCGTCCCCGTTCCCGCTGCTCACGCCGGCCCGGGTCCCGCGCCGCGCTGTTTGTACAGGCTGATGCTGACCGTGCGGTCGTCGGCCACCGAGGAGTCCACCTTTCCGGCCAGTGCCGAGAGCACCGTCCAGGCGAAGGTGTCGCGCTCCGGTGCCCGGCCGTCCGTCGTCGGCGCCGACACGGTCACCTCGAGGGAATCCTCGATGAGCCGGAAGACGCAGCTGAGGACGGAGCCCGGCACGGCCTGCTGAAGCAGGATCGCGCAGGCCTCGTCGACCGCGATGCGAAGATCCTCGATCTCGTCGAGGGTGAAGTCCAAGCGCGCTGCGAGACCGGCCGTGGCCGTACGCAGCACCGACAGGTAGGCACCCGCAGCGGGCAGCCGGACCTCTACGAAGTCCTGATTCCCGGGCTCGCCTGCGATCTGGGACACCCTCACCTCCAAGGTGGCACAAACTCTTTCGAGGATCCGGGAAGGGTGCCCCGGAGCCATGCGGTACGTCTTCGGTTCTGGCCCGGCGACGCTATCGCGATCCATGATGCCGTGTCGCCGGGCCCCCACCCATGACTGTCACTCATGGTAAGCCCATGAGTACACACGGTGGGTAGGGGTCTGCGGCGGCCAATTACGAACAACCGGCGCCGGTTTGACGTACCCAGACGTCAGACGATCGAACCGTCCTCGAAGCACCAGCGCCAGCTCTCGCCCGGCTCGAAGCTCCGCATCACCGGATGGCCGGTCTCCTCGAAGTGTGCGGTGGAGTGCTGCAGCGGAGAGGAATCGCAGCAGCCGACATGGCCGCAGACCAGACAGAGCCGCAGCTGCACCGGATGGCTCCCCGCCGCGAGGCAGCGGAGGCAGGTCTCGCTCAGCGGGGCCGGCTCGGGGCGCGGCAGTTCGGACACGTGCGGACATTCACTCATGATTGTCAGGTTACGACGGATGCGAGGACCGTGAAATGGACGCATTGCCGCTGGTGGCACTGGTCGCTGCCAGTGCGGCCGTGGCGGGGGCCGCGCGCCGCACCCCCGTACCGGCCCCCCTGTTGTTGGTCGCGGCGGGGCTGGTCGCCTCGTATCTGCCGGGGGTGCCGACATACAGCCTGGACGCGCACATCGTGCTGCCGCTGCTACTGCCTCCGTTGCTCTACACGGCGGCTGTGGACAGCTCGTACCTCGATCTGCGGGCCAATCTCCGGCCCATCGCGCTGCTCTCCGTCGGTTACGTCCTGTTCGCGACCGTCGCGGTCGGCTGGCTGGCGTACCGCCTCGTGCCCGACCTGCCCCTCACCGCCGCCCTGGTGCTCGGCGCGGTCGTCGCCCCGCCGGACGCGGTCACGGCCGCCGCGATCGCCCGCCGGGTCGGGCTGCCCGGCCGCGTCACGACGATCCTGCAAGGTGAGTCCCTGGTGAACGACGCCACCGCGATCACCGCCTACAAGGTGGCGCTCGCCGCCGCCGTCGGCGAGGGCATGAGCTGGGGCGCCGGGATCGGTGAGTTCCTCCTCGCCGCGGTCGGCGGCGTCGTGGTCGGCCTGGCGCTGATGGTGCCGCTGCACTGGCTCCGTACGCACCTCAAGGAGGCCCTGCTCCAGAACACGCTGTCGCTGCTGATTCCCTTCGTGGCGTACGCGGCGGCCGAACGCGTGCATGCCTCCGGGGTGCTCGCCGTGGTCGTCGTCGCGCTCTATCTGGGGCACCGGTCCTGGCAGGTGGACTTCGCGACCCGGCTCCAGGAGGCGGCCGTGTGGAAGATGGTCGCGTTCATCCTGGAGTCCGCGGTCTTCGCGCTGATCGGGCTCCAGCTGCCCTTCGTACTCAAGGGGCTCGGCACATACGCGGTGGCGGACGCCCTCTGGTACGCGGTCGCCGTGTTCCTCGCCGTCGTCGTGGTCCGCTTCATCTGGGTCTATCCGGCGACGTATCTGCCCCGCTGGCTGTCGCGGCGGATCAGGGAGCGCGAGACGGAGACGACCTGGATGGGGCCGCTGATCGTCGGCTGGGCCGGCATGCGCGGGGTCGTCTCGCTCGCCATCGCCTTCTCCATCCCGTTGGTCACGACCGCCGGAGCGGCCTTCCCGGCCCGCAACCTGGTGCTGTTCCTGACCTTCACCACCGTCATCGGCACCCTCGTCGTGCAGGGGCTCAGCCTGCCGCTGCTGGTGCGCGTCCTCAGGCTCCCCGGCCGCGACACGACGGCGGAGACGCTGGCCGAGGCGCAGGCGCAGAGCGAGGCGTCCACGGCGGCCGAGGCGCGTCTGGGGGAGCTGCTCGACGACCCGCGCAACTCGCTGCCGGGACCGCTCACCGACCGGCTGCGCACCGTCCTGGAGCGCCGCCGCAACGCCGTGTGGGAGCGGCTGGGCGCGGCCAATCCGGTGACCGGGGAGTCGGCGGACGACACGTACCGGCGCCTGGCCGGGGAGATGATCGACGCCGAGCGCGAGGTCTTCGTACGGCTGCGGGACGAGCGGCGGATCGACGACGAGATGCTCCGCACCCTGCTCAGACGGCTCGACCTGGAGGAGGCGGCGGCCTACCGGGAGGAGTCCGACGCGCCCTGACCGGACGGGCCGGAACCGGAAGGGGCCGGGGCGTCGTGCGGTGGCTGATGCCGCAGCCCTCCCGTCTGCCGGTGCCTGGGACACGGAAGCGGGTCGGTACGACGGGCCCGGTGAGGCAGGCACGTGCGGCGAGCCGGCCCTCCCGCCTACGGCGTGGGCCGGCCCGTGACCACGGCCGCGACCGTGGTTCCCGCCGGGAACGCGCCCTCCTCTGCCAGCGCGGTGAGCGCGTACAGCAGCTTGGCGACGTAGAGCCGCTCGACGGGCAGCCCGTGCCGCTGCTCGAAGTCGTCCGCGAAGGCGTGCAACCGCGCGGGCGTACGGGCGTAGCCGCCGAAGTGGAAGCGCTCGTCCAGGGACCACGATCCGGCAGGCCCGCCGAACGCCTCCTGCTGCAGTTCCCGAACCGCGTCGCCGAGGAAGCCGCCGCGCAGCACCGGGATGCCGAGGGCGCGCTGCCCCGGTGCGAGGCCGGCGGCGAGCCCGGCGAGTGTGCCACCGGTACCGCAGGCCACCGCGACCACGTCGGCCCGCCCGCGCAACTCGTGGCCCAGCTCCGTACAGCCCTGTGCGGCCAGGGCGTTGCTGCCGCCCTCCGGGACGACGCAGCACTCCCCGAAGGCGCTCAGCAACCCCGCCAGGACCTCGGGATCGGCCTTCGCGCGGTACGTCGCACGGTCCACGAAGTGCAGGGTCATGCCATCGGCGGCGCACTGCGCGAGCGAGGGGTTGAGCGGGCGGCCGGCCAGTTCGTCACCGCGTACGACCCCGACCGTGGGGAACCCGAGCAGCCGCCCGGCGGCGGCCGTGGCCCGCAGATGGTTGGAGTAGGCGCCGCCGAAGGTCAGCACGGTGCGCCCGGCAGCGGCCCGCAGGTTGGGGGCGAGCTTGCGCCATTTGTTGCCCGGGAGGTCGGGGTGGATCAGATCGTCGCGCTTGAGCAGCAGCCGTACGCCGTGGCGTGCGAAGCGGTCGTCCTCGGCCGGACGCAGGGGTGAGGGGAGCACCGGCCGCAGGCGGGAGAGGTCGAGTACTTCGGAAGACATGCCGCCATTGTCGTCGTGCCGTACCCGGCCGTGGAGGGGAGGGGTGGATGCGGGTCATTTCGGGCAGGGGTCCTCGCCGTCCCCGAGGTTCTCGCACGCGAAGCCGTGGAAGCGCCTGCTTCCGCCGGTGTCGGCCTCGTTGTCGGACGGGAGGCGCTTCTCGGCGACGACGGCGCGCAGTACGCCGTCGTCGCCGAGTCCGGCGTGGTCGGCCCTGCCGTGGCCGACCGGGTGGACCGTGCCGTCCTTGGCGATCACCCCGTGGCACAGCGGGCCGGGCACCTTCGGGTGGCCGTCGCGGCAGATGCGGACGGTGGACGTGGTGCCCTCGGGGCCGTGTGGTGGATCACCGCGCCGTTGGCCGGTTTCAGTCCTGCGCGAGCCAGAGGTCGGGGCCGAACACCTCGTAGTGGATGTCGGCCGCGGGGACGCCCTTGGCCAGCAGCTGGGTACGTACCGCACGCATGAAGGGCAGCGGGCCGCAGAGGTAGGCGTGGGTGCCGGGGGCGACCGCGAGGGCGCTCAGGTCGACCTGTCCGGTGCGGTCGGCGGGGTGGCCGGGCTCCGGGTCCTCGTACCAGAAGTGGGCGGTGGCGTCGGCGAGTTTGCCGGTGAGCAGGGTGTGGTCGGTGCGCATCGCGTGGGTGGCGGGGGAGCGGTCGCCGTGCACGACGGTGACCGGGGCGCGGTGTCCCGTCGCCGCGAGGTGCTCCAGCATCGAGAGCATCGGGGTGCAGCCGATGCCCGCGGAGGCGAGCAGGAGCGGGGCATCGGCGGAGTCGAGCACGAGGTCGCCGTACGGGGCGGAGACCCGCAGCCGGTCGCCGGCCCCGACCTCGGTGTGCAGATGGCGGGAGACCTCGCCGTCGGGCGAGCCGCCGCCGTGCACCCGCTTGACGGTGATCGAGCGCAGCGGCGAGCCGGGGGCGCCGGAGAGGCTGTACTGGCGTATCTGGCGGGCGCCGTCGGGGAGTTCCACCTGCACGGAGACGTACTGGCCGGGGCGGAAGGCGGGGGCGGGCGCGCCGTCCGCCGGGCGGAGCTGGAAGGTGGCGACATCGGCCGTCTCCTCGATCCGGGCGGCCACCTCCCACTCGCGCCACACGTCGCCCGCGATGACGCCCTGCTGTGCGTACAGCCGCTCCTCGATCGAGATCAGGGCGCCCGCCATCAGCCAGTAGACCTCGTCCCAGGCGGCGGCGACCTCCGGGGTGACCGCGTCGCCGAGCACTTCGGCGATGGCGGCGAACAGATGGGTGTGCACGATGTCGTACTGCGCGGCGGTGACGCCCAGGGAGGCGTGCTTGTGGGCGATCCGGCCGAGCATCACGTCGGGGCGGGTGTCCGGGTGCTCGACCAGTTGGGTCGCGAAGGCGGCGATGGAGCCCGCGAGGGCCTGGCGCTGGGCGCCGGACGCCTGGTTGCCGCGGTTGAAGAGGTCGCGCAGCAGCTCGGGGTGGGCGTCGAAGAGCTTGCGGTAGAAGAGATCGGCGATGTCTCCGATGGCCGCTCCCACGGCGGGGAGGGTGGCACGGACGGTGGCGGTCGACGACTCGGAGAGCATCGGTGACTCCTGACTCTTGAATTGGAATCTGAGATTCGTATTTTTGGGCAGCGTGAAACCGGGTGAGGGCACCCGTGGTGCGGTGCGAACGGTGGTGTGGGTGCGAGTGCGGGCGTGGAGGGGTGTCGGCGGGGGCGGTCCGGCCTCAGTCGGGGGCCGGGCGGCCCCTGCTGATGCCGATCAGCAGCGGTCCGGTGGGGGAGGCGACGAGTTCGGCGACCGTGATCGGGTCGAGTGTCGCGTAGAAGGACTCCTCGGCCCGGCGCAGGGCGCCGCGCAGCCGGCAGGCCGAGCGGAGGGGGCAGGGGGTGGCGCCCTCGCACTCGACGACGTCGCCGGGCCCCTCCAGCTCCCGGACGAGTCCGCCGATCGAGGCGGACCGGCCCGCTCCGGTGAGGCTGAGCCCGCCGCCGCGGCCCCGGCGTGCCTCGATGAGGCCGAGGTGCTGGAGCTTGGCGACCACCTTCGCGGTGTGGGTGTACGGCACCTGCATGGTCGCCGCCACCTCCCGGGTGGTCGGCGGGTCCTCGTTCTCCACGACGGCGAGGCGCATCAGTACGCGCAGCGCCACGTCGGTGAATCTCGTCAGCCGCATGGTGGTCACGTTAGATAAGTTGCATCGGAGATGCAACTTAATGGCCCCCGTGGACATTGCCGAGCGTCGTGCCCAGCCCAAAGCCCGATTAATCACACTCATTTGTGTAATGGTGCGCCGACTCTCCGTGCTGAAAGGCTTCTTCGCACAGGTCAACCAATGAATGATCGAGAGGGCGTCAGATGTCCGTTGGTGAAGAGGTTCAGAACGCACCGGTGCCGCCGCAGCAGAGTCTGGGCACGGCAGCGGCGCGGAACCTCGCGACGACCACCAAGTCCGCTCCGCAGATGCAGGAAATCACCTCACGGTGGCTGCTGAAGATGCTGCCGTGGGTGCAGGTGCAGGGCGGCACGTACCGGGTGAACCGCAGGCTGAGCTACTCGGTGGGGGACGGCCGGGTGACCTTCGTGCAGACGGGCGACCGGGTCTCGGTCATCCCCGCCGAGCTCGGAGAGCTCCCCGCCCTGCGGGAGTTCGGCGACGAGGAGGTGCTCGGTGAGCTGGCCCGGCGGTGCGAGCAGCGCGACATCGCGGCCGGCCAGTTGCTGGCCTCCACCGGGGACGCGGCGGACCGCGTCTTCCTGCTGGCGCACGGCAGGGTCGAGAAGGTCGGCACCGGCCCCTACGGGGACGAGACGGTGCTCGGGGTCCACGCGGACGGGGCCTACTTCGGCGACCACGCCCTGATCGACGGCGACGCGGTCTGGGAGTACACGGCCCGCGCCGTCACGGCCTGCACGGTGCTGACGCTGAGCCGGGCCGATGTGCTGAATCTCGCCGAGCGCGCGGATTCCCTCCGCCTCCACCTCGCCGGGCTGCTCAACGTTCCGCAGCAGCGCACCAACAAGTACGGCGAGGCGGAGATCGACCTCTCCGCCGGTCATGTCGGCGAGGCCGTCGTCCCGCACACGTACGTCGACTACGAGGCGGCGCCGCGCGAGTACGAACTGAGCGTCGCCCAGACCGTGCTGAAGGTCCACAGCAGGGTCGCCGACCTCTACAACCAGCCGATGAACCAGACCGAGCAGCAGTTGCGGCTCACGGTCGAGGCGCTGCGCGAGCGCCAGGAGCACGAGCTGATCAACAACCGGGAGTTCGGCCTGCTCAACAACTGCGACTACGGGCAGCGCCTCCAGCCGCACGACGGTGTGCCCAGCCCCGACGACATGGACGAACTGCTCTCCCGCCGCCGGGGCTCCAAGCTCTTCCTCGCCCACCCGCGGGCCATCGCCGCGTTCGGCCGTGAATGCAACAAGCGCGGTCTGGTGCCGGAGAGCGTGGACGTCGGCGGGCACCACGTGCCGGCCTGGCGGGGCGTACCGATCTTCCCGTCCAACAAGATCCCCGTCACCGACGCCCGGACCACGTCGATCATCTGCATGAGGACGGGTGAGGCCGAGCAGGGCGTCGTCGGACTCCAGCAGACCGGCATCCCCGACGAGATCGAGCCCAGTCTGTCGGTGCGTTTCATGGGCATCGACGAGCAGGCGATCATCTCCTACCTGGTGACGGCCTACTACTCCGCGGCCATCCTCGTACCGGACGCCCTGGGCGTACTGGAAAACGTCGAGGTCAGCCGCTGGCGGTAGCCGCTCGGGGGCCCGGACGGCAGGGTCCGGCCCCCGTCAACCCCCGCCACCGGGCAGCCGTGCCCGGGGCGGTCCCGGGAGGACGTCCCAGTGAAGACTCAGCACGCACTCCAACCACCCACACCCCGCGCGCCCGGGAACGACGACCCGGCCGCGCTCATGCCCCCGGCTCAAGAGGCCCCGGCCCTCCTGGAGCAGACCCGGACCCTCGTCGACCCCGAACTGCGCGCCGCCGTCGACTCCTTGCCCGGATCGATCCGCCGCGTCGCGATGTACCACTTCGGCTGGCAGCAGGCCGACGGCACACCAGTGTCCGGACAGGCGGGCAAGGCGATCAGGCCCGCCCTCGTTCTCGCCGCCGCCCGAGCCCTGGGCGGCGACCCGCAACGGGCGGTACGGGCGGCCGTCGCCGTGGAGCTGGTCCACAACTTCACCCTGCTGCACGACGACGTCATCGACGAGGACCGGACCCGTCGCCACCGGCCCACGGCCTGGGCGGTCTTCGGCATCCCCGACGCGGTCATCGCCGGCGACGCCATGCTCGCCCTCGCCCAGCGCCTGCTGGCCGAGGACAGCGGCCCGGCCTCGGCCAGCGCCTCGGCACGGCTCTCGACCTGTGTCATCGAGCTCTGCGCCGGCCAGCAGGCCGACTGCGCCTTCGAGGACCGCGATCCGGGCGAGGTCTCGCTCGACGAGTGCCTGACCATGGCCACCGCCAAGACGGGCGCCCTGCTCGGCTGCGCCTGCGCGCTCGGGGCGCTGTACGCCGGCGCGGGGGAGCGGGTGGTCGGCGCGATGGACGGATTCGGCCGGGAGGCGGGCCTCGCCTTCCAGCTCATCGACGATCTGATCGGCATCTGGGGGGATCCGGCGCAGACCGGGAAGCCGGTCGGGGCGGATCTCGCCGCCCACAAGAAGTCCCTGCCCGTGGTCGCCGCACTGACCTCCGGCACCCCGGCGGCATCCGAACTCGCCGCGCTCTACCGGGGACCGATGAACACCCCCGGTGAGGTGAGCCGTGCCACCGACGCCGTCGACCGGGCCGGTGGCCGGGACTGGGCGCAGATCGGTGCGGCGGACCGGATGTCACGCGCCGTCCACCACCTGTCGCGGGCGATCCCCGACCTGGCCGCGGCGGGCGACCTCCTGACCCTGGCGGAGTTCGTCACGCGCCGTACGCACTGAGCCCGGCGGGGAGAGCGCAGTACGGGCAGTGGCACCGGAGGGGCGCGGACAGGGGTGCCGGGTGCCGGGAGCCGGGTGCAGGGAACCGGGAGCGTCGAGGGCGGTGAAGGGGGCGGAGAGAGGCGAACGGAGAAAGCGCGACGGAGCGAGGAGGACAGCGCAAGGTGCCGAGGTCACCGGGCCCGTGAGGCGAAAAGGAGGGCGACAGAGCGGCTGTCATGGGCACGGGCTACAGTCCCTGCCCATGACAGATGAGTCATGGGCAGGGTGGTACCGGGACCGACAGGGTTCCGACGCCGTCGTCCTCACCACCGACGGACAGCAACTCCGCCTCCGGATCAGGGGCATCGACTTCGAGGGCGAAAGCTTCGACGGCCTCGCCCCGGTGGCCGGCACACCACCGGCCGACGGCCTGTTCGCCCTGGTGGACGGTGTGCTGGGCGACTGCGTCCTGGAATGGGACCTGCCGCTCCCGGTCGTCTGGGACGGAGCCGTTCATCAGGCCACGCTCAGCTGCCTGTTGTCGCTGCGCAACCCCGATCCGTATCTCTACCTGGAGCTGCAGTTCGGCGGGGCCGCGTACGGATCCCACCGCGCCGAGACCGACTTCGCGTCCGCGCTCGCCACGATCCAGCGCGTCCTGCCGCCCGGGGTGCGTCTCCAGACCTGCATCGCCTGTGCCTTCTCGGACTACTTCCCGGCTCCCCGCCGCGGCCTCTCCGGCGGCCTGGCCTGCTTCCGGGGGGCCAAAGACGCCTACCGCGGGGCGGCCGGCGAGGGCGACCTCCTGGACCTGTGGGACCGGCGTACCGGATTCGTCCAGGAGGTCTGGAGCTGCCGCGAGTACGAACCCCGCCCGGACCGGGGCGCAGGTACGGGACATCGAGGTGCGTTCCCACTGGAACTGGCCTGAACCGGCCTGAACTCCCCTGCCCGACCGGCCCGTTGCCGGTCAGTAGTCAGTAGTCAGCGGTCAGCGGTCAGCGGTCAGCGGTCAGCCGTAAGGCGTAAGGCGGTCTGTCGGCCGGCCGGCCCCTTTGGTATCGGGCTGCTGCACTCCGCCACCGGGGGGTGGGCACGGCCCCTCGCCGTACTGCTCGTGCTCGCCGCCCTCCAACTGCTCGTCGGACTGTCTCTCGCCACGGCGAGGGCGGTCCGCGTCCGGCCCCGCCGGAAAGCGGGGCGTCGGCAACGTACGGCCAGGTGGCGCCTTACGGCCAGGTGGCAACGTCCGGCCGCGACGGCGTTCGGCCGCTGCCCCGGCCGGGAATCGGCATGCCGATGAAGCCGGGCCGGGGCAGCGGCATGCCGTCAAGGCTTTGCCGCACCTTCATTGTTCTACTAGCATGCAAACAATGGAGGTTTTCATGAAGCGTAAGAACCTGGGCAGGGCCACCCTTGTCGCCCTGCCGTTCCTGCTCGCGCTCATCCTGGATCTGGCGCTGCTGGCGGCCTTCCGTGACCGGCTTCCGGACCGGCTGGCCAGCCATTTCGGGGCCGACGGCCGGGCGGACGGACACATGGGCCAGAGGGGGCACGCCGTGGCCGACGTCCTGCTGTTCGTCGTGACCGGTGTGCTGTGGACCCTGATGGTGGTGCGGGGGAAGTTCGACGGGCGGCCCCACCGCCGGCTGGTGGCCTGTGGTTACGCCTTCGCCGGGTTCCTCGGCTGGGTGATGGCCGCCATGCTGCTCGCCAACGTGGACGCCGTCGAGAACGCGCGGGGGGACGCCCAGGGCGTGTCGATGCCCATGTGGCAGCTCGCCGTCGCCCTGGGGGTCGCCGCGCTCGCCGGAGGGCTGGGTCTGGTGCTGGCCGCGCTCGCCCCCGTACCGGAGGAGCCGGCCGCGCCCCTGAGCGCCGGGGACGGCGCGCGGATCACGCTCGCCGACGGGGAGGTCGCCGGATGGGCGCGCAGCGCCGGAAGCTGGTGGCTGCCGCTGATCGCGCTCTCGTGCATGGCCGGCGGGGTGGTGCTGCTGTTCGTCGTGGGCTGGGCGGCCGCGATTCCGCTGCTGCTCCTCGGTGTGCTGATGGCCGGCTTCGCGCGGCCGTACGTGGTGGTGGACCGGCGCGGCATCACCATCTCGGGCATGCTGCCCTGGCCGCGCGTCAGGGTGCCGCTGGACCGGATCGAGACGGCGACCAGCCGGGACATCAACCCGATCGCGGAGTACGGGGGCTGGGGCTACCGCATCCGCCCGGGACGGAGCGGTGTCATGATCCGTCCCGGCGAAGGAATCGTGGCGACGCTGGTCGGCGGCCGGGACTTCGCGGTGACGGTCGACGACTCGGCGACCGGGGCCGCACTCCTCAACACCCTGATCGACCGGCGACGGGCGGGGCACTGACCATGCTCTTCCGGGTCGATCCCACCTCCACCGTGCCGCTCGGTGATCAGATCGCGGCGTCCGTACGCCGCGCCGTCGCCGAAGGGACGGTGGCGCCGGGCGAGCGGCTGCCCGCCGCCCGGGTGCTCGCCGAGTCCTTGGGGGTCAACGTCCACACGGTGCTGCGCGGATACCAGCAGCTCCGCGAGGAGGGGCTGATCGAACTCCGCCGGGGGCGCGGCGCGGCCGTCACCGGCGGCGCGTCCCCGCACCGGGCCCGACTGCTGGAACGCGTACGCGAAGTGGTCGCCGACGCACGCGAGTTGGGGATGACGGAGGAGGAGCTGCTGGCCCTCGTCCGCACCGCGCTGGGCAGTTCGTAGGGCGGCGCGGGCCGTACCGGCCCCGGCGCGGCGCCTCGTCCGGCTGCCGGATCCGGCGGCCTCCCGGCCCGGCGTGCGTTCACCTGCCGGCCTCCCGGCCCCGGCGCGGCGCCCGGGGCCGGGATCGCCGACGCCCTCACCGGCCGGGGACGCCGAGGGGGCCACCCCGTCCTACGAGGTGGCCCCGTTGCCGCTGAGCAGGGAGGCCGCGGTCAGGAGGCGCTGCGTGCGAGCGCGGCCGCGAAGCCGTTCTGCCACAGGTAGTTCACCTGGCTGCGCTCGCTCGCGTTGGGATACCGGTTGGTGCATGACGGGCCGGGGCCGCCCCCGGACATCAGCTCGCTGCACGGGCCGGAGTAGTGGTCCGGAAGGCCGAGCACGTGACCCGTCTCGTGAGCGGTGACGCGGGTCGAGTCGTACTGCTGGTTCTGCGCGTAGTCGAGGAAGATGTACCCGTTGCCGTGCCCGTCGGTGCTGGCGTACGACCCGCTCGGGTCGTTGCCCTCGTAGTAGGTGAAGTCGGCGTTCGAGCCTTCCTGCAGCCGGACGTTGGAGACCGAGCTGTTCCAGATCTGCGCACTGTTGGCTATCTGGGTGCGGAAGCTCGGTGCGTTGGCGGTGCTGTAGACGATGGTGACCGACTGGGCGCCGGGGTTCGCCGCCCGCTTTTCGGCGACGGACTTGGCGACCGCCTCGAAGAACGCCTTGTTGGCGGCGGCGCTCTCGTGCGAACCGGAGTGGGACGTGTAGCCCACCTGGGTAGCCGCGGGTGCGGGTGCGGGTGCGGGCGAGGAGGCGATGGCGGGTGCGGTGCCCAGCGCGGCCGCGAGTCCGAAGCCGAGGCCGACCACGGCCGACATGACGGTCCTGGGGTGTCTCATGGGGGGTTCTCCTACCGATTGCCTGTCCGATGAACCCGTCCGGTCATCGGACTCGGACGGGGTGCGGTACGGAGAGAGTGTCGGGGAGTGGAAGCCGCGGCGGATGATGTCAACCGGCGATAGCACCGCCCTATCGCCACCGCCGGTACGGTGCTCGGCTTCTGCGTCAACTCCCGGTGAATTAACGGGCTTTGATGGGGTTGTGGCGTCTGGTGCGACGGCCTCGCGCCGTCCTACGCTCGACGGCATGGAGCTTGAGGTGAGGCACCTCAGGGCGCTGTGCGCCATCGCCGACACAGGCAGCCTGCACCGAGCCGCCCGCAAGCTGGGCGTGAGCCAGCCCTCCCTGACCACCCAGCTGCGGCGGATCGAGAACGCCCTGGGCGCCGAATTGTTCTGCCGCGAACGGACCGGCTGCCGCCCGACGTTGCTGGGCCGCACCGTCCTCGACCGGGCCCGCCCCCTGGTCGACGGCATGGCCGCCCTGGTCAGCGACGCGAAGGCGGAGGCCGACGCGGTCCGCGCCTCCGGCCCCCGGCTGCGCATCGGTTCCACCGCCAGCCGGGTCATCGGCAGCTGGCTGCGCAGGCTGCGGCTCCGGCTGCCCGACACGGACATCTCGCTGCGGGTCGACGTGTCGGCCCGCGCACTGCTGCGTACGGTCGAGGCGGGCGGGCTCGACGTCGCGTTCGTGCACGAGGTCGAGGGCTGTCCGCTGGCCGTCCCGGAGGGCCTGGCGCAGCGCGTACTCCTGGACCGGGAACCGCAGTTCATCTCCATGGCCCGGGACCATCCGGCCGCCGCCCGGCCGGTGGTCGACCTTGAGGACCTGGCCGCCGACCGGTGGATGGTCGACCCCACGGTGGACGGCGAATGGGACGGGCTGCGCCGGGTGTTCGGCGAGGCCGGGCTCGCACCGACCGTCCTGCACGGCGACTACCTCACCGCCGCGTCCCTCGTCGTGCTCGGCGAGGCGGTCGCCCCCTGCCAGCCCACTTCCGGGCCGCGCGACGACATGGCGATCCGGCCGCTGCGCGACGACCCCCTCGCCGTACGGCTGCTGCTGGTGTCCCGGCCGGGCGCCGACACGGCGACGGTGTACGGGGAACTGGAGGCCGCCTACCGGGAGGCGGCCCAGCGGGCGTCCGGGTACCACCAGTGGCTGCTGCGCAACCGCAGCCCGCTCGCCCGTACACCGTGAAGGGGCGGTCCCCGATTGCGCCGAGAGCGAGGATCGGTGTCCGCCCGGCCGTCCGGCGGGCAGAGTCGGTGTCATGAGACTTCTGATGCTGGGCGGTACGGAATTCGTCGGTCGCGCGGTCACCGAGGCGGCGCTCGCGCGCGGCTGGGAGGTCACCGTGTTCCACCGGGGCCGTCACGCACCTCCGCCGGGCGTGACGGAACTCCTCGGCGACCGCACCACCGGCGACGGCCTCGCCGCGCTGGCCGCGACCGCCGGAGGCCGCGCGGGCGCGCGGACCTGGGACCTGGTCGTCGACACCTGGAGCGGTGCCCCCTCGGCCGTACGGGACGTGGCCCGTCTGCTGGCCGACCGGGCCGGGCGGTACGTGTACGTCTCCAGCCGGTCCGTCTACGACAACCCGGCTCCGGCCGGTCTGCCCGAGGGCGGTCCGCTGGTGGCGGGTGCCTCGCCCGACGCCGGTGGCGACGTCCCGTACCCCCTCGCCAAGCGCGGCGGAGAACTGGCCGCACTCGACGCCTTCGGCGACCGGGCCCTGCTGGCCCGTGCGGGACTGATCCTGGGCCCCTGGGAGAACATCGGCAGGCTGCCCTGGTGGCTGCTGCGGATCGCCCGCGGCGGCCCGGTACTGGCGCCGGGCACACCCGACCTGATGCTCCAGTACATCGACGCCCGCGACCTCGCGAACTGGCTCCTGGACGCGGGACGCGGCGGTCTGCACGGGCCGTACAACCTGGTCAGCCACCCCGGCCACGCCACCATGGGGCAGTTGCTGGAAGCCTGCGTACGAGCCACCGGCTCCGGTGCGGAACTCCGCTGGATCCCCGCGGAGACCATCCTCGCGGCGGGTGTGGAGCCCTGGAGCGATCTGCCGGTCTGGCTGCCGCCGGGTGAGCTGCACGACACCCTGTGCCGGGGCGATGTCCGCAAGGCGCATGCGGCCGGTCTGCGCTGCCGGCCGGTCGAGGAGACGGTCGCCGACACCTGGAAATGGCTGGAAGGGCTGGACGGCGCGGCCCCGCAGCGGCCGGACCGCCCCGCGGTCGGTCTGGACCCGCGAGTGGAGGCCGCACTGCTGGCGCAGACGGCCTGACGCGCGCTTACACACCCGCGCGCAGGACGTGCCCCGACGCGGCCTCCGGCACCGGCCGTGATGGGGCGCGGCGGTCATCGGTCACCGCCGTGATGGGGCACGGCGGTCATCGCGCACCGCCGTGATCGGGCATCGCCGTCATCAGTCACCGCCGTGATCGGGGTATCCGGGCGGAAGGTCACCCAACGGCGTGGCATTCCGGTCATTTGTTCGCCAAACCTGCATATTTGCTTTTATGGCAACATGTGCGCGTAGACGCGGCAAAGGTATCCGGGCGGCGGTGGCCGTGGCGGCGGCTGCGGCAATGGTGGGCACGCTCGCGTCCACCGCTGTCGCCGACCCGCTGCCCGGCGGGCTCGGCCCGTGTCTGGGCAGCGACTGCCCGACGACATGGCCCGACCCGGGCAACGGGCCCGTCACCCATCACGACAGCAACATCAATATCTTCGTGGGCGGTGACTTCCTGGTCCGGGAGGCGGCCGCCGAGGCCGAGGGGAAGATCGTCACCCTCGGAGAGTTCGACATGGACAAGCGCGAGGGCGCCTCGCAGATCTACAACGTCGGTGTCGCGGGAGTGGGCTCCCGGGTACCGCCGCCCAACGGCTCCGACTACCTGACCGTGGGCGGCGATCTGACCGTCGCGAGCGGACAGCGGCTGCTCGCCGAAGAGGGCCTGAACCACGGTGCGGTGAAGTACGCGCAGAATCTCAGCGGGAGGGTGATCCCGGTCGCGGTCAGGGATCCCGACGCCACGGCGCCGTACACCGCGCTGCGCGACCGGCTGACCGAGGCCAGCCACTGCTATGCGTACGACGACGGCAAGGACCACCGCCGCCCCGCCACGGGAACCGTGCGGAACAACGGCTCCGCGACCGTCTTCACCGGTGACGGCAGCTCCGCGATCCAGGTCTTCGCCCTGGACGCCGATGTGACGACCGCCCAGGGCGGCCAGCAGGGCATCACGTTCGACGGCATTCCGGACGGCGCAACGGTGCTGGTCAACGTCTACGGCAGCAGCCGCACCATCAGCACGCTGATGGGCTCGCTGCCCCGGGCCGGGCTCCGTGAACGCCTGATGTGGAACTTCCCGGACGCCACCGAGATCGGTCTGAAGGGCACCGGCCAGTTCCAGGGCAGCGTGCTGGCCGGCAACCGGTCGGGCACGACGACGCTCGCGATGAGCGGCACCAACGGCCGCTTCTACACCGCCGGTTCGCTGACCCATACCTCCGAGGGGCAGTCGGGCGGCCAGGAACTGCACGCCTATCCCTTCGACGGAGACCTGCCGGCCTGCGGCGAGGAGCCGTCGCCCACGCCCACGCCCACGGAGTCGCCCACGCCCACGCCGACCCCGTCGGAGACGGAGTCGCCCGCCCCGACCCCGTCGGAGACGAAAACCACCGCCCCGACCCCCTCGCACACGGCACCCGGACCGAAACCCACCCCGAGCCACTCCTGGCCGCACCACCCCGGCTCCGAGTGGCCGGACCACTCCGGCCAGGGGGGCTCGCTCCCGAACACCGGTTCCAACGGAGGTGAATGGATTCTCGGTGGTATCGCCGCAGTTCTGCTCGTCGCCGGATCGGCGGCCACGCTGATGGCCCGCAGGACGCGTCGACGCGGCTAGCTTTGGCCCATGGCCGAACTGCTGCTGCACCTCACCGAAGGCCCCTTGTGGGAGGCGGCCCGCGGGATCGGGACGTACGAGATGTCCACCCGCGGCCGCACCCTGCACGAAGAGGGCTTCATCCACTGCTCGCTGCCGCACCAGCTCGACGGCGTGGCCGAGAGGGTGTACGGCGCCGGCAGCCGGGCCGGGGCGGGTGACCAGGACCTGGTGGTCCTCGTCATCGATCCCGCCCGGCTCCCGGCACCCGTACGGTACGAGTCCGTCGAGATCGGCGGCGAGGAGTTCCCGCACATCTACGGACCCGTCCCGGTGGACGCGGTCGTGGAGGTGCTCCCCTGGCCGCGCAAGGAAGGCGACCCCACATGAACCCCGTACCTCCCACAGACCACACAGACCACACAGGCCCCGTGGGCCCGGGTGCCCCGATCGTCGCCGTCACCGGCGCCGGCGGCGCGGTCGGCGGCCGCGTCGCCCGGCGGCTCGCGCGCGCCGGAGTGCCCGTGCGGCTCCTGGGCCGCGACCCGTCCCGGCTGCCGGAACTGCCCGGCGCCGTCGCCGCGCCGCCCGCCCCCTACGGCGACGGGGAGGCCATGCGCCGCGCGCTCGCCGGGGCGCACACCCTCTTTCTCGTCTCGGCGCACGAGAGCGCCGACCGGGTGCGCGAGCACACGACGGCCGTGGACGCGGCGGTCGCCGCGGGCGTCGAACGGATCGTGTACGTCTCCTTCCTCGGAGCCGCACCGGAAGCCACGTTCACCTTCGCCCGGGACCACTGGCACACCGAGGCGCACATCCGGGTCGCCGAGGTCCGCTACACCTTCCTGCGCGACAGCCTGTACCTCGCCGCGATCCCGGCGATGACCGGCGCCGACGGGGTGCTGCGGGGTCCGGGCGGCGACGGCCGGGTGGCGGCGGTGGCCCACGACGACATCGCGGACGCCGCGACCGCCGTGCTGCTGGCCGACACCGAGCCCGACGGCACACGCCACGACGGGGTCACCTACGACCTCACGGGCCCCGAGGCGTTCACCCTCGCCGAAGCGGCCGAGGAGCTCGGCAGGGCCGCCGGACGGACCATCACCTACGTACCGGAGACCCGCGAGGAGGCCTACGCCTCACGGGCGCACTACGGTGCGCAGGACTGGGAGGTGGCCGGCTGGGTGACGTCGTACGAGGCCATCGCCACCGGCGAGATGTCCACCGTCTCCGACGCCGTACCGAACCTCACCGGACATCCGGCGACGAACCTCGCCACCTATCTGCGGGACCATCCGGACAGCTACCGGCATCTGCTGACGACGGACTGACCTCGCGCCGGGCGGTACGGGAAGAAGAAGAGGGGCGAGCGGCCCCCGGAGGAGTGGAGGGGCGGGCGGCCCCGGAGGAGAGCCGACAGCCGATGCGTACGGAAACCCCCTGGGGCCCCTGGGACCCGCCCCCGCTCGAAGAGGCCGCGCGCCTCTTCGCCCCACTGCACGTCCCGTGGTGGATCGCGGGCGGATACGCGGTCGAACTCGCCGTGGGCCACACCTTCCGGGAACACGGCGACATCGACGTACTGCTGCTGCGCCGCGACCAGCTCGTCGCCCAGGAGATCCTGGCGGGCTGGGAATGGTGGGCCGCCGATCCGCCCGGCACCCTGTGCCCGTGGCTCCCGGGCGAGGTCCTGCCGCCGTACGTCCACGACATCTGGTGCCGCCCGGGCCCCGCCGAACCCTGGCGCGTCCAGCTCATGCTCGACGACGCGGAGGGCACCGACTGGCTGTTCCGCCGCGACTTCCGCATCCGCCTTCCGCTCGACCGGCTCGGCCGGGTCTCGAAGTCCGGCGTCCCGTATCTCGCCCCCGAGGTGCAGCTCCTGTACAAAGCCGCGTCCCCGCGCCCCAAGGACGAGCAGGACTTCGCGACGGCGCTGCCGGTCCTCACCGCGGACCAGCGCGCCTGGCTGACCGAGACGATCACCCTGGCCCAGGGCGCCGGCCACCCCTGGGCGGCCCGTCTGCGCGCCCACCCGGCCGGCTGACCGCGCCTCACCGCACGTACCTACCTCTACTTACCTACCCACCCACCCGCACCGCCGCCTCGTGGCGCGAACCGCGGTCGGCCGGCAGCCGGGAGCGGGGCCACCCAGGCCGCACCGCCACCCGCTGCCGGACCGCCACTCTGCGGCCCGCCGGACTGTCGCACTGCCGGACTTCCGGAGGTCGGAGGGAGTTGTGGGACGGAGACATCGACGGCTTCACTGTCCGCCGGGCATCTCCGCCCTGTCGGCTCGGGTCGGGCTCGCGTCGACTCTTGTCAGCCCTCGTCAGCCCTCGTCAGCCCTCGTCGTGCGCCTTCCGCAGTGCGGCGATGTCCAGCTTCTTCATGGTCATCATCGCCGCAGTCGTCCGCGCGGCCTTCTCCGCGTCCTGGTCGCCGATCAGATCGATCAGCGCCTCGGGGACGACCTGCCAGGAGATGCCGTACCTGTCCTTCAGCCAGCCGCAGGGCCCCTCTTCGCCCCCGTCGGTGAGACTGCTCCAGTAGCGGTCCACCTCGTCCTGGTCCCCGCAGCGGATCTGGAACGAGATGGACTCGTTGAAGGTGAACTGCGGCCCACCGTTCAGCCCGACGAACTTCTGGCCGTTGATCTCGAACTCGACCGTCATCGCCTGCCCGGCGGGCCCCGGGCCCGCTTCGGTGTAGCGGACGATCCTGCCGAGGCGGGAGTTCTCGAAGACCGAGAGGTAGTACTCCGCCGCCTCCTCGGCCTGCCCGTCGAACCACAGACACGTGGTGAAGCCCTCGGTGGTCATCGCTGTCTCCTGTCGTGAGCGCATGTCTGCCGTGTGCGCATGTCCGCCCATACCGACTGATGCCGTCCGGCAACTCATCGGATATTACTGGGGCATTGGGGGCACTCGACCCCATGGACATCCGGACCTGCCGAACACCGGCTGGGTCATGGCGGTGACGGGGATCCCGTCGGAGGGTACGGCCTCGTGCGGGGTAAACGGTGGGCACACGCCGGGCGTTGACCTTACGCGAAAGAAACCGGACAGTCCGGACGGCTCCGCGGTGGAGGCCCGACGGCGGACTCGGCCTCGACTGCCCGCTCGGCCTGCTGCCGCACTTCGTATGCCGCTCGCAGACTTCGTACGGGAGCAGGCGGGCCTACTCCTCGTCGACCAGGTCGGCATCCTCGCCGCACAGCCGGTCAGGGGCGTGCTGCCGGATGCGCCGGTCAGCCACCGCGCCCTGCGTCCGTGTGGGGGCGTCGGGCGTGGACGCGTTCCTGACGTCCCTCGCGATGACGGACCGCACTGCCTTGATGGTGTCTCTGGTGCCCGTGCGGGTGCCCTTGCGTGATGGGCGGATCTGGATGGCCACCCGGACTCCGGCCGCCGTCGGCCGCGGGTGAGGATGGAGCCCGCCCGCGACTGGTCGGCGCGATGGTCACAGCCGCGGGCGGGAGTCAGGGGGTGTGGCAGGAACAGACGCAGCCGGCCTTTCGGCACTCGTGATGCAGCGGCGGGTCGTCGAATCGTTCGGCGGCGACGCAGAGGGCGCTGACCGGGGAGCCCCACGCGGCCTCCATCCGGGCCAGGCGGGCATCCCATGCCGCCTCGTGCTCCTCGGGGCTCACGAACGGCGGGCCGGATACGTCCGCGGCCGCGCCCAGGCGGGCAGTGCGCACGGTCGCTCGTGCACGTGGACCGTGATGCCGGGGCCGGTCGCACCGGCCACCTCGCACGCCTTCGACTCCTCAGGAGCCATGGGCTTGTGGCAGCGGTCGCACATCATCGGCGCGCCTCCCGCCAGGTGCGGCTGAGCCGGAGCGCGGTGGGGCACGGTGAGCAGCGGCAGGCCGCGCACGCATAGGTGTGGCCGAGAAGCGCGCGGTACTCGGCCTCGCCGGGTACGGATTTCGTCAGGGTGATCACTGGTGCCCCTTCCAGCACGTGGGGCAGCAACGGGGGAACCAACGCGCCGCGCTGCCGTGCGCGTCGACATAGCGGGGCCCAAGGTCGTGCGCCGCCATGTTCCACAAGGGCGCCGCGCACCAGACGCAGCTTGCGCCGCGCTGCTGCCGTTCCGTCAGTTCACTGACTAGCGATAAGTCCCTCACGGTCATGGCATCTCCGGCTCATCTCTGACTGGTGGGAGGGTGCCAGGGCGCGGGAGGCACAACGCTCACAGTTCTGTGAGTGTTGTAAGTGGCCTACAAGCCGATCCAGGCAGCCAAGTTGATCAGGGTGTCCGAAGTGCGGCGGCTCGTGTGGAGCAGCCCGGTCACGGTTTCCCGGGTTCGTGGGTGATAGCGGGTCTGCTCCGGGGCGGCCCGCCGCGCTGCTACAAGGTGGCGCAGGGAGGCGTCCGGGTGCCCGGTCTCCATCTCGACGACGGCCCGGTCCACGAGGAAGCGGGCCCGTCGTGAAGTCAGCGTCGCAGGCGGCAGCTTCACGGCGCGGGCCTGGCGCAGTGCGTCGTCAAACTGGAGCATGGTGATGGCTGCGCCCATTTCGTGCAAGGTCACGTTCATCTGGCCGAACGACAGCCAGTGCACTTCGCGGGCCTCGCCACCGACGCGGTCGGCCAACTCACGGGCGGCGGCGATGTGCTGCGCCACGGCGCCTCCATCTCCGGCTCGGGCAGCCACGGCCGACGCGCCAAGGTGCAGTTGGCCGGCCACAGCAAGCCCTTCCCGCGTGGTCTGGTCAGCAACGAGTTCCTGGCCGGCTGCGACCAGACGTTGTCCCAGGTCCTGCTCGGCCTCGGCGTGGCCCAGGGCTCTCCGGTACTGGCGGATCGCGGCGAGGCACGGGTCGGAGGCGTGGTCGGCGGCCCAGCCCATGCGGTCGAGGGCGACGACGGCGAGGTCCGGGGAACCGAGCTTGATGGCGATGTCGTGGGCGGTGCGGTATGTGGAGGCCAGGGCGCGCCATGCCTCTGTGGTCGGTGCCGTGTGGACGGCGAGGGTCAGGACGTTGATGACCCCTGGGAGCGCGCGGGCGGCCTTCCTGAGGTGTGTCGCCCGTACTTCTTGGCAGAGGCGGTCGGCTTCGAGTACCAGCTCGCCCACAGGGCGGGTGGGCGTGTGCCCGTCCGGGACGAGGTCGTACAGAGCGAGGGACTCGCGGATCGGACGTACCAGGCAGGCGAGTCGCCCGTGCTGCATTTCGGTCTCGTGCGGTGGCCCTGTGAGGATAGTGATGTCGATTCCGAGGGCGGCAGCGACAGCAGCGGTGAACTCGGCAGTGGCGCTCCGGGCCCCGCACTCGACTTGATTCAGCAAGCTGTAGGAATAGGGGATGCGGGCAGCCAGTCCACGCTGGCTGAGTCCGGCACGTTTCCGCTGCTCCTTGACACGATCGCCTGTGCTGCTGTCGTCGGGGGTGGGCATAGGGGTACCTCGTTCCTGACTCGTCGTCTGGACGGTACCCGGGCCTTTCGGTGATGGACTTCAATCGCCCGTGATCCGAAGCAGATTGGGGGCGGTTGCGTGTTCGATCCCGGGCGCGATGGGATGACGGCATGACGACTCTCTACCTGCTCGGCTCTGCTGCTCCACCTGTCCTGGAGATCGCTTCGGCGGTTGAGAATGCCCAGAGCCGCGGTTACGACGTGTGCCTTGGCCTCACTCCGTCGGCGGCCCGCTGGTTGGCCCCGGAGCTGGCAGAGCTGGAGCGGCTGACCGGGCACCCCGTACGGTCCGAGTACAAAATGCCGACGGCGGACGATGTATGGCCCCGCGGGGACGTGGCTCTGTTCGCTCCGGCCACGTTCAATTCGATCAACTCGTGGGCGCTGGGAATCACGTCGAGCTTCGTTGTGGGCTTCGCGGCCGAGGCGATCGGGAAGGGTATCCCGCTCGTTGCAATGCCCTGTGTGAACTCCGCCTACGCGCAGCATCGCGCGCTCGACCGGAGTATCGCCGAGCTGCGAGAGATGGGAGTCGCCGTGCTGTACGGGGAGGGCGGCTTCGTGCCAAACCAGCCGGGTGAGCGTCGTTCCGGGGGGTACCCATGGCATCTCGCCCTTGATGCGGTCGGCGTGCTTGCTGGCCCAACCCTGTAGTGGCGTCGTTTCGAAGTTGTGCGGGAGCTGAAGAGTGTGGTCCGACACCCGGCCGAGGACGACGGCTGACCCCTGGACGCACGAAACCGCCCCCTCTCGCCCGAAGAGGACAGGGGGGCGTGGTAGCGCGAACTCCACATGCGCGGGGACCAGCGTCTGCTTGGTACCTGTACAAACAGTCGTAATGGGACCAACCCCGCACACGCGGGGACCAGGGTCCCGACCAGCGGTGTTGCGCCGTGCGATGCCAGGAACTCAGTGCTTTCGCTGATCGAGACAAAATCGGCACCGCAGTGTCACCGGAGGAGGAACGGTACGAGGACACCGGCCCCGGCGCCGAGCGCTGCGGCGCCGGGGCCGCCCGCCACACCGTGCCCTCCCATGCCCGGATTCGGGTCACGTGGTCAGCGATGTCCTTCGTGACCTCGGCGTAGTTGTCTCTCGGTCCGTCGAGCTTGGCCTCGACCCGGCTCACGGCGTCGTGCAGGGATCTCATCTCCTGATACATCTGCGCCGGGAAAATGGACACCCCGGGTCCTGTGGGGTCACTCGACTGCCTTGTGTCTGCTGCATGGTGTGGGCAGGGCTTGGTACCTGGCCGGCCACGTCAGCGCGGCTGGTATCAGCGCGAGGAGCGGCGCCTGAAGCCGGCCGGGCAGCGGGCCGAGGAGCCGGCTGTCGAGGGCAATCGCGTTGAGTGCGGATGAGGCGACGGAGTGGCGGGAGAGGCGTTCTTCCCTGACCCCATCTCCCAAACGTCTCCCATACGATCTTGGGAGCGCAGAAGAGCCCGACCGGCGGAAGCGGTCGGGCTCTTCTGATTCACCGTCTGACCCGCGGCGGAGCCGGGGCCATGAAGGTGAGGAGATCAGGCCTTCTTGGTCTCCTAGTAATGGGTCGGGTCGGTGACCTGCGGTGATGATGGCTGCAGGTCGCTGACCTGGCCTTTTGCTGTTGGGTGGCGATGGGGTGCGACGGTCTTGATCGGGTGTCCTGCGGACTGTGTGCGGACTGGCTGGGCTGCCTTCGGCTGAGGTAGTTGCCGATCCAGGCGGAACATGACCCGTCTGGAAATCAGGAGGCCAGGTTCCAGACGGTCACCTCTATCTTGATCACATTGCTGGCTGCCGGTGCTGAGATCACCCGGACGTAAGCCGTTCGTCCTTCGTCTGTGTACATGCAGAACTGTCGTCCCGAGATGAGATTGTCTATCTCGTAGGAGGCGTTCCGTCGAATGGCTTCACCGCACGCGGCGGCCGTGGGCTTGGGGGACCCTTGGGGTAGTGGTGCGAGCCTGTCCTCAGCAGGAGGTGCGAAGAACCTTGTGCTGGCGTTTGTGCCGTCTCCGGCTGACGTTGCGGTGAGATCTGACCCCTTTCCCGAAGCCAGCGGCATCGGTTTCGACGAGTCCAGTTCCAGGTTCGAGCCGTAGGCGCTTACCTTGACTGCGATCACTTCCGGCCCGTACATGATCTTCGGAGTCTGCTGTGAGTCGGGTGCCGGTAGCCCCTCCGAGTCGGAATTCCCCGTGGGAGGCTTTCCGCCGTCTTCGCGAGCCTCCGGGCTCGGATCGCCCGTTCCGTTGGCGAGTAGCGTGACGAGAATGCCGATGATGGGGATGACAATCCCAACGACCCACCATGCCCAGCGTGGTTGTCCCGATCCAGCACGGTTCCCACCTGTTTGGGGAGTAGTGCGAACCTGATCTCGATCACTGCCTATTGTCACTTGGGTTCCTCATCGAAGGAGCTCACTGTTGGCCAAGGACTCACCCTACGAGTGACGTTAAGTCAATCGCTGGCTCTTTTGGCGAGGTGGTTCTGAGGTTTCCAAGATGACGCATGGGCCGCTATTGCCAGCCGTCGAGGGAAACCTCCGGGCCTCCCGCGAGGTACCGGTGGAGGGCGCTTGAAGTGGTGTCCACGAAGTTCTCGGGGATGGCGTCGGCGTCGACCCAGCAGACCTGGGAGTGCTTGCGGGGTTCGCGGTTCTCCGGTTCGCCGGTCCATTCGTGGGCGGCGAAGACGACGGTGAGGAAGCCGTTGGGGGCTTCGACGCCCCAGGCACCGTGGATGATGTGGGCGACCTTGAGGGACTCGGGCTTCACCGTGAGGCCCGTCTCCTCGTAGAGCTCGCGGATTGCGGTTTCCGTGATGGGTTCGCCCGGTTCGCTCTTGCCGACGGGCAGGTCCCACATTCCCTGGGCGAACTTCGCGTTTTCGCTGCGCTGGAGGAGGACGACGCGGTTGGTGGCCTTGTCGTGGACGATGACGGCGGCGACCAGCAGGGTCATCGATTCGAGCGCCGGCTTGAGGGCCTTCGGCTGGTCGTCGGTCTGCTGGGCCACGGTGTTCCCTTCGTCGGGCGGGTTGTTGGGCATGTTAGGCGAGGGCCTCGCGGGCGCGGCGTGCGAGATCGGCGGCACCGGGAACGCGGCGGCGCTGGTAGACCGCGAGAGTGGAGCGGATTGAGGTGATCGCCTTGCGGGTGCGGTCGGAGGTCATGCCCTCCATCAGGACCAGGGCCTGGGTCCAGGCGGCGACCGCTTCGTCGGCGCGGGCCTGGGCGGCGAGGCTGTCGCCGAGGTCTGCGTGGGTGAGGGCGTGGACGCGCTTGTACTTCGCAGGGTCCCAGCGGGTGAGGGCGTCTCGGTGCTGCTGTTCGGTGCCGATGTGGTCGGCGAGGTCGGTCAGGGTGCGGGCGGTGTGGCTGGCCACGGTGCCGGCGGCGGGGCCGCTGACGCGGGAGTAGGTGGGCTGGGGGCCGTCGTCGCGGAGGAGGGCGTCTTCGGCAGCGAGTAGGGCGCGCGCGGCCAAGGGGTGCTCATCGACGGCCGCGTAGGCGCGGGCGTGGGTGATGTGGAGGAGGGCCTCGGTCTGGCCGTCGACGTGGCCGAGACCTGTGTGTAGGGCGCCTTCGACGAGGTCGACGCAGTGGTGGGGCTGCTTGAGGCTGAGGGCCTGGTGGGCGAGGGCGCGCATCATCCAGGCGGCGTGGCCGTGGGGGTCGGCTTCGCAGGCGAGTTTGTAGCCGACCTGGTAGTAGCGCTGGGCCGCGCCTTCCTGGCCGAGGTCGTGATGCTTCCACCCTGCGAGGTAGGCGAGTTCGGCGACGGCGCCGAACGCGGCCCGGCGTAAGGCTTCGCTGGGGAAGCGTCCGCGCAGCATGGGGGCGGCGGTATCGGCGAGATACGCGGTGACGGTGGTCAGTCCGTGCCCGCCGCCGAGGCGCTCGTCGGCCGCGCTGAAGGCCGCCGTGATCTGCCGTACGACGTCCATGTCCTCCACCCCGACCACGGACGTGCCGGTGCGGGCCCGGAGCATGCGTGCGGTGGCCTCGTGGTCGTATCCGAGCGGCATGGCGACGCCAGCAGTGGTGAAGGCCGAGATGGCGAGGAAGCGGCGGCGCTCGACGTCGGCGCGGCCCAGGTCGGTGGCGGCGAGGACAGGGTCGGATTCCGCCGGCGCTTCGTCATCGCTGGCCTGGAGGCCGATCTCGGTCTGGGTGACCGTGCGCCCCGCTCGGCGAGACAGCGCCTCGGCCAGGTACTGACCTACCCGGCCGGACGGGGCACGGGTGCCGTTCACCCAGTGCGAGATGGCCGACTTGTTGGTCTGGAGGATCTCGCCGTTCTCGGCGGCGATGCGCCGCACGTCTCTGGCGAGAGCCTCGTAGGTGCAGCCGACCGCCTCAATGACGTCGCGCAGACGGAAGTTGGGTTCTCTCTGCGCCGCCACGATCGCCTCCACTCCGGAGCTGTAAACCGCGTATACCGCTTCAACTGCCTTCCACCGTACCCACTGAGCGTGACCACCGGTTCACTTATCAGCAGCCGCCCGGAACGGCGCGACCGTGATCCAGGCTCCCCCTTGGTCCGGGCGGCACCCCGAAGTTCCGTACGCCCACACCGGGCTCGGGCATTCCTGTGCCCGGACCCGGCCGATCAGAGACGGAGACACGGTGACCACCATCGACACCACGGCCATCACGGTCGAGCTGCCCGAGGCGTTCGACGCGCGCTGGAGCCGCCTGCCCGGCATCCAGGTCGACGGCCGGCGCATCACGATCGACCCGGCCGAGTACTTCTTCCGCTTCGAGTCGAACACCTGGCTCGTCGCCGACTGGGAGCTGGTCAAGTCCCAGCTCCTGGACGTGGACGAGACGACCGAGAGCGCGGTCGAGCAGCTCACGCTCGACTTCATCAAGCAGCACAGCGAGTCGACCTTCGACGCCGCCCGTGTCCTGGCCACCGCATACGAGGTGTACGCCTACCTCTTCCGCGACGAGCACCTGGCCGGCCTCGGATTTCCGCAGATCACCGCCGACCACCTGCGGATGCTCCGCGAGGCTGCCACGCTCATGGCGCTCAACAAGGTCGAGCTCGACGGGCACATCTCCAACGTCGGCCCGTGCTGGTTCTTCCCCGCCGCCACCTCCGTCGTCTTCGACCTGGACGACGAGACGGGCGGGATGCTCGACGAGGTCTACCACGGCGGCTGGTTCAACGAGCACCGCCGGATCGAGTCCATCAAGGCCCACGCCGCGCTCGGCGGCCGGCTCGTGCACGGCTGCCAGTCCGTGCCGGACCAGTCCGGCGGCGTGGTCGCGCCCTACGGCGCCTCGATGGCGAACTTCCGCGACGACCTCGCCGCGTTCAAGGCGGGCTGGATCGAGCAGATCTACGCCCACCGCGTAAACCCCGCCGCGTAACCACCATTCGATCAGGCTCCGGGGCGGGCCGGCATCTCCCGCCCGCCCCGGACGCCACCATCTCTCCGGAGCCCTCCTGTGACCATGAACCTCAGCGCCGAACTCCTCGACAACCTCCTCACCGCGACCGGCCAGACCACCGCCGTACGGGAGGAGGTGCGCGTGTGGTCCATGTCCGGCGTCGAGCGCGTCACCTTCCCCGACGGCTCCACCGCCGTCCTCAAGTACGCCAAGAAGCCGTTCGACAGCGAGGACCAGGCCCTCCGCCTGGCCCGCACCCTCGGCGTACCTGTTCCCCAGGTCCACGCCTCCGCCGTCCTGGACGGCTGGCTCGGCATGCTCATGGAGGACCTCGGACCATCCGTCCGCGAGGCCGACGACCTCGACGGCGTCGCTGCGGCCGTGGTCCTGCACGGCACCCGTACGGCTCCGCCCCTGCCCATCCTCGACCAGGACCGGCTGCGGACGCTTCCGGCCAGGGCGCTGGAGCATCTCGAACGGCTGCGCAAGGCCGACCGGTGGCAGGACGCCGACGACATCGAGGACGCGCTCGACCGGATCGCCCAGGCCGCCGAAGCCCGCTCGGCCGGAGCGACGCTGGAGCCGTTCGGATGGGTGCACTCCGAGTTCCACCCCACCAGCCTCCACATCGGCGAGCGCGGCTGGCGGCTGCTCGACTTCGCCCGCGCCTTCACCGGCCCCGGCCTGCTCGACCTCGCCAGCTGGCACGGCACCATCGAGCCCCCGCACCCCGTGCGCCTGCGCGTCTTCCTGGAGCAGTACGTCACCGCCGGCGGCACCCCCGGCGCCCTCGCCCCGCGCGGCGGGCTCACCGCCGAGAACTGGGCCCTGGGCTGGCACCGCATGTGGGCCGTCGAGTGGTTCATGGAGCAGTCCGTCCGCTGGATCGACGACCCGGCCACCGACCCCACCTACGTCAAGGCCGTCCGTCGCCACCTCAGCGACGCCCTCCACCTCCTGGACATCTGACGTGCTCGCCCAGGCATCCCCCTGGCACGCCCACGCCTCCCAGCGCACTGCTGCCGGACTTGCCGAGCCCCTCTCCGTACCCGCCCGGATGGAATGGACCACGAGACCGGGCCAAGGGCCCGGAGTTGAGATTTTCGGCCCCGATCTGCGCGGCAAGCGACTCCTGGAACTCGGCTGCGGTCCCGGCCACAACGCTGCCCACCTCGCCACCCGCCACGGCGCCCACGTCACCGGCGTCGACCTGGTCGGCCTCCAGGTCCGCCGCGCCCGTTCCCACTACGGACGGCTGAACAACCTCACCTTCGTCGCCGGGCACGCTCTGCACTACCTGCCCGCCTCCGACGAGCAGTTCGACGCGATCTACTCCGTCTTCGGCGCCGTCGGGCTCGTCGCGCCCGAGCTCCTTCTCCCGGCCATTGCCCAGCGCCTCATGCCCGGGCGAGTGCTGGCCTTCTCTGTCCCCCACCCGCAGCGCGGCGGTCGAAGCCCCTCCGGCGACGACCGGCCCCGCCGCGACTTCGTCACCCTGCCCGACCGCACTCGGCTCCCCATCGCCCGATGGGAGTTCGATACCGACCGTTGGGAGAGGCACCTCAGCCGGGCGGGCTACTGGCTCACTTCGGCCCAGGAGTTCAACGACCCCCGCATGGGCCACTGGCCCACCACCCTGCTGATCCGCGCCCGCAAGCTCTGACAGCCGCGTTCATCCGGCCTATGGAGGACCGATGCGCCCGCCCTACCTGCTCCTCGACATCGACGGCGTCCTCATACCCTTCCCCGACGTCGACGGGAACACCCCGCCCACACACGCTCGCCACGACGTCGTCCCCGCCGGCCGGAGCGCCGACAACCCGGTCACCGTCTGGCTCGACCCTGACCACGGCCGCCTGCTCATGGACGTGATCCGCACCGGCCTGGTCACCCCGGTCTGGTGCACCAGCTGGCGCCAAGACGCCACCACCCTCATCGGGCCGCTCCTCGGCCTTCCGACCCTGTCGTACGTCGATCTCCCGCGTCCGCAGATCACCACCAGCCACCCCAACGGCTACCTGTGGAAGCGTGACCACGTCGACGCCTGGCTGGGCGACGCCCCCGCCGTCTGGATCGACGACGACTTCACCGGCCTCGACCGCGGTTGGGCCGCGAAGCGGACCAACCGCGGGGCCGCGACTCTCTTGATTCAACCTGACCCCTGCGCCGGGCTCCAGGCCGAACACCTGGCAGAGGCCCGGGAGTGGGCGGCGCGGCTTCTCGCTGCTCGGTCTGTTGCCCCACTGCTCCGAACGAAACCTAGGCAGCCTGAAGCGAACCCGCACAGAGGGGTGCAGTTGCCCTGATGAGGCGCGTTGAGACTGCGTCCTCCCGGAGTTCCATAAGGACTTTGCTAAATATGCAACGATCGTCGCGACGGATGGAAACATCACGGCAAAAAATAGGAAGACGCTATTAGCGAATCTTCGCGATTTCCACTTTGAGTGCTGAGAAGGTGCTACTCGCAGGGTGGCGGGATCCTCCTATGCCATGCTTCAATACCACGCGAAGCGGCGTCATGGAGATTCTGATGATCACAGCAATCGTAACGGCCTGTGCCAGCATCCTGATTGCCATCATTGCCTACTGGTTGAACCATCAAGGTGAGAGTCGAAGATCTCGGCGGGAGGCGCGAATTGACCGGGTGAGCAGCCAGTTGAAGGATCTCTACGGTCCACTTCTCGTTCTGACGGAAACGAACGAGAAGGCGTGGAGTGAGTACTGTAAACGCTATATCACACCCACTGGTGAAGGCCCTGCCTCTATTCCGTTGTCGGAATTGGAAGAGGCGCGCTGGCGCACGTGGGTGGAAGCAGTGTTCGCGCCGACGGCCCAGAAAATGCGGGAGGTTATTACTACCCGGGGCGATCTGATCGTCGAGGGGGAGATGCCGCCCGTGGTCCTGGAATTTTGTGCGCACGCAGCGACCTATGATGCCCTTCTGGCGAACTGGGACGGAGCTGGGCCGAGTAAATCCACACTGGTCCGCCATCCGGGAAGTAGGTTCCTGTCTTACGTTCGCGAGTCGTACGGTTCACTCAAGGCGGAACATGCGCTCCTCCTCAAAGCAGCTCGTGAGGAGAATCGGATCGGATTCCAGCAATAGGCGCGCTTGTCGAAATGGATGGAGGTCGCTATCAAGCTATTCCTGAGCTGGTCCGGAGAGCGCTCCAAGAAGACCGCTGAGACCTTGTGGTCCTGGTTGCCGGACGTTCTCCAATACATCGACCCCTGGCTTTCCAGTCTGGACATTTCTGCAGGGAGGAGAGGGGTGCGAGAGATTACTGACGAACTTTCCGAAACAAATTTCGGAATCATTTGCGTGACCCCGGAGAACCAAACTTCCACTTGGATCAACTTCGAAGCCGGGGCCCTTTCTAAGCAGGTCGAGGGCGGCTACGTTGTCCCGTTCCTGATCGGTATGAAAACTACCGATCTCATCAGTCCTCTTAGTCAGTTCCAGGCCGTCATTGGAAGCAGTAAAGATGATGTACAGAAGCTTCTCTTTGACATCAATGACGTCTCGGGTGGCCTGGCAATCCCGCGTGAAAGGTTGGAGCGCGCCTTCCAAAGGAGCTGGCCGGAGTTCGAGAACACCATTAGGGGCATCGGTGCAATCTCGTTGAGGGACAACATCTCGAATAGGGTGCAGCGATCCGAAGCTGACATGACGGAGGAGATCCTTCTCATTTCCCGGCAACTCGATCACCGTATGGCGGAGATCGAGAGATATGCACTACGGGCAGACGGGGCACCGAGGCGACCGTCTCGGGAAATTCGCCGGATCAGTGAAGAGAAGTTCATTGCGTCCTCATTCGCAAAGATCGGATGGGATGCTGTTCGCTCCTCCTGGGAGGGTGAAAGTGTAGTCATTGCAGCGCTGAGTTCAGGTGGGTCTGTGCAGTCGATTTCGCGCGATTTTGTCGAGCGGCTCGCAAAATCTCTGGGTCGGGAGGTAGTTGTGATGGGGGAGGCTGGGGAATTGATTGTTCGCAGCAATCTACCCTAACTGGAGCCTTCTTAGCGCTCAAATTTAACCTCGACCGGCATTGGCATCTTCTCCCCCTTCCTTAGGCGCCGAAGGCGCAATTCGCTGGCCTTATCCAGCTCAACCCAGGCGTTCCATGCCTTGATGTAAATTGACACCTGGTCTCGCATGCCCGTCCTGCGCCTGGAACCCCGCTTCCGTGTATCCTTCGGTACCTCTCGCAAGGCGAGCCGTGCATCGCTAGGATCCAAATTCGCGCCCGACTTGAGACCTGAGATCCACTCGTCGACATCTGCGGCTGGCGCCACTTCAGTGGTCAGAAAGAACCCCACCCCCACGGCTGTCTGACTTGCGAACAGGTGCCTGGAAAGCTCGCGCCCGATGGCCACCGCTTCCTCGTACCTGTCTTTATCACTGTTGTATGCGGCCAGGATCCGGTCGTTCGATAGCTGGGCCCGGGCACCACTCCAGGGGGCGTTCGGCATCGTCTTGAAGAGAATCACGTGACGGATTGTGGAGGAAAGTAGCGGCAGGTACTTCGCGCCAGTCGACAGCAGCGTATCTGCTGCACTCCGGCGCTTTCCGGTGTCAAGAACCGGGAAAATGTCTCTTGACAGGCCGTCGAAAACGAGCATCTCTACGGGAGTGTTGGCCTCGATAATTGCACGGAGGCGGTGTTGACCATCGAGAAGTGCACCAACTTCATCGAAAGCGATTCCCTGATGAGTCAACTTCCATTCGCCACGGAGAATGGTCTCGGCCAGGGCTTTCACCTGCCCCATATCCAGGCGTCTATTGACCGAAGTCTGGGACAGGAAGATCTCGGCAACCTCGGGGGTTACCTTGACGACCCGTGAAGCGAGTTTTCGCTCCGGCTCTTCCGGCTCTGTGGTGGCGTTAGTCATCCTCTGATCCTAAGGTCACCGATACCCGAACTTCTCATTTCTGATCGAAAGTGATCAACTCTCGTCAGGGAAGAGCTGTTTGGGTGCCTCTGGTGCTGTAATTGGTCGTTTCAGAACGAGTTGGGCTACAGGTCTTGTGCTGCACGCCTTGGGCGGCGCCCCGCCAAAACGCGTGCGAGGGCATTCGACCGGGTCAGCGGTGCCGACTGCGCTCGTCGGGCCTCGTAGCCACTGGTGTGGCCGGTGGGTTTGGCATGGCGGGCATGGGCGACGTTCCGGTGATGGTGCTTCGGCTGCGAGCCGCTTGCGTCCGCCTGTTCGGCTGAGTGGTGATGCGCCAGTTGAGGACCTCGGCGGGGCGCTCCGCGCTGTCGAGTTCCCGCTGGGTGCCCACTTCGGCCAGGAGACGTCGGGGGTTGTGGCCGGCGGTTTCGGCGTGGGCGAGGGTTGTGGTCAGGGCGGTCCAAGTGGGGTCGGCGAGGATCCGGTCGGCGTGGTCGGGGATGGCCGCGCGAACGTCCTGTTCGAAGCGGCGGGCGGTTGCGGCTCGTGGTGCGCGGCGGGCCAAGTCCGCCAGGACGGGTGCGGCGGCCTGCTGGTAGCCCGCCTGGAGGTGGCGGAAGGCTTCTTCGGCCGCAGCGGCCTGCTGTTCGTGGCCCCGCTGCTCGTGCCACTTGGCGGCGGCGTGGGCCAAGTGCACGGTTGCGAAGAGCAGGGCGATGGCGAGTCCGCCCGGCTCGCTGGAGGCGTAGGCGAGTTGCTTGGCGGCCTTGCGCAGGGCGGTGGCGGCCTGGTGGTCGGCGCGGGTGGCGGAGCGGCGGGCGCGGTTGAATGCCATCGCCGCCGCCCGCAGTTCCGCCCGGTGTGGGCCGGTCGTTGCGCTGGCGATGTTGTACATGGCATCGCTGAAGGCGGCCAGGTGGCCCTGGGCGGCGGCATCGTCATCGGAGTCGAGGATGGAGTGCGCCGTATGTATGGCGGTGGTGGCGTGACGCCATGGGTCGGCGGGGTCCGCCACATACCGGGGGTGGTCGGCTACCTCCTGGTCGGGGAGGCGTTCGCGTAGGCGGTTGACGGAGAGGTCGGGGGCGAGCTTCGAGCCGCCGTACCAGATGGGTTCGCCGGCTGTGTTGGTGTCGCCGGAGGCGGCGAGGCTGTAGCCGATGATGTCGCCGGTCTCGGGGCCGAGGCGTGTTTTGACCTTGATGCCGAGGGACTGCAGCACGGTGAAGTAGTCGGCTTCGTTGCGTACGGCGGCGGCGACCGCGTACGCCTGCTCGCGCAGCCAGTGCCGTGCCGTGACCGTCTGGCCCTGGCGTTCCGCCTTGGCGCGTTCGGCGCCGGTGGGAGTGCGGGGCGCGGTGAGGTCGCCGGACTTCAGGCGGCGCAGGCCGAACTCGGCCTCGATCTTGCGGCACTCTGCTTGGGCCCGCTGTCCATCGCGGTGGGTGCGTGGGCGGCGCCCGTCGGCGCGGACGGTGGTGGCCATGATGTGGATGTGGTCGTCGGCGTGGCGTACGGCGATCCACCGGCATGCCTTGTCGTCGCCTTCGGGAGCGATGCCTGTGGCGTGAACGATGCGGCGGGCGACCTCGGCCCACTCGGCGTCGGTGAGGTAGCGGTCGCCGGGCGCGGTGCGGACCGGGCAGTGCCAGACATGCTGAGGTGGCTTCTTGCCGCCCAGTTCGCGGGTGCGCAGGTCGACGTGGTGGTCGAGGCGCTTGGCGAGCGGGGAGTAGGTGGCTGCCGGGTCGCGGCCGGGGTCGGGGGCGCCGGCCATGTCCCAGGCGGCGACGATATGAGGGTCGGTGTGTTCGTCACGGCGGCCGGGGCCGAAGAGGTAGACGATCAGTCCGCGGGTGTCGGAGCCGGTGGAGACGTCAGGAACCATGCGCGGTGCCCTCCGTCAGAAGCTGGTCGATCAGTCGGTAGCTGCTCTCGGCCGCCTGCTCAACGCGGTCCAGCACCGCCTCGGCACGCTCAGGCACCGTTCCACGGTGGATGGCTGCGGTGATCTGGTTGAGGTTGCCGCCGATGCGGTTCAGCGCGACCGTGTGTGCCTCGACGGCCTCGATCAGCGGGCGGAGAGGATCGTCCTCCGGGCCGCCGACCAGCCCTGCCTTGCCCAGGGCTACGGCGAGGGCGGCGTCCCCGACGAATCCGGCGAACTTCTGACCGCGCTGGTGAGCGGCGGCGCTGATCACGCTCACAGCGGTCCGCGTGAAGCGGATGGTCTTCTCCTGGTCGCGCTTCTCCACCGTGCGCTTGCGGTTCATCAGCGCGGGCAGGACGGGGGCATCCAGATCTCGCCAGGAGGGCTGCTCGGCGGGCGGTTGGACATCGGCCGGCGGCTGAGTGCCCGGGGCGACGGAGTCGGGTGCGGGCGGGCAGCCGATCTCGGCTATGCCCTCCTCCGGCTCGGGCGCCCCCTGGCGCTCGGCCTTCTCCTCCGCCACCCCCGGGGCGGGGGCAAGCGCGGACGAAGCCTCGTTAGAGGCTCGTTCGCTCCAGCTTGCTGCTGATCGGCGGGTCAGGCCGAAGAATCCCTTGCGGCGACGGGCGGGGGCGTTATCGGTGCTCGTTTCGGGCATGGTGCTGCTCCGGTAGTCGTGTGCGGTGGGGCTTCGTCACATCCGTTGCATCCGTCCCGTAGCTGGTCAGGACAGGTACGGAGACGGTCGCAGGTACGGAGTGATCCGTATCGGCAAGGAACTCCGTCCCCGCGCTGACCTGCGCGGGGACGGATGCGACGAATTGATACGGAGCTGGTGTCAGCGAGTGGGCCTGGGGCCGGCAGGCCCGCCGGGCGGACCGATGGGCAGCGTCCCGGACAGAGGTGTCGGTGGCTTGCCCTGGGCTCGACGTGCGACCACGGTCTCGCCGGCTGCGGGGGCCGGTGGGGCAGGGTCGGGGCAGTAGCGGGCCCAGGCGTCGAGGAACTGGTTGCGGGCGTACGCCTTCGCCTGCCTGCCGTTCTCGAAGCGGTGGTTGGCCGGGCTGATGCCGAAGTCGCGCAGCAGATTGGCCAGGTGGTAGGCGTTCAGGCCCTTGGTGCCGTACTCGGCCCAGGGTGCCTCGGCGTCCTGGAGGAGGGCGGCGAGCAGGCCCTGGCTGCGCAGCGCCTCCTTGTCGCCCTGTTGCTCGAACACGCGGCGGATGTCCCGGAGCAACCGGGTCTTCAGCGTCGTCTGCTCGTCCTGGACCACCTCGTTCCTGGTCATCGCCAGGCAGGCGGCACGGGCCTGCGCGGGCCAGTGGCCGCCGGCCAGGTCGGCGACGATGACCAGGGGCTCCCAGGTGTCCGCGGCCCGGTCTTCGACCGGCATCGGTGGCACCAGCCGGTGCGCTGTCCCGCGCAGTGGGGTCAGCCACGCGGCCAGTCGGTCACGCAGCGCGTTCAGTTCCGGGACGGAGTGCCGGGATCGGAAGGGAGCGACCTTCTCGCCGGGCTTGCGCTTCTGCATGCGGAGCACGACGGCGCGGTCCATGATCGTGTCCGGTAGGTCGCCGATGCTTGCCAGCGCGGCCATGGCGAAGGTCGGGAACGCGGTCGGCTTGTGCTCAGGGCCGGATATCCGCCAGGCGGGGCGGTTGCGCTGGTGTCCGGCGTTCAGCAGGCCGCGCAGGTCCTCCTTGTCGCCAGCCTTGGGGCCAAAGATGGTGTCGGCCTCGTCCACCAGCAGCGTCGGCGGGTCCTCGCCGATGATCCGGAAGACCACCGCCGGCGAGGTGTTCACGGTCATCATCGGCCGGGACACGGTCTCGTGGAGCACGTCCAGGACTCGGGACTTGCCGCAGCCCTTGGTCGGCCCCACCACCGCCAGGCGCGGCGCGTGCTGGAGGGCGGGCTGGATGTGGGAGGCCGCCACCCACAGGGTGACCGCGGTCAGGGCCTCCTCGCTCGGCAGCACCACGTAGCGGCCGATCGCGGCGCGCAGCTCGTCCAGTACGACGGTCCCGTCCTGGTCCCGGTCCGCCGAGAAGCCAGCACGCTCACGATCCTCGGTCCCCGGTCCGGGTTCGGGGACCGTCCCCGGAGCACCGTGGTGACTATGGTCAATCCGGACCGACGGTCCGGGTTCCCCGGCCGACCGACCGGAACTCTCCGTCCGGTCCTCGGCTTCCGGACCGGGGCCGTGGTCCGGGTTCCCGATCCGGTCCGGTAGGCCGCTGAGCTGCGCGGTCTCCGTCGGTCCGGATTCCTGGTCAGGGTTGTCCGGAACTTCGGTCCGAGTTTCGGTCGCGGGTCCGTCCGGTCCCAGACCGACCGGACCAGCGACACGGTCCGGTCGATCGCCGGTCCCCGGAAAGGCGGGCTGGCCGTCCGCTCGATCTTGACCGAGCCACGGGATGCCCTGGCCGGGGACCGCAGCGATAGGCCAGACGACCTTGTGGGATGTGTTCGAGGTGGAGGGGGACGTAGAGTCCTCCATCGACGTTCCTCTCAGGTGAGGGACGGGACGGGCAAGGTCCCGACCTTCACCGGTTCGTTCGTTCAGGGATGGGCGACGTGCAGGGGAATCTCCGGCCCTCGGCGTTGGCGCGCCGGGGGCCGTTGCTGTGTCCGGGACTGCTGGCGGCTCACGAGGCCAGGCCCCACTCGTCTCGGCCGTCGATCAGCGTGCGCTCGTAACGCAGCAGCTCAGCCTCGGGGTACAGCACCCTCTTGCCGACCTTGATGCCGAGCGGCCCCTTCTTGATGTGGCGCCAGTAGCGGACGGTGCTTTCGGCTGTGCGGTAGCGCTCGGCGACCTCGGCGGTGGTCAGGTATCGCATGCATTCCCATTCGGCTAGGTAGCGATTCGATCTGCATAAAGTTGTACCCCAGGATCGGCGGTTACCCAAATCGGGAAGCGCATGTTTCAATTGGGATAGCGACGGTGGCGATGGAGGTTCGATGGCAGGCGATAGACCCGAGGGCGGCGAGGTGCCGCTGCTCTACAGCGAAGGGAACGTGGCCGCGCGCGTCGCCCTGGAGCGCGAGGTCAGAGGGTGGAGCACGACCGAGCTGGCGGAGCGGGTGACCAGAGCCGGCATCAAGATGAACCAGACAGCGGTCTGGCGCATCGAGAACGGCACCCCCCGCCGACGCATCAATCTCGACGAGGCTCTCGCCTTCTCCCGCGTCTTCGAACTCCCCCTCGAAGAACTGATGTCACCGCCCCTGGAGGGGCTCGACATCGACAGTCGGCGACTCGTTCAAGAGGCCGTCGAAGCGTTCTACGAGGCCCGAGACGCGCGCGACCGCCTACACCACGCCGTGGTCGCCATCGCCGACCACATCAAGGCCCATCCCGACAGCTCGCGGGCGATCCACGAGCAGTGCCTCCGACTCATGGGCGACGAGCGGGACGCTCGCACGCTCAGCAGCGACATCGAGGACGGCGGCCACTACTGACAACCGACACGAAGGAGAGGCCACTTGGCCAACATCCAGAAGCGCCCCAACGGCAAATGGCGGGCCCGCTACCGAGACCTCGACGGCAAGGAGCACGCCCGCCGCTTCGAGCGGAAGCTCGATGCCCAGCGTTGGCTTGACGAGGTCACGGCCAGCATCGTGACCGGCCAGTACGTCGATCCGCGTGCCGGACGGATCACGTTCGAGAAGTACGCGAAGAAGTGGGAGGAGTCGCTCATCGCCAGCGAGGCGGGTGAGCGCATCACCGACAACGCGCTGCGGCTGCACCTCGTCCCGGCGCTCGGCTCCCGCGCCATGGCGGCGATACGCCGCAACGACATCCAGGTGCTGTTCAAGAACCTGTCCGAACTGCTCGGCCCCGGCAGTGTGCGCAACGTCTACGACGTCCTCGTGCGCGTGATGACCGCGGCCGTGGAGGACAAGGTCATCGCGTCCAGCCCGTGTCGCCGGATCACCCTCCCGCCCACGTCGGATGAGGAGGTCACCCCGCCCACGGTCGCCCAGGTCGAGGCCATGGCCCGCGTGATGCCGCCGTACATCCGCGCGGCGATCGTCACGCTCGCCGGTTCAGGCTTGCGGATAGGCGAGTTGCTGGGCCTCAAGGTGTCGGACGTCGACTTCAAGGCCGGCACCATCCGCGTCGAGCGGCAGCGGCTCCAGTCCGGAAAGATCGGCCCGCCGAAGACCGCCAAGTCCCGGCGCGCGGTCCCGGTCGGCGAGGTCGTCACCGACGCGCTCCTCGCGCATCTCGCCGCACGCCCCTCCAAGGAGTGGCTGTTCACGATGGAGGAGGGGAAGCCGCTCAACTACCGCCGGTGGAAGACCGAGTGGAGCTGCGCCCGCAAGGCGCTCCAGGCGGCAGAGAACGGGGCCGCCGAGCGGGAGGGCCGGGCCGTCGAGCTGCCCCACATGGTCACCCACGACCTGCGGCACTTCTACGCCTCCGCGCTCATCGCCGGCGGCGCGAGCGTCAAGCAGGTGCAGCTGGTCCTCGGGCACGCGTCCGCCGTCATCACGCTGCGGATCTACGCGCACCTGTGGCCCGGCGAAGAAGACCGCACCCGGGCCGTCATGGACGCCGTGCTCGGCGGCCTGCGGACCGGGTGCGGACTCGGAGACACTGCAACCAAGGAAATTGCAGGTCAGAGGGCATGATCGAAGATCAAGCCTTCTTGGTCTCCCAGAAGATCTTGTCGATCTGGGCGATGTAGTCCAGCGCCTTCTGGCCCGTCGCCGGGTCCGTGGAGGCCTTCGCGGCCGACAGCGCCTTCAGGGCGTCGTTGACCAGCTGGTGCAGCTCCGGGTACTTCTCGAAGTGCGGGGGCTTGAAGTAGTCGCTCCACAGCACCGAGACGTGGTGCTTGGCGAGCTCGGCACGCTGCTCCTTGATGACCACGGCGCGGGCCCGGAAGTGCGGGTCCTCGTTGGCCTGGTACTTCTCCTGGACGGCCTTGACGGACTCCGCCTCGATGCGGGCCTGGGCCGGGTCGTACACGCCGCAGGGCAGGTCGCAGTGGGCGCTGACCTTCACCTTGGGGGCAAACAGGCGGGAAAGCATTGAGCTGTCCTTCCTCGTGATCGTCTTCTCAGGTGGGACATTACTCCGTGAGTGACGGGTTTTCGTGGCTGCCCCCATGGGCTTAGGCCAAAAGTCCGGGGTGAGGATGGGTCCGGTGGCCGAATGTACGGAACGCTGTACAGGAGGGTGTACTGGACGGACCGGGGAGGTGTCGGAGAGATGCGGGAGGTGCCTGAGATGCCTGAGCTGACGCAGGAGCAGCGCGGGCGTGGGCCGGCCGGGCGCGTGCCGTTCCAGGTGGTGGAGGTGACGGGGCCGTCGATGGTGCCCACGCTCCATCACGGGGACTGGCTGCTCGTGCAGTACGGGGCAACGGTGCGTCCCGGGGACGTGGTGATTCTGCGCCATCCGTTCCAGCAGGATCTGCTGGTCGTCAAGCGGGCCGCCGAGCGCCGCCGGGGCGGCTGGTGGGTGCTGGCCGACAACAGCTTCGCCGGGGGTGACAGCACGGACTACGGGACGGTGCCCGAGGAGCTCGTGCTGGCCAGGGCCCGGGTGCGCTACCGGCCGCTGAAGAAGGATCAGCGGTCGCTGTGGGGCGTGGTGGCCTGGGCGGTCTCCGCGCTGCGGCCGGTCTCTGCGGCGCGTTCCGTCTCCAGGCGCTTGCGGGCCCGGTAGGCGGCCACGTTGGCGCGGGTCGCGCAGCGGTCCGAGCAGTAGCGGCGGGAGCGGTTGGTCGAGGTGTCGAGGTAGGCGTTGCGGCAGGGCGCCGCCTCGCACAGGCCGAGCCGGTCCACACCGTACGAGGTGAGATGGAAGGCGAGGCCCATCGCCGCGATGGCGGCGTATCCGGCCGTCGCGTTCGACGGGTGGTCGGCGAGGTGCATGTGCCAGTCCGGCTTGCCGTCCTCGTCGCGGAAATCGTGCCCGGAGATCTGCGGGCTGACCGGGAACTCCAGCAGCAGTGAGTTGAGCAGGTCGACGGCGAGTGTCTCGTCGCCGCCGTCGGCCGCTTCGAAGACCGCGCGCAGCCGCGCCCGTACGGACCGGAAGCGGGTCACATCCGCGTCGGTGGCCCGCCGGGCCGCCTGTTGGTTGACGCCGAACAGCTCGCGGACCGCCTCGACGGCGGTGAGGGAGTCCTTGTTGCGGGTCGGCTCCTCGGTGTTGACCAGACGCACGGCATAGTCCGAGTAATAGGCCAGTTCCACTTGTAGTCCTTACGGCGTCGGTCTAAAGTGATGCAGCGAGCGATGTAATGGGCTTCTACGGCCTCAGGGTATTACATGGGAGGGTCCTCGTGGCGGAGACAACGACAGGTACTGACTGGGCGGCCTGGCAGGAGAGCTGGGACCGCCAGCAGGAGTGGTACATGCCCGACCGTGAGGAACGGTTCCGGGTGATGCTGGACATGGTCGAGGCCGTGGTGGGGCCCCGGCCGAGACTGCTGGATCTCGCATGCGGTACGGGAAGTATTACGGACCGGCTCCTCAAGCGGTTCCCGGAAGCCACCAGCACGGGCGTCGACCTGGACCCGGCACTGCTCGCCATCGCCCGCGGCCACTTCGACGGCGACGAGCGCGTCACCTTCGTCACCGCCGACCTCAAGGACCCCGACTGGGCAGGGCAGTTGCCGTACGACTCGTACGACGCCGTCCTCACCGCCACCGCCCTGCACTGGCTGCACACCGAACCGCTCACCGCGCTCTACCGGCGGATCGGCGGTCTCGTCAGGGACGGCGGGGTGTTCATGAACGCCGACCACATGATCGACACCGAGACGCCCCGCATCAACGCGGCCGAGCGTGCCCACCGGCACGCGACCATGGACCGCGCCAAGGCCGCGGGCGCTCTCGACTGGGCGGACTGGTGGGCGCTCGCCGCCAAGGATCCGGTTCTCGCCGGGCCGACCGCCGAGCGGTACAAGATCTACGGCGAGCACGCGGAAGGCGACATGCCGTCCGTACGGTGGCACACCGACACCCTGCGCGAGGCGGGGTTCGGCGAGGCACGCGCCGTCTGGGCGTCTCCGTCGGACAGCCTGGTGCTCGCCGTGAAGTAGCGGCGGGTCGTGCGGTGAGGGGCGGTACGGGGAGGTTGCCCGTACCGCCTCTTGTTTTCCGGTTTTCCGGCTTCCGCTGCAACCCGCCGTGCCTCCCACCGCACTGGAAGGGTGAGACGGTCCGCACCCGCGGACCCGGAGAGGGGCGCCGACGATGCGGATCGATGACGATGCCGCGCTGCACGCCTTCGTCGACGGCAGACGTGCCGCGCTGTTCCGCAGCGCGTACCTGCTCTGCGGCGACCGGCACGAGGCCGACGACCTGGTCCAGGCGACGCTGGTCAAGGTGGTGCTCGGTGGGCGGCGGTACGGACGGCTCGACAACATCGAGGCGTACGCGCGCAAGACGCTGATCAACACCTTCATCGCATCCCGCCGCAGGTTCTGGCGGCGCGAACAGTCCTACGGCGAACTGCCCGACCGCGCCGACCGGGCGCCGGACACGGACACCGGCCTGGCGGTGCGGGCGGCACTCGCCCGGCTCACGGACAAGCAGCGGGCCGTACTGGTCCTGCGCTACTGGGAGGACCTGAGCGTCGAGGCCACGGCCGGACTGCTCGGGATGCGGGAGAACACGGTCAAGAGCCACGCGGCTCGGGGGTTGGCGGCGCTGCGCGCCGAGATGGCGGAGGAATTGGTATGAGCAACGACGTGCACGAGCTGCTGGGGCGGGCCGCCGACGACGCGGGAGAGCCGGCCGCCACCACCCGGACGGTGTTCGCCGGGGCCGCCCGGGTGCGGCTGCGGCGCCGGGTCACCGTCTCGGTCGCGGCGGCCGCCGTGGTCGCGGCCGGAGCCGTCGCCGTGCCGGACCTGGCACCGAAGGGCGACCCGCAGGAGGCCACGGCGGCGGCCCCGGTCGAGCTCGCGGGCAACGGCGGCCGGGCGAAGACGCTGGCGAAGGTGCTGCCGAAGGACGTCGGAACCGTCGAGCAGGTCTCGCTGTCGGTCATCCTCAAGGGCGACACCTCCCAGCAGGAGATGGAGCACCTGGCGGGGCCGCTGGACGGGCACTTCTCCGTACGCAAGGACGGCGGCGTCGGCTACCTCGTCATCGGCTACCTGGACACCGGGAAGGCCGGCGCGGCGGCCCCGGACGGCGATCCGTGCAAGCCCGCCCAGGGGCAGCCGGGTCTGGCGGACTGCGTGAACGAGAAGCTGCCGGACGGACGGGTGCTCACGACCTGGAGCGACCCGATGAACCACGAGGGCGCGCCGCAGTGGGGCAAGGAGCTGGTCGGCCGGCTCACCCTGAAGGACGGCGGGGTGCTGGCCGTCCGTGACAGCACCGGCTTCAAGGGCGGGCGGGCCCAGGGCCCGCTCATGAAGACGCCGCCGCTGACCCGTGCCCAGCTGCGGGAACTGCTGCTCAGCCCGGAGCTGCTGCCCAAGAAGTAGAGGGTACGGAAGAGGGCGGTACGGAGTCGGCCTCCGTACCGCCCTTCCGGCTCCTGCGCTGCTACAGCACCTTCGACAGGAACGACTTCGTCCGGTCGTGCTGCGGGTTGGTCAGCACGTCGCGCGGGTGGCCCGCCTCGACCACCACGCCGTCGTCCATGAAGACCAGCGCGTCGCCGACCTCACGGGCGAAGCCCATCTCGTGGGTCACGACGACCATCGTCATGCCGTCCTCCGCGAGACCGCGCATGACGTCCAGGACATCGCCCACCAGCTCCGGGTCGAGCGCCGACGTCGGCTCGTCGAAGAGCATCAGCTTCGGCTCCATGGCCAGGGCGCGGGCGATCGCCACCCGCTGCTGCTGACCGCCGGAGAGCTGGGAGGGGTAGTTCTTCGCCTTGTCGGCCAGGCCCACCCGGTCCAGCAGCCGTTCCGCCCTGGACCGGGCGACGGCCCTGGACTCGCGCTTGACCTGGACCGGGGCCTCCATGACGTTCTCGATCGCCGTCATGTGGGGGAAGAGGTTGAAGCGCTGGAAGACCATGCCGATGTCCCGGCGCTTCAGGGCGACTTCGCTGTCCTTGAGCTCGTAGAGCTTGTCGCCCTTCTGGCGGTAGCCCACCAGCTCGCCGTCGACGTACAGCCGGCCGGCGTTGATCTGCTCCAGGTGGTTGATGCACCGCAGGAAGGTCGACTTGCCGGAACCGGACGGGCCGATCAGGCAGAAGACCTCGCGCGGGGCGACCTCCAGGTCGATGCCCTTCAGGATGTGCGCGGTGCCGAAGGACTTGTGGACGCCCTCGGCCTTCACCATGGCGGTCATGCCATGCCTCCCTTCGGGCGGCCCAGGGACAGCAGGTTGGCCCTGACCTTCTGCAGCGGGGTGGGCGGCAGGCTGCGGCTCGACCCGCGTGCGTAGTACCGCTCCAGATAGAACTGGCCGATGCTCAGCACCGAGGTCATGATCAAATACCAGGCCGCGGCCAGGAAGTACATCTCGACCGGGGCTCCGGACCCCTGCCCGATGTCCTGGGCGTACTTGAACAGTTCGTAGAACTGCACGGCCGCCACCAGCGACGTCGTCTTGAGCATGTTGATGACTTCGTTGCCCGTCGGCGGCACGATCACCCGCATGGCCTGCGGGATCACGACGCGCCGGAGCGTCTTGCCGTGGCTCATGCCCAGCGCGTGCGATGCCTCCGTCTGGCCCTCGTCGACCGAGAGCAGCCCCGCACGGCAGATCTCCGCCATGTAGGCGGCCTCGTTGAGACCCAGGCCGAGCAGCGCCGTCAGCAGCGGCGTCATGAAGCTCGACCAGTAGTCCTTGTAGATCGGCATGAGGTTGATGTACTCGAAGACCAGGCCCAGGTTGAACCAGACGAACAGCTGGACCAGGACCGGGGTGCCGCGGAAGAACCAGATGTAGAACCAGGCGATCGACGAGGTCACCGGGTTCCTCGACAGCCGCATCACGGCCAGCAGGATGCCGCCGACGATGCCGATGACCATGGACAGGGCGGTCAGCAGCAGGGTCTGGGAGACGCCCTTGAGGATGCGGTCGTCGAAGAAGTAGTCGGGGACCGCGCCCCAATTGATCTTGCCCTGGCTGAACGCGTAGATGATCGCCACGAGCGCGGCGATGGCAATGACGGCCGAGACGTACCGGCCGTAGTGCCGGACCGGAATGGCCTTGATCGCCTCCGGCCGGGCCGACGAGGTGGGCGGTATGCGCGGCCGGTCGGCCGGGCCCGACTTCTCGATGTCAGTCACAGGAAAAACCTTTCCGCGCCGGTGCCTTCTCAGGATCCGCCGTTCAGCTTGGCCTCGGTGACCGCGCCGGCCTCCACCCCCCACTTGGAGATGATCTTGCCGTACTCGCCGTTCTTGATGATCGCGTCCAGGGCCGCCTGGACGGCCTTGGCCAGCTGGTCGTTGCCCTTGGCGACGGCGATGCCGTACGGGGCGGCCTCGACCTGCTCGCCGACGATCTGGAAGTCCTTGCCGCCGCCCGAGGTCTTCACCGCGTACGCGGCCACCGGGAAGTCGGAGGAGCCGGCGTCGGCACCACCGCTGCGCAGCCGGGTCTGGGCCTCCAGGTCGTTGTCGAAGGTCTCGATCGCGATCTTCTTGCCGCCCGTGCACTTCTTCGACTCGGCCTTGGCGAGGTTGTGCGAGACGGTGCCGCGCTGGACGGCGATCTTCTTCCCGCAGAGGTCGGCCCAGGTTTTGATGCCCTGGTCGTCGCCCTTCCGGGTGTAGATCGACACGCCGGCGGTGAAGTAGTCGACGAAGTCGACGCCCTCGCCGACCTTCTTCTTCGTCTCGGAGTCGATGCCCTGCTGGCGGTCCTTGGTGTCGGTCATCGACGACATCGCCAGGTCGTAGCGCTTGGAGCGCAGGCCGGTGATCAGGGTGTCGAACGTGCCGTTCTCGAACTGGAACGTCACCCCGAGCTCCTTGCCGAGCGCGGCGCCGATGTCGGGGTCGATGCCCACCGTCGTGCCGGACTTGTCCTTGAACTCGACCGGCGGGTACGCGATGTCCGAGCCGACCCTGATGACGCCCTTGGCCTTGATCTCCCGCGGCAGCAGATCCGCGGCCGCGGTGCCGCTGGTCTTCGTCGAGCTGTTGGATCCGCTCTTGGTCTGGTCGCCGCAGGCGGTCAACAGCATGGTGCCGGCGACCGCGATGGCGCCGACTGCTGCGATCCGGGACTTCGCGGCCGTACGGCGTGTGGTGCGTGCGGTCATGATCGGGCTCCTCCGCAGGTGAGGGTGGTGTTGCTCGGTGGCTGACACGCGCTGTCGGATGTCGCCGCCCCGTGCGATTTACGGCATCTTGCCATTCGGACTTGCCCGAACAAGGGGCCAGTCATGTCAAAATCGGGTAACGGGCGATCCCCGAACCTCAGAGGAACCTCAGGGGCCGGTACAGCAGACGGCCGGACCATCGGTGGGCGTTCCTTCTTCATGCCGGAGGATCTGCGGCGCGTCTCGACTGGCGGACGCCCTTTCGCCGCTTGGCTGACTTATACGGATATTCGACTATGAGTCACGTCACCGCGCCGGTTTGGACTCGTCCGCGATGCGGTCCGTCGGGTAAGAAAGACCTTTACACCCCTCATCCGGGGCTCAGGGCGCGTGTGCGGCGCGCCCGCGCGTATGCATCTCCCCCTGCCGGGGCGGGCCAACCGCCGGGCGCAGGGGACGTACGCGGTGCCCGCCCACCCCTCCTCAACCAGGAGTGGCCACCCTCAAACGATGAAGACTTAAGGGGTCAACACCATGGCAGCGGAGATCGTCAATCCTCGCAGCGACAGCACTACTGACAGCACCACCGATGAGCCGTTCGATCCGGCCTTCGCGCTCCATCGCGGCGGCAAGATGGCCGTGCAGGCCACCGTTCCCGTCCGTGACAAGGACGACCTGTCCCTCGCGTACACGCCCGGCGTCGCCAAGGTGTGCAGCGCCATCGCCGAGAACCCCGAGCTGGTCCACGACTACACCTGGAAGTCGCAGGTCGTCGCGGTCGTGACGGACGGCACCGCGGTGCTCGGCCTCGGTGACATCGGTCCCGAGGCGTCCCTCCCGGTGATGGAGGGCAAGGCGATCCTGTTCAAGCAGTTCGGCGGCGTCGACGCCGTGCCGATCGCGCTCGCGACCACCGACGCGGACGAGATCGTCGAGACGGTCGTCCGGCTCGCACCGTCCTTCGGCGGGGTGAACCTGGAGGACATCTCGGCGCCGCGCTGCTTCGAGATCGAGCGCAGGCTCCAGGAGCGGCTCGACATCCCGGTCTTCCACGACGACCAGCACGGCACCGCCGTTGTGACGCTCGCGGCCCTGCGCAACGCCGCAAAGCTGTCCGGGCGGAGCCTGGGCGAGTTGCGCGCCGTCATCTCCGGTGCCGGAGCGGCCGGAGTGGCCATCGCCAAGTTCCTGCTGGAGGCGGGGCTCGGCGATGTCGCCGTGGCCGACCGCAAGGGCATCGTCAGCCGGGACCGCACGGACCTGACGGACGTCAAGCGCGAGCTGGCCGAGCTCACCAACCGGGCCGGGATCTCCGGTCCGCTGGAGAGCGCGCTGGCCGGCGCGGACGTCTTCATCGGGGTTTCCGGCGGCACCGTGCCCGAGGCGGCCGTCGCCTCGATGGCGCCCGGAGCGTTCGTCTTCGCCATGGCCAACCCGAACCCCGAGGTCCACCCCGATGTCGCGCACAAGTACGCGGCCGTCGTGGCGACCGGCCGGTCGGACTACCCGAACCAGATCAACAACGTGCTGGCCTTCCCCGGCATCTTCGCCGGTGCCCTTCAGGTCCGGGCCTCCCGGATCACCGAGGGCATGAAGATCGCCGCGGCGAACGCGCTGGCCGATGTCGTGGGTGACGAGCTCGCGGCGGACTACGTGATTCCGTCGCCGTTCGACGAGCGGGTGGCGCCTGCGGTGACGGCCGCGGTGGCCGCGGCGGCGCGGGCGGAGGGCGTCGCCCGACGCTGAGTCCCGGGGCGGTGTGGGGGTGCGGGTGCGGGGTGCGCCTGCGGTGGGCTGTTCCCCCACCCGCCCTTTCCCCTGGCCGGGGGTTCCGTCCTCCGGCCACGGCTCCCCGGTCACCGCTCCCTGGTCACCGCTCCTCGGTCGCCGAAGGGGCCGGAGAGCCGGCCTCACCGACGCGCGAGGCGCGTAACCCGGTGCGGGAAGAGGCGGCGCGTGTCACACCGGCGCCTGGTTACGCCGGTCGGCGCCCCGGCCTATCGTCGAGGCCATGTTCGCCGCCTACGCATCCCGCATCGACCGCGACCAGCCCCTCAACGGCCTTGAGCTGGGCGAGCGCCCTGCCCCCGGGGCACGTCCCGGCTGGACCACCGTCAGCGTCCGGGCCGCCTCCCTCAACCACCACGACCTCTGGTCCCTGCGCGGCGTCGGCCTCGCCGAGGACAAGCTGCCGATGATCCTCGGCTGCGACGCCGCCGGGATCGACGAGGACGGCAACGAGGTCGTCCTGCACTCCGTCATCGGCCAGACCGGACACGGCGTCGGGCCGAAGGAACCCCGGTCCATCCTCACGGAGCGCTACCAGGGCACCTTCGCCGAGCAGGTCACCGTTCCCAGCTGGAACGTGCTGCCCAAGCCGAAGGAGCTCACCTTCGAGCAGGCGGCCTGTCTGCCGACCGCCTGGCTCACCGCGTACCGGATGCTCTTCACCAATGCCGGGGTGCGTCCCGGTGATTCGGTCCTCGTCCAGGGCGCGGGCGGCGGCGTCGCCACCGCCGCGATCGTGCTCGGCCGGGCGGCCGGGCTGCGGGTCCACGCCACCAGCCGTGACGAGGCCAGGCGCAAGCGCGCGGTCGAACTCGGCGCGGTCGAGGCGTACGAGCCCGGCGCGCGGCTGCCGGAGCGTGTCGACGCGGTCATCGAGACGGTCGGTGCCGCCACCTGGTCCCATTCGGTGAAGTCCCTGCGTCCCGGCGGCACCCTCGTCATCTCCGGCGCGACCAGCGGTGACCGGCCCTCGCACGCCGAGCTCACCCGGATCTTCTTCCTGGAGCTGAAGGTCGTCGGGTCGACGATGGGGTCCAAGGACGAGCTGGAGGATCTGCTGGCGTTCTGCGCGACGACCGGGGTGCGGCCCGTCATCGACGAGGTGCTGCCGCTGGACCGGGCCCGCGAGGGGTTCGAACGGCTGGCCGCGGGCGACCAGTTCGGAAAGATTGTGCTCACCTGCTCTTGAGGTGTGCGGGGTGTGCTGCTCTCATCTGCGCCATGCGAATGCGGATGCGGATCGGCAGCGTACTCACCTCGGTCGTCGTCTCGTCGGTGCTCGCGGCGGGGGCGCTCGCCCCCGCCGCCGACGCACATCCCGCACCACCGGACCGGTCCGGCATCCCCCGTCTCACCGACGGACAGGGACGCACGCTCACCCTGCGCGGGTGGAACGTCGAGGACAAGGCGAACCGCGGCGACCAGGCGCTGACCGCCATCACCGAGAAGCACTTCCGCGATCTGCGCGCCAAGGGGTTCGGCTTCGCCCGGCTGCTCATCTTCTGGGACGATCTGGAGCCGCGCCGGGGCCAGTACAGCGCCGCGTATCTGCGCCGGATCGACCGGATCCTGGACTGGGCGCGGAAGTACCGCATCCAGGTGCTGCTCGACGCCCACCAGGACGTCTTCGGCCCCGCGTTCGGCCACCGCGGCATCCCGGCCTGGGCCACCCGTACCGACGGGCTGCCCTTCACCCCGCACCCCGGCGACTGGTTCGCGGAGTACTTCGAGCCCGCCGTGCAGCGTGCCTTCACCCATCTCTACGAGGACCCCGATCTCCAGCGTGCCCAGGCGCGGATGTGGCAGGTCGTCGCCGACCGCTTCGAGCACCACCCCGCCGTCCTCGGCTACGACCTCATCAACGAGCCGATGGGGGAGATCGAGGAGGGCGAGGACCTGGCCACGGCCGCCCGCCGCATCGAGGCCCGGCAGCTCACCCCGATGTACAACCGGCTGGCCCGCGCGGTCCGTACGGTCGACCGCACCAACTGGCTGTTCATCGAACCGACGCCCGTCGTCGGCGAGGGCGTCCCCACCGGACTGGGGGCCGTCCGGGACCGCCGGACCGTCTACGCGCCGCACTTCTACAACACCGCGATGGAGGCGGGCGGCGACTACGACCCGTCGGCGGGCTGGATCGAGTCGTACGAGGCCGCCGTCACCGCGTACCCGGAGCAGCGGCACATCCCGGTCGTCGTCGGTGAATGGGGCCCGCTGAACAACACGCTCCCGCGGATGGGCCGTTTCTACCGGGACGCGATGGCTTCCCTGAGCCGCTACACCTCGGGCTGGGCGGGCTATGTCTGGTGCTACGGCGGCGGCTACTGCGCACTGGACGAGGACGGGGCCTTCGCGGCGAACAAGGAGAGGACCGCCACACCGTACGCGCCCGCCGTCGCCGGAACCGTCCGCTCCGACACGTACGACGCCGCCGCCGGCGTCTACCGGCTCTCCTACACGGCCGGCCGCCGCGGCGACACGGAGGTCTCCCTGCCGCCGACGACGGGGGAGTGGCACGTCTCGGCGGACGGTCACGCCGAGGTCCGCAGGCACGGGGGAGAGGTGCGTGTCCGGGCCCGCGAGGGTGCGCGTGTCACGGTCACGGTGACGTGGGCGGCGCGAGGCTGAGGCGGTCGCCGCAGAGCCTTATGCCCTTGTGTCCTTATGCCCTTATGTCCTTATGTCCTCGTGTCCTCGTGTCCTCGTGTCAATCGTGGTTGACGCGAAGGTCGTGTCAACGTAAGTTGACATCATGACCGAAGCAACGGATCTCGCCGCACGCGTCGGCGACCGCGATCCCCGGGTGGGGTTGCGGGCGGTCGCCGCACTGCGACGGCTGCTGGAGCAACTCGAATCCGTACAAGTCGCGAGCGCCCGTGCGAAGGGCTGGTCGTGGCAGGAGATCGCGGCCGAGCTGGGCGTCAGCCGACAGGCCGTGCACAAGAAGTACGGGAGGCGTTGATGTTCGAACGATTCACCAAGAGCGCCCGGGCGACAGTGACCGGTGCCGTGACCCACGCCGAACGGGCCGACGCCGCATCGGTCACCGAGGAGCATCTGCTGCTCTCCCTGCTGGACCGGCGCGGCGGCCGGGCCTCCTTCGCCATCACCTCGCTGGGCCTCGCCGACCGCCGCGCGGCGATCGAGGCCGATCTGGTCACCGCGCGCCGCCGCGGCGGGCTGACCCGGGCCGATACGGAGGCACTCGCCGACATCGGCATCGATGTCACCGAGATCGTCGCCCGCGTCGAGGAGGCCCACGGGGAGGGCGCGCTGGACAGGGGGCGGCGACGCGGGGCGGGGCGCCGCCCGTTCGCCCGCGGGTCGAAGGACGTCCTGGCGAAGACGCTGCGGATCGCGGTGGGGCGCGGGGACCGCTTCATCGGCGATGAACACCTCCTGCTGGCGCTTACCGCCCGCCCCGGCGTGGTCGCCGACGTACTCGCCGGCCACGGCGCGACGTACGGGACGGTGAACCGCGCGCTGTACGGGAACGGGGACGATGCCGCCCCGTCCGGCAGCTGAGAGCTGAGAGCTGAGAGCTGAGAGCTGAGAGCTGAGAGCCGGGGGCTGGGGGCTGGGGGCGGGAGTCCCGTGCCGGTGTCCGGGTGGACTGGACACCGGCTCACTTCTCCCCGCCGTCGTCCTTCCTCAGCAGCGCCCCGATGTGGGCCGCCGCCGTCGACAGATGGCGGCGGGCCTCCGTCAACTGATCCTCCGTGACGCCCCGGTCCCGGGCGGCGTCGCGGATGTCGTCGCGGAAGCGGTCGAGCAGGCGGTCCAGGTCGCGGGCCGGGTCGCCGGTGGCGGTGTCCTTGCCCCATTCCGGATCGGCGCCGGCGGGTTCGGGCTTGATGTACGGAGGCCGGCCGCCCGTCCTGGCGAAGCTGCCCAGCTGGCTGGTGATCTCGGCCAGCCCCTCCCGCACCCCCGAGGGCCAGTCGCCCCGCGCGAAGTGCTCCTGGACCTGGCGGGCGGCGTTCTGCATCTGCTCGCGCGCCCGGTCCTGGGCCTCCTTGGCCTGGCGGCGGGCCTGCTGGGCATCCTCGCGGGCGCGGCGGGACTCGTCCTTCGCCCGGCGGGCCTGCTCCTTCCACTCCTGCTTGGCCTTGCGCAGCTCCTCCTTCGCGGCGCGCCATGCCTCCTTGTCCGCGAAGTCACCGAAATCGCCGAAGGCGGACTCCCAGTCGCTCTTGCGACCAGTGCCGGTGCCGGAGCCAGTGGTGCCAGTGCCAGTGCCAGTCCCTGAGCCGGTCCCGGAGCCGGCGGAGCTGTGCCTGGTTTCGTGCGCCGCAGCCCGCATCTCGCTGCGCAGCTTGCCGGCGGCGCCGCGTACGTCGTCCCGGATCTCGGCGGCGAGTTCGGAGACGGAGTCCTTGATCTCCTGTTCCAGATCGGCCAGTTCGCCGGTGCGGCCGGCCAGTTCGGCGCGGCCCGCTTCGGTGATCGAGTAGACCTTGCGGCCCCCCTCGGTGGCATGCGTGACGAGGCCCTCGGCCTCCAGTTTGGCCAGCCGGGGATAGACCGTGCCCGCCGAGGGCGCGTACAGCCCCTGGAAGCGCTCTTCCAGGAGCCGGATCACCTCGTAGCCGTGGCGAGGGGCCTCGTCGAGCAGTTTCAGCAGATAGAGGCGGAGGCGGCCGTGGGCGAATACGGGGGACATGTCAGAGCACCTTTCCGGTCGGCTCGGCATCGTACGGATCGTCCGCGGCCGATGGGCGGCGCAGCAGGGCGATCGATCCCGAGACGGTCGTCGCCCTCAGCTTCCCGGTCCCGGCGCCGAGCGTGCCGGTGATCTTCTTCGCCCCCCACTGGCCGCTGACCCGCAGATCCTCGAAGCCGTTGGAGACGGAGCCGCTCGCGGTGTTCGCCTCGACCGTCGCGTCCGACGGGTGGGGCAGGCGGATGGCGATCTCGCCGGACACCGTGTTCAGCTGGATGTCCGTGGGCTTCCCGGTCGGGTCCAGGTCCAGCACCATGTTGCCGCTGACGGAGTTCGCCCGTACCGAGACGCCGGCGCCCTCGACGACCGTCAGGTCGCCCGAGACCGTCTGGAAGCGCAGCTCGCCGGTGACCGCCTGGGCCTCCACGCTGCCGGATACCGTTTCGGCCCGGACCGGACCGGCGAGCCCGACGAGCGTGGAGTCGCCGCTGACGCCCCGTATGTCCGTGCGCCCCCGGATTCCGGACACGACGGCCCCGGCGCCGACCACGCCGACCTCCACCGCCGACCCGGCGGGCACGGCGAGCGAGACGACCGCGCTGCGGTGCCAGCCCTTGCGGTCGAACCATTCGAGGAAGCCGTTCCAGGGCAGGCCCTCGTACGCGACCGTGAGGGTGCCGCCCTCCTGGGTCACGATCAGCGGCGGGCCCTCGATCGCGGAGATCTCCAGCCGGGCGGTCGGCTCGTCGGTGCCCACGACGTTGACCGCGCCCCCGACGATGCGCACATTGAGCGAGGTCACGGGGTCGTCGAAGGTCAGCTTCCGGGGCTCGGCGACGGCCCATGTCGACACAGGCATGGATCTGACCTCCAAGGAGCGCGGGATGACGCAACATATCGCGTCTCTTGCAGAACACGATATATCGCGGATCTGGGAAGTCAAGGGATGCCGTGACGGCGTCGGTCGATCAAGGGGCGTCGCATGGCGCCGGATATGGGCACATTGCCCTAGCGTGTGAGGCATGAACGCGACATCCCCTGTCGGGGCCCTGCTGTTGTGCCGGGCCGCACCCGCGGCCGTGCGGCCGGTGGCCCATCTGCTGCGCGAGCGGATGCTGCTCGTGCCCGCCGGAGAGGGGTGGTCCGTCCTCGTGCCCGAGGGGAGGCCCTGGCGGGACGGCGGCTCCGGGGGCGCGGACGCGGACCCGGTCGACCGGGTCGTGACCGGCTGGGCCACCGCGCTCGCGGTGGGCTCGGCCTGGCCCGTCCTGGCCCTGTGGTGGGACGGCGACCGGGCCGGTCACACGCTCGCGTCGGGTTTCCGCCGCCCGGTCGGCTATGTGTGGCTGGCGGACGGCACACCGGTCGGTGAGGACGAGGCGATGAGTACGTTCGCCGAGCGGCTGGGCCTCGACCCGGTACTGGACGTCCAGGCGCTCGAAGGGCTGATCCGCCCGGACCCGGACGCCGATGCCCGCGTCCGGCTGCGCGGGCTGCTCGCGGTCCTCACCCGCATCGGACTGGCCCTCCCGCCCGGACTGGACCCCGAGACGCCCGGCGACCGGCTCTACGCGGCGGCCGGCGAGCGGCCCGAAGCGGAACAGGTCGCCTGGACCGGCTGGCGCGAGGCGGTGGCGGCCGAGCTCGACGCGGTCGAGAACAGCCGTCTCGGCCCCTGGATGCGCGGCCCCAGGGCCCGGGTGCTGGGCGGCGCGCAGGTGGCGGCCGGAGTGCCGCTCGCCCTCTGGGGAATCGGGCGTCGCAGCGGTGGCTGGGCCTTCGCGGGGGCGCTGCTGGTGGCGCACGGGGCGCTCGGCCTCGCGTACGACAGGTTCAGGACCGAAGGGCGGGGGGCGTCGGCCCGGTCCGACCGGCCGGACTGACGCCCTGCCCGCCCGCTCGTCCGCCTACTCGTCCTCGTCCTCGTCGTCGAGGCGGGCCAGCCAGGTGGCGAGGCGCTCGACCGGCACCTCGAAGTCGGGATTGAGATCGACGAACGTACGCAGCTGCTCGGCGAGCCACTCGAAAGTGACCTCTTCCTCGCCTCGCCGCTTCTCCAGCTCCTCGATACCGCGGTCGGTGAAGTACATGCGGCAAGCCTAATGCCTGGTGACAGCCCCGCGGCGGCCGGGAGAGCGGTGCGGAACGCGGTCCGCGGCGGTCGTGCGCATCCGCCGGGAACCGGCCCGCGGGGTGCCGGTGTCATGGGCCATGTACCTCGCGTCGGCCGCGTACTGCCGTTAACCTGCGGGTAGTTGGGGGAACGGGGGGTTTCATGGGCGACAGCGGAGCCCGTATCACGCGCATCGAGATGCCGGACGGCACACCCGTCTGGGCACGGATCACCGGTGCGGAGGAGCTGGCGAAGCCCGCCCGGGGTCCGGCGTTCACGGACATCGGGTACGGGGACTTCGCCGATCAGGTGCAGGCCCGGGTCGAGAGCCTGCGGGCCGTCGTGACCAGCGTCGCGCGCTCGCTCGCCGAACCGCTGCGAGCGGTGCGGCCCGACGAGGTCAGCGTCGAATTCGGCATCGAGCTCACCGCGAAGGCGGGCAAGGTCGTCGGCCTCCTCGCCGACGGCGAGGCCAAGGGCGGCATCAAGGTCACCCTGACGTGGAACGGCGGGGGCCCGCCCGTCGATCCGGCGATCCCGGCGCAGAGCGGGGCGCGCGGCGCGGGGCAGGCGCCGCCCTGCCCCACCCCGCCCGTGCCGCCCCCGCCCGCCGAGCCGCCCACGCCCCCGCCCGTGCCGACGACGCCGCCGACGGCGTCTGCCGCGCCCCCGGACGGCGCGCCCGCGGCCTCCCCGGACGCCGCCGCGTCCGCCGGGGGCCCGGACCCCGGGGCATCCACCGGCGCACCGGTGCATCCGGACGGAGCCGGGCCCGACGCCGGAAGCGGGTCATGACCCAGCCGCCGGGCAGGGGTGCGGGGGGCGGCTCGGAGAGCACGTACCGTGCGCTGGCGGGCCTCGTGATGGCGGCGACCGTACGCATCCACCGCCCGGAGCCCGGGTATGCCCCCGACGGATCCGACAGCGGCTTCCTGGGGAGCGGCTTCTTCATCGCCCCGAGCTGGGTCCTCACGTGCGCGCACGTGGCGATGGAGGGGGAGGGGCGTCACGTGAACGTGGTCTTCAAGCCGGACCCCGGCAGCGCCGAGACCGCGGTCGAGGGCACCGTGGTGGCCGCCCTGCCCGAGAGCCGGACCGGAGCGGCCGGGCCGGGCGGCGCACGGGTTCCGACGCCGTCGGGCGGCTGGCCCGCTCCCGACCTCGCGCTCATCCGGCTGCTGCGGCCGGTCGAGCACCCCTGCGTGTACGTCACCGAGCGCCCGGCCGGCATGTTCGGCGGCGGTTCGGTCCTCTACACCGGCTGGACCGACGGCGGATCGGGGCAGCTGACCCGGTTCAGCGGGCGCTGCCAGGTGATGGGCACCTTCGGCGACTGGGCCGAGGACGACGAGCAGATGCGGCTCGACGGCGACCGGATGTACCCGGGCCTGTCCGGCGGCCCCGTGGTGGACCTGGCCCGCGGCGAGGTCGTCGGCGTACTCAAGTCGCGTGCCGACGGCACGACCGGCGGGACCTCGATCGGCGTCGAGCGGCTGCGTACGCTGCCCGTGCCGCCCGCCGCGGTCGCCGCCGAGACCGACGACCCCTACCAGGCGGTGTTCCACGCCCACGACCGCTACCACGCCGACCGGCACACCAGTTCCGTCGGCACCGAGCGGACCTGGGCCGATCTCCAGCGCGATCTGGGCGCCGGAGCGGGGCTCGCCCTCAGCCCCCAGCAACGCGTCGACCTGCTCGGCCGGCTCGCCGAACTCCCGCCCCCGCTCAGCACCCGCAGTCTCCTCGACCTCCTGGACCGGCTGCCGGACACCCATCCGACCGAGCACCACGCCGCCCCGCGCGGCTGGCGCGACGGACTGGGGACGCTGTACGACGCCCCCGGCGGCGACGGCGCACTGGAGCTGATCCTGCGCTACTGCATGAGCGCCCTGTCCGCCGAACGCCCCTACGTCCTGCCGTCCACCCGGTACGCCGAGGCGTCCCTGTGGGACTGGGTGAAGCGGATGGCGGAGGACCGGCTCTCCCGCAAGTTCCGCCATGAGCTCGCCGGGCTCCGGCACAGCGGCCGGTACGCCCCCGGCCGCGAACACCTGCGCACCCCGGCGCCGACGCTCGAACCCGCCAGGGCCCGCACCGTCCCGTTCGTCCTGCTGCAACTGGAGCCGCGCGGCTGGGAACCGGACCGCTACGACTGGCGGATCGGCGTCGCCCAGCACGCCGGCGACGTCCTGCCCGTCGCCGAGGACAGCCGGGGCACCGCGCCGGACGCCCTGCCCGCCCGGCTCGCGGGACCGCTGGCGGAGGCGTTCCGGCGGTGCGACGAACCCGGCAGCCCCGCCGTGCTCCAGGTCGCCGTGGACCGGACCCTCATGGACCTGGCGGTCGACGCATGGCAGGTGCCGCCCGACGGGCAGCCGCTCGGGGTGGAGCGCCCCGTCGTCGTCCGCCGACTGGACCACCGTCCGTTCCCGGCCGACGACGGGACGGACGAGCGCGAGGCGCGCTGGAACCGGACCGTGTCCGCCGCGATGCGGTCCGCCGTCGTCGACTGCGAGGACGGAATGCGGGTACCCGTGCCCGTGGTGGAGGAGCTGCGCGGACTGGCGTACGAGACCGTCCCGGTGCTCTGCCGCTACGGCGACCGGGCCGACCCGGAGGCCGCGGCCGGTCTCGGGCGGGTGCTCGACGCCGGTTTCGGGGTGGCCCTGTGGCGGCGCCGGACCGCCGAACCGGCCGCGGTCTGCACGGAATTCCACCGGCGCGCCGCCGATACCGTCGCCGAGGCCCGCACCGCTGATCAACTCCCGCGAATGGTGCATGAGTTGAGGCAGGGGGTACGTGCGAGCCGTACCGAGGCGTACTGGTCGGACGGTGTCGCACTGCTGTACGAAGATCCCCATCATCCGCTGCCCGGTTCCGGCCAGTTCCTGGAGGCGCCGTGAACGGGCGGGGTCGCAAGCCCCTTACGGGGTGTACGACGGATCGCTACCGTGATGCACGTTCGACTGCTGCCCCTGGCGGACGAGTGACGACGAGGACCACGCTATGAGTGAACCCAGCGAGTGGCTCATCTACCGAGGGGCCGGCGAACCGCACGGAGGCATCGAGCAGTTGCCGCCCCCGCCGCCGTGGCGGGACTTCGCGGGCCGCGGGGCCCCGGCCCCCGACGATCCGGGCGGGGACGGATCCGCCGACCGCCGGTTCGGCGGCTACCGGCACATCGCCGAACTCCATCGGCCGGGTGCCGAAGAGCTCGAAATGATCAATGCCGCGCTCTACCTGCGGCGTCCGCTGCTGGTCACCGGCAGTCCGGGCGCGGGCAAGAGCACGCTGGCCCACTCCGTCGCCCACGAGCTCGGTCTCGGCCGGGTCCTGCGCTGGCCCATCGTCAGCCGCTCGGCGCTCCAGGACGGCCTCTACCACTACGACGCGATCGCCCGGCTCCAGGACGTGCAGATCGCCGCGCACAGCGCGGCGGCCGGAACGGCCGGCGCCGATTCCGCGACGAGTGTCGGCAGCTACATCCGGCTCGGGCCGCTCGGCACCGCGCTGCTGCCCTCGGACCGGCCGCGCGTCCTGCTCATCGACGAGCTCGACAAGAGCGACATCGACCTGCCGAACGACCTGCTCAATGTGCTGGAGGAGGGCGAGTTCGGCATTCCCGAGCTGGAGCGGATCGCCGACCGGCTGCCCGGCGGCGAGGCGGAGGTCCTCGACGACGACGGCAACAAGGTGAAGGTGACGGGCGGCCGGGTGCAGTGCCGGGCGTTCCCCTTCGTGGTGCTCACCAGCAACGGCGAGCGGGACTTCCCGGCCCCCCTGATGCGCCGGTGCATCCACCTGGAGCTCGGACGCCCCGACCACCAGCGGCTCGCGACCTTCGTACGCGCCCACCTCGGCGACGAGGCGGCGCGTTCCGGGGACGACCTCATCGCCCACTTCCTGGAGCGCTCCCGCAGTGAACTCCTCGCCACCGACCAGTTGTTGAATGCGATCTATCTCACCGACGCCGCCGCCCCGGCCGGCCGCGACCGCCTCGCCGACCTGCTCATCCAGCGACTCGACCGGCCGAGGTGATGCGCTGATGGCCAGGGGCATGCCGCGGCACGGACCGGACGAGGAAGGCGGCCCCGACGGCGGTGCGGGCGGGGCCGGTGAGTCGCGCGACCGCAACGCCCCGGGCGGGGCCGCGGAGTTGCGCGACGCAGCGGTGACGACGGGCGGGGCCGGGGAGTCGCGTCACGCATCGGTGAGGGGCGGCGCCCCGTACGACGGGGGCCTGCTCCCCGCGTTCGTCGCCCGGTTGCGCGAGGCGGGGCTCGACCCCGACGTCGAGCAGCTCTGCGACGCCCTCTGGCTGGCCCGCTGGACTCGCGACCCCGACGCGCCGGACGACGACGGCGCCGACGGCGCCGCGCCGTGGGCCGGGGCCCCGGCCCGGAAGGACCGGCCGGGCGGGCACCCGGCCACCGCGGCGGCCGGGCGCGAGGAGGCCCCGGGCCCCGCAGTGGACGACGACGGGCCGGTCGGACAGCAGGATCTCGGGGACGCCGACCGGCGGGTGGCCCTCTACCCCGTACCCCGTACCGCGCCACCCGGCGCCCCGCGCCCGGACGGACCGGCCGGGCGTGGGCGGGGCATCGCCCGGGGCGGCCGGACACGAGCGCTCACCCTGGGCGTACCCGCCGCCCCCGCCCTCCCGGCGCCGCTCGAACTCCAGCGGGCGCTGCGCCCGTTGCAGCGCTACCGCCCCGCCGTACCGCCGCTGCGCCGCACCCTGGACGAGACGGCGACCGCCGAGCTCAGCGCACGGGCCGGCGGCATCATCATGCCGGTGTTCCGGGGCGCGTCCCGGGGCGAGGCGCTGCTGCAGTGCGTCATGGACGCCTCGTCCTCGATGCTGGTGTGGGACCGGATGTTCTGTGAACTCCAGGATATCTTCAGCCAGTTGGGCGCATTCCGGGATGTCCAGGTGCGCTATCTGCACCAGGGGCCGGACGGCGCGGCCGCGGTGAGCCGCAGCCCCGATCCGGCCGCCGCGCCGCTGAACTCCGCGGACCGGCTGAGCGATCCGACCGGCCGTCGTGTCACCGTCCTGGTCAGCGACTGCGCCGGCCCGCTCTGGCACAGCGGCCGGGCCCACCGGCTGCTGCACCAGCTGGCCGGGCAGGCCCCGACCGCCGTGCTCCAGCCCCTGCCGCAGCGGATGTGGAACCGGACCAGGCTGCCGGTCACCTACGGTGCGCTGACGCGTGGCGAGGGGCCCGGCGGAGCCGCCGTACTGAAGGTCACGGAGCACGCCGGAACGGGCCACGCCGTGCATCCGGGGGCCCTCGCGATTCCCGTACTCCCACCGGTGGAAGGCGCGTTGGCGGCCTGGGCGAGACTGCTGTCGGGCACCGGCGCGGGACAGATCTCCGGAGCCGTCGGCTGGGTGCGGGCCGATCAGCCCGCCGCGGCCGCGCAGCGCCCCGGCGACGGGCTGTCCTCGCTCCAGCTGGTCAGCCGGTTCCGTTCCGCGGCCTCCCCGGCCGCCGGACAGCTGGCCGTCTACCTGGCGGCGGCCCCGCTGTACCTCCCGGTGATGCAGCTGGTGCAGCGCACGATGCTGCCCGGCTCGGGACCGTCCGAACTCGCCGAGGTGCTGCTGAGCGGACTGCTGTCGCGGACCAGGGGCGCGGACGGCGGCGAAGAAGGCGGCCAGTGGTACGAGTTCGCGCCCGGGGTACGGGAGGCGCTGCTCGGCCCGCTGGGCCGGGACGAGGCGCTGCTTGTACTCAAGCACTGCTCGCAGTACATCGAGCAGCGGTTCGGGAAGGGCGGGCCGAACTTCCCGGCCCTGGCCTTCGCCCAGCTCGGTGAGGGCCGGTACGGGCCGTCGCGGGCGACCCGCACCACGGACACCAGGGAGAACGGCGCACCCGACGAGGACGTCGAAGAGGGCGACGAGAACGGGGAGGGCGGCGCAAGCGGCGGTTCGCACGTCCCCCATCCCTTCGCCGAGGTCGCGGTCCGCGTACTGGAGCGGTTCATGCCCCTGCCCGAGCAGTTCGTCGTCCAGACCGGCGGGGACGACCGCCAGAACACCGTCCAGACCCCGAACGCGGCGGTGGAGAGCGCCCGCGTCCTGCTGCGGCACTTCGAATCGGACGGCATGGTGCAGTACCTGATGGACGCCGTGCAGCTGCTGCGGGGGGCCACCGAACGCGAGGAACGGCCGGGCGCCGACCCCGAGCTGTGGGCGGAGTACTCGCGCTGCGTCCTGCGCCTGTGGGAGGTCCAGGGCGACGCCGAACTGCTCCGCGAGGCCGAGTACGCCGCCGAACGGGCCGCCGCGCACCCGGGGGCGGTACGCGAACGCGCCGTACTGGCCAAGGTGTTGCACGCCGCGGCCGACGACCGCCGCCGCCGCGGCGACCGGCGCGGCGCACTGGAGCTGCTGCGCCGCGCCGACCGCGAGTACACGGCCGCCTGCGCGGACCCCGGTCTGGAACCCGCCGAGGCCCTCCGGCTCACCCTGGAGCGGGTCCGGGCCCTGGAGGCGCAGTGGCGGCTCGACGGCGACACCGCCCTGCTGCAGGCCGCGTGCGGCATGCTGGAGGCGTTCGCCGACGTCTGGCCCGACCAGGAGAACCGCCCGGCCGCCCTGCCGCTGGCACACGGCCGCACCCTGCTGAAACTGGCCGGGGCCACCGCCGACACGGAACAGTCCCGGGTGTACGCCGGTCAGGCGGCGCGCTCCCTGCGCACGGCCTTCGAGCAGGGCGGCGGCCGCCACACCGTGGGCACCGAGGTGCGCATCCTGCTGGACCTGGTGGACGCCCTGCTCGGCTCCGGTGAGGAGCCGGACGAGGCGGGCGTCCTGATCGAGCAGGCCCTGGAGACCGTACGGGACCAGCGACTGCTCGCCTCGCTCCGGACCCGGGCCGCCCGGGTCCGGGTCGCCCGCTACGAACACACCGGGGATCCCGGCGAACTCGTGGCAGCGGCCGACTGGTTCGCCCGCGCCGCGCGGGGCGTCCCGCGCGACTCGCAGGCCCACGCCGATCTGCTCGCCGAATGGGGCGGCACCCTGCTGCGCCGCGCCCAACTGCCCGACGGGCGGGCGCACATCGGTGCCGCGGTACGGGTGCTGCGCGACTGCCGCACGGAGACGGCGGCGGGGGGTGCGCGCCAGGCAGAGCGGCTGCTGATGCTGGGCCGGGCGCTGATGCTGCGGCACCGCGCCACCGAGGACCGGGTCGACCTGCGGGAGGCCGAGCACCTCTTCGGGCTCGCGGCCCAGGAGGCGGCCGACCCGCTGACCGAGGCGCGCTGCTGGCTGGAACTGGGCCTGTCCCACCTCGACGCCTCCCGGGTGTTGCAACGCCCGGCCCGGCTCGACGACGCGGCGGAGGCGTTCCGGGGCGCGGTCGAGGCGGCCGGCACGGCCGAAGCGGAGTCGGAAGGTCCGCAACAGATCCGTCAGGCAGTCGAGTTGGGTGCTACAGCCAACCACTGGCGGGGTATGACCTACGAGAGGGCGGGACGCCCCCGGGCGGCCCGCGAGGCATACCGGGCGGCCCGCCGGGAATGGCGCAAACTGCCGGACGGCGGCGGCGCGGCGGGCGGGTCGACCGCCGAACGGCTGGCCGAACTGGAACGCTGACCCGCTCGGCCAGGAGGGCTCGGCGCAGGGTGTGCTGCCGCCGTGCGACCGGCGTACGGCCGGCATCGGTCGACGGAATGCCCCACCAGGCGTAGGCCGGGTTGTGCGGGGCATCGGTACAGAGGCGGCCGGGGCCGGCCGGATCCGCGGCGGTCCGCGGGGCAGGGACGCAGGCTCGACGGGGGTGTGCTCGACGGCGAGCACGCACCGGGGAACACGATGCGGTACTACGGGGAGGCGTGATGAGCGAGTCGGTACACACGGGCGCGCCGGGCGGCGGGCCGGGCGGCGGGCCGGAGGCGCTGCCGGACCTGCTGGGGCTCGATCTTGAGGCGCTGCGGACGCTGGACCACCCGGTGCTCTCCGAGGTGGTGGCGGATCTGCGCGGCCGGGCCGAGCAGCCGCGGGAAATGCTGTGGGGATTCACCAACGCCTTCTGAGCGCTGCCCCCTCGGCGCCGGGCACGTCCGCGCCGTGTCCGACTCCGGCCGCGGTGCCCGGAGTCGCACCGGGGCCGGGGCAGGGTCGCACGATTTCGGTCCGGGGTCCGGATGAACAGGACATCCTGGCACGGGGCGGGTTTGCCCGCGCGGCAGGCCAGGGATACTCGCTTCGGGGCGGCAACGGGGGCCGCACCGGTGAATGTGCGGCACGGGGGTGCGGGAGTGTCTCGAAAGGCGACGCCGCAACCGCCCCCGCGTGCCGACGGCGGCCGGCCCGCCGTCCCCTTCGGGCAGTTCGTCGTCAAGGTGCACGGCCGCTGCAATCTCGCCTGCCGCTACTGCTACCTCTACGAGGGCCCCGACCACACCTGGCGGGCCCGCCCGGCGGCCGCCGCACCCGCCGTCCTGGATCGCGCCGCGGACCGGATCGCCGAACACGCGGCCGCCCACGGACTGCGTGACGTCGCCCTCGTCCTGCACGGCGGCGAACCCCTCCTCGCCGGCGCCGGACGGCTGGCCGCCTTCGCCGACCGGGTGCGCGACCTGGTGCCCGGGGGCTGCGCCGTCCACACCACCGTGCAGACCAACGCCACCCTGCTCACCGACGCCCGTGCCGCCACCCTCGCGCGGCACGGCATACGCATCGGTATCAGCCTCGACGGCGGTCTGGCCGCCCACAACACCCGGCGCACCGACCGCGCCGGACGCCCCTCCTGGCCCGCCGCCTCGCGCGGCGCCCGGCTCCTAGCCGACCGGCACCCCGGCGCGTACGCAGGCATCCTCACGGTCGTCGACCCGCGGACCGACCCGATCGAGATGTACGAGTCGCTGCTCGCCCTGCACCCGCCCGCCCTGGACCTGCTGCTGCCGCACGGCAACTGGACGAACCCGCCGCCGGGACTGCCCGCCGCGGGGGCAGCCCCCACGGGGCCCGGAGCGGGCCGCCCGACCCCGTACGGCGACTGGCTCACGACCGTCTTCGACCGCTGGTGGCCGGCCGCGCGCAGGGAGACCCGGGTCCGGCTCTTCGAGGAGTGCGTCGCCCTGCTGCTGGGCCTGCCCGCCGCCACCGAATCCCTCGGTCTCGACCCGGTCAACGCGATCGTGGTCGAGACCGACGGGACGATCGAGCAGGTGGACTCCCTCAAGTCCGCCTACGACACGGCCGCCGCCACCGGACTCGACATCTTCCGCCACACCTTCGACGACGCCCTGCGCCACCCCGGCGTCGCCGCCCGCCAGGCAGGCGCCGACGCGCTCGCCGCCACCTGCCGCGCCTGCCCGCTGCTGACCGTCTGCGGCGGCGGGCACTACGCACACCGCTACCGCGCAGACAACGGCTTCACCAACCCGTCCGTCTACTGCGCCGATCTCGAACGGCTGGTCCGCCACATCGCGGCCCGGCTGTCCGACGCAACCGCAGGAGCACACCGATGAGCCCCGCACCCATCCCCCCGCTTATCCCCCCACCGATACCCCCGCTCCCGGACCACATGCTGCGCCAACTCGGCCGCACCGAGGGCGACACCGGCACCCTCGGCGTCCTCGTGCGCGATCAGGACACCCGCCGGCTCCTCCTCCTGCGGGCCCTGCTGGACGCGGCCGGGGCGGCCCCCGCAGCCCTCTGCCCGCCCCCGGCGCTCGACCGGCTGCGGCAGGACTGGGCGCTGCTGGAGAAGGCCGAGCGCACCGACCGGAGCGCCGTGCGCACCGTCCTGTTCCACCCCCTCACCGGCCCCTGGGCACAGCGCTGCCTGCGCGGCCTCTCCGGCACCGGCACCGGCACCACCGCCGGTCCCGGCCCCGGACTCCGCGCCGACCTGGACCACTTGAGCGCGCTGGCCGCCGCGGCCGCGATCCGTGCGGGAATCACGTTCACGACCCGGCTCACCGCACACGACGGGCTGCTGTCCCTGCCCACCCTGGGCGCCCTGCGCACGGAATCCGGCCCGCTCGGCATCACCTTCGAGGACGGCGAACTGACGGTCCGCGAGGCCGGCGGGGGGCTGCTCCTCACCCTGCGCGCGCAACCGGACGGAACGGCCGGTTCGGCCGATCCGCGCTGGCTGCCGGTGCTCGCCCTGCCCGCCCTGCGGTCCGGCCTCGGACCCGTGCCCCTGGACGACGTCGACCCGTACCGCACCGACGGCAGCGGGCTGCGACGCCACGGACTGAGCGCCGCCACCCACGTCGACGACCACGAACGCAAGGCCTGGGCCGAGTCCTGGGCCGGAGTGGCGCCCCTGCTCCGCGTCGGCGGCGAGCACCGCCTCACCGAAGCGGCCGTGCTGCTGCGCTGCCTGGTGCCGCTCGGCCCGCCGCCCGGCTCCGGCCCCGCCGGAGAGGGCGCGGCCCACTGCAGCGGCACCAGGCGCGAGGCGTTCGGTGCCGTCCTCAGCAGCAAGCCGGCCACCCCCGCCTACTTCGCCTCCACGCTGGTCCACGAACTCCAGCACACCAAACTGGCCGCGCTCGCCGCCCTCGTACCGCTGCACCACGAGGACGCGACACCACGCCACTTCGCCCCCTGGCGATCCGACCCCAGGCCCTTCGACGGCCTCCTCCAGGGCGCCTACTCGCACCTCGCGCTCGCCGACTACTGGCAGCGGTTCGCGCGCGGCGCGCGGCGCGTCACCCACCGCGACCTCGCCTGGGCCGAGCACGCCCGCTGCCGCGAACAGGTCGGAGCCGTCCTGCCCGTGCTGGCCGGGTCGGCGGCACTGACCCGCGAAGGCCGGGTCCTGGTCAACGAGATGATCACGCTCTACCACCGTCTGGACGATTGTCCGCCCCCCACGGGTCACCTCGCGCGCGCGCAGGCGTACGTGGCCACCGCCAAGGTGATATGGCAGCAGAGGAACGGCTCGCGAACGCAGTGAGTGGACCCGCGACACCGGCCGGAGCGACCATGCTCCGGTGTATGTTGACAAGCTCGCATCGAGGCAGGGAGACGGCTGAATGCCCGGAACGCGTAAGCAAGTTGGAGCAACCGGGGCGCAGACCGTCACCATCAGTTTCGCCGGTTTCAACCGCGCGTGGTCGGCGTGGATCGGAGACCGCCTGGAGCGGCGCGGGGTGACGGTCGTCCAGCAGCGGTGGGACCCCCCGGTGGAGGTTCCGCTGGAGGAGTCGCTGCGGGATCTGACGCTGTCGCGCGGCCGCGTCCTGGTGCTCCTCAGCGACTGGTACTTCCAGCTCGGCCCCCGCAGCCACGACGAGTGGAACAGGGCGCTGCGCGAGGTCGTCGCCCCCGACCCGGACCGTTTCGCCGCCGTCTGCGTCACCACGTCCGCGCTGCCCGGCGCCACCTCGGTCTTCGGCGCCGCCGACCTGACGAACGTCGGCGCCGACGAGGCCGAGCGGCGGCTCCTCGTCCGCCTGGGCCTGCCCGCCGACCCGCTGCCGGAGTCCGTCGAGGCCCGGCCCGGCCCCCGGTATCCGGCCGACACCCCCGAGGTGTGGGGCGGGGTGCCGCGGCGCAACACCCGGTTCACCGGCCGTGAGGAACTGCTCACCAAGGCGTACCAGGCCCTCCAGGACGCGGGCCCCGGCGCCGGCGTCGTGACGCTGCACGGCATGTCCGGCGTCGGCAAGACCCAGCTGGCCGCGGAGTACGTCTACCGCTTCGGCTCCGAGTACGACGTCGTGTGGTGGGTGCCCGCCGACCGCCGCGCCCTCTACCGCCAGAAACTCGCCGAACTCGCCCCCGAACTGGGGCTGTCGACCGGTGCCGAGTACGGCGAGCGGCTGCGCGCGGTACGGGACGCGCTGCGCCGCGGCGAACCGCACTCCCACTGGCTCCTCGTCCTCGACGGGGCCGACGAGCCCGAACACATCTGGGACCTGGTGCCCACCGGCCCCGGACACGTCCTGATCACCTCCCGCAATCCGGAGTGGAGCGAACACAACAGCAACCTCGTCGAGATCCCCGTCTACGACCGGGACGAGTCCGTCGCCTTCATCCGGCGCCGCGCGCCGCGCCTGACCCCGGCCGAGGCCGACCAGCTCGCCGACGCCCTCGAAGACCTCCCGCTCCTCCTCGACCAGACCGCCGGCTGGCTCAACGACTCCGACATGTCGGTCGACGAGTACATCGGACTCCTCGAAGGCGGTATCGACCAGGACGTCGTCAAGGTCTCCGCGGACTTCCCGCTCGCCTTCCAGACCGCCTGGTCGATACTGCTGAACAAGCTCAAGGACACCGTTCCCGAGTCCGTCGACCTGCTGCGCCTGTGCAGCTTCTTCGCGCCCGGCTCCATCCCCGTGCGGCTGCTGAAGGAACTGCCCCCCGGAGCGCTGCCGGAACAGGTCTCCGGCCTGATGAACGACCCGCTGCTGTGGAACAAGGCGATCGGCCAGCTCCGCCAGTACTCCGTGGTCCGCCTGGAGTCCCACGAGTCGGTGGCCGACGAGGCGTCGTCCGGCGAATCGCTCTACATGCACCGCATGGTCCACCAGATCATCGGCAAGGACATGCCGGACCGGGACCGCCAGGAGTTCATCGACGTGGTCCGCCGCGCGCTCGCCGCCGCGGACCCCGGCCGCCCCACCGACACCCGTCTGTGGCCCGCCTACGCCGAGATCACCCCGCACCTGAAGTGGGCCGACGTGCTCAACAGCACCGACCCCGCGGTGCAGACCCTGGTGCTCAACTGCCTGCGCTACATGTACCTCTCCGGCGAGTACCGGGCCGGCATCAAACTGGGCGAACGCGCCATGAAGGCCTGGCGTCGGCTCCTCGGCGAGGACCACCCCAGGGTCTGGGACCTCAGCTACAACTACGCCAACGTGCTGCGGGCCGTGGGCGACTACGCCGGTACGGAGGCCATCGAGCGGGCCGCCGTCGACCACCTGCGCACTGAACGCGGCCCCCAGGACCTGGAACACCTGCGCGCTGCGGGCGGCCTCGCCGCGGACCTGCGGGGCCTCGGCCGGTACGGCGAGGCGCTGGAGATGTCCGGCTGGATCCTCGCGGCCTACCGCGAACTGCTGGGCGACCAGGACTCGCGCACGCTCAGCGCGCAGAACAACCTGGCCATCTCACTGCGACTGCTCGGCAGGTACGAAGAATCCCTGGAGCTCAACCGGCTGACCCTGGAGGCCCGGCGGCAGCTGTTGCGCCCGCGTCACACCTGGACCCTGTACTCCGAGATCAACTACGCCACCGACCTGCGCCTGCTCGGCCGGTACGGCGACGCCCTGTCGCTCCAGACACAGAGCGCCCGGGTGCACCGGCTGGTTCTGGGGCCCGACAACCCGCAGACCCTGCGAGCGGAACACAACCTCGCGCTGTGCCACTACCGTTCGGGGGAACGCCCCAGGGCCGCGGAGCTGTTCACCCGGGTCCTGGAGCGATGCGAACGCGTGCTCGGCGAGGGCGACCCCCTGACCATGATGTTCGCGGCCGGCCAGAGCTGCTTCGCCCGTGAGCACGCCGACATCGACCGGGCCAGGGACATAAGCGAGAAGGTCGTCCGGGGCTATACGGAGATGCTCGGCGAGACGCACCCCTACGTGGCCGGGACCCGGGCCAACCACGCCTTGATCCTCCGGAACGTGGGGGAGCGGGACCAGGCGCACGCGCTCCTGGAACAGGCGCTCGCCGACATGGCGGAGGCCGTGGGCGAGAACCATCCCTGGACCCTCGGCTGCGCGGTCAACGCCTCGGCGCTGCGCAACCTGGTGGGCGACCCGGAATCCGCGGCCGCCCTGACGGACTCGGTGATCAACCGGGCGATCGAGGTACTCGGCCGGACCCATCCGCTGACCCTCTCCGCCCGGATCGCCCACGCCGCGGACCTGCGCGGCATCCGCGACCGGCAGCGGGCGGAGAAGGTCGAGAGCGAGGCGCTGGGGGACCTGGTGGCGACCCTGGGCGTCCAGCACGTCCACACGGTCTCGGCCCGCTCCCGGAACCGTCCGTACTGGGACTTCGAGCCCTCGATCATCTGAACCGGCCCGCCCCGTACGCACGCCGAAGGGCCCGGCCCCGCGATCGAGTCGCGGGACCGGGCCCCTGGTTCGTACAGCAGGCGGTCAGGCGTCGAAGACCTCGGCGACCAGCTGCGCCTGCTCGGCCTGGTGGCGCTTGGCCGAGCCGACCGCCGGGGACGAGCTGTGCGGCCGCGAGATGCGGCGCAGGCGCTCACCGTGCGGGACGTCGGCGCCGACGGCCAGGTCCAGGTGGTCGATCAGGTTCAGGGCGATGAACGGCCAGGCGCCCTGGTTGGCCGGCTCCTCCTGGGTCCAGAGGTACTTCTCGGCGTTCGGGTACTTGGCGATCTCGGCCTGGAGCTCGGCACCCGGCAGCGGGTACAGGCGCTCCAGCCGGATGATCGCCGTGTCCGTGGCGCCGCGCTTCGTACGCTCGGCCTCCAGGTCGTAGTAGACCTTGCCCGCGCAGAAGACGACCTTGCGGACGTCGTTCGCGTTCACCGAGTCGTCGCCGATCACCGGGCGGAAGCCGCCGGTGGTGAACTCCTCCACCTTCGACGCGGCCGCCTTGAGGCGGAGCATCGACTTCGGGGTGAAGACGATCAGCGGCTTGTGGTGCGGGTTGTGCACCTGCCACCGCAGGAGGTGGAAGTAGTTCGACGGCAGGGTCGGCATGGCGACCGTCATGTTGTTCTGCGCGCACAGCGTGAGGAAACGCTCCGGGCGGGCGGACGAGTGGTCCGGGCCCTGGCCCTCGTAGCCGTGCGGCAGCAGCAGCGTGACGCCGGAGGTCTGGCCCCACTTCTGCTCGGCCGAGGAGATGAACTCGTCGACGACGGTCTGCGCGCCGTTGACGAAGTCACCGAACTGGGCCTCCCAGATGACCAGCGACTCCGGACGGGCCAGCGAGTAGCCGTACTCGAAGCCCATCGCCGCGTACTCGCTGAGCAGCGAGTCGTAGACGTTGTAACGGGCCTGGTCGTCGGCGAGGTAGAGCAGCGGGGTGTAGTCCTCGCCGGTCACCTGGTCGACGAGGACCGCGTGTCGCTGGCCGAAGGTGCCGCGGCGGGTGTCCTGGCCGGCGAGCCGGACCGGGGTGCCCTCCATCAGCAGCGAACCGATGGCCAGGGTCTCGCCCATGCCCCAGTCGATCGTGCCGTTCTCCACCGAGGCCGCGCGACGCTGCATCTGCGGCATCAGGCGGGGGTGGACGGTGATCCGGTCGGGGATGTTGACCTGGGACTCCGCGATGACCTTCACGACCTCCTGGGAGACCGCGGTGGTCACGGCGACCGGGAACTCGGGCTGGACCTCGGGGGTGTGCGTCGGAGCCGGCAGCGAGGTGGCCTCGCGGACCTCCGCGAACACCTTCTCCAGCTGGCCCTGGAAGTCCTGGAGCGCCTGCTCGGCCTCTTCGAGCGTGATGTCGCCGCGACCGATGAGGGACTCGGTGTAGAGCTTGCGCACCGAGCGCTTCTTGTCGATCAGGGTGTACATCTGCGGGTTGGTGAACTCCGGGTTGTCGCCCTCGTTGTGACCGCGGCGGCGGTAGCAGATGAGGTCGATCACGACGTCCTTGTTGAACGCCTGCCGGAACTCGAAGGCGAGGCGCGCGACCCGGACGACGGCCTCGGGGTCGTCACCGTTGACGTGGATGATCGGCGCCTCGATCATGCGCGCCACGTCGGTGGCGTACATCGAGGAGCGCGAGGACTCCGGGGCGGCGGTGAAGCCGACCTGGTTGTTGATCACCACGTGCACGGTGCCGCCGGTGCGGTAGCCGCGCAGCTGCGACATGTTGAGCGTCTCGGCGACGACGCCCTGGCCCGCGAAGGCCGCGTCGCCGTGGAGCGCGACGGGCAGGACCGTGAAGTCCGTGCCGCCCTTGTTGATGAGGTCCTGCTTGGCGCGGGCGATGCCCTCCAGGACCGGGTCGACCGCCTCCAGGTGCGAGGGGTTGGCGGCCAGCGAGACCTTGATCTGCTCGCCGTCCAGACCGGTGAAGGTGCCCTCGGCGCCCAGGTGGTACTTCACGTCGCCGGAGCCGTGCATCGACCGGGGGTCGAGGTTGCCCTCGAACTCGCGGAAGATCTGCGCGTAGGACTTGCCGACGATGTTCGCCAGCACGTTCAGCCGGCCGCGGTGGGCCATGCCGATGACGACCTCGTCGAGGCGGGCCTCGGCGGCGGAGTCGATGACCGCGTCGAGCAGCGGGATGACGGACTCGCCGCCCTCCAGCGAGAACCGCTTCTGGCCGACGTACTTGGTCTGCAGGAACGTCTCGAACGCCTCGGCGGCGTTGAGCCGGCGCAGGATCCGCAGCTGCTCCTCGCGCTCGGGCTGCTGGGTGCGCGTGCGCTCCACCCGGTCCTGGATCCACTTGCGCTGCTTCGGGTCCTGGATGTGCATGAACTCGATGCCGGTGGTGCGGCAGTACGACTCGCGCAGCACACCGAGGATGTCGCGGAGCTTCATCATCGACTTGCCGGCGAAACCGCCGACCGCGAAGTCCCGCTCCAGGTCCCACAGGGTGAGGCCGTGCTCGGTGATGTCCAGGTCGGGGTGCTTGCGCTGGCGGTACTCCAGCGGGTCGGTGTCGGCCATGACATGGCCGCGGACCCGGTAGGAGTGGATCAGCTCGAAGACCCGCGCGGCCTTGGTCACGTCGTTGTCGTGCGAGGCGTCGATGTCCGTCAGCCAGCGGACCGGCTCGTACGGGATGCGCAGCGACTTGAAGATCTCGTCGTAGAACTCGTTCTCGCCGAGCAGGAGCTGGGCGACGATCCGCAGGAACTCGCCGGAGGCGGCACCCTGGATGACCCGGTGGTCGTACGTCGAGGTCAGCGTCATGACCTTGGAGATGCCCAGCTTGTTCAGGGTGTCCTGGGAGGTGCCCTGGAACTCGGCCGGGTAGTCCATCGCGCCGACGCCCATGATGAGGCCCTGACCGGGCATAAGGCGGGGCACCGAGTGCACGGTGCCGATGCCGCCGGGGTTGGTCAGCGAGGCGGTGACTCCGGTGAAGTCGTCCATGCCGAGCTTGCCGTTGCGGGCGCGGCGGACGATGTCCTCGTAGGCCTGCCAGAACTCGAAGAAGTTCAGCGTCTCGGCCTTCTTGATGGCCGCGACGACCAGCTGGCGGTCGCCGTTCGGCTTCACCAGGTCGATGGCCAGACCGAGGTTGACGTGCTCCGGCTTGACCAGGGTCGGCTTGCCGTCCTTCAGCGCGAAGGAGTGGTTCATCGCCGGCATGGCCTTGAGGGCCTGCACCATCGCGTACCCGATGAGGTGCGTGAAGGAGATCTTCCCGCCCCGGGCGCGCTTGAGGTGGTTGTTGATGACGATGCGGTTGTCGAAGAGCAGCTTCACCGGAACGGCGCGCACGGACGTGGCCGTCGGCAGCTCCAGCGAGGCGTTCATGTTCTTCGCGACGGCGGCCGACGGGCCGCGCAGCGTCACGTACTCGGGGCCGGCCGGGGCCTCGGTGGCCGGAGCCGCCGCGGGCTTGGCCGGGGCCTCGGCGGCCGGCGCGGCCTTCACCGGGGCTGCCGGGGCAGCGGCGGCGGGGGCGGCCTGTGCGGGCGCCGGAGCCGCGGGCGCGGGGGCCTGCGCGGCCGGAGCCGGGGCCTGCGCCGGAGCGGCCTGGGGCGTGGTGACCGGTGCGGTGGCGGCCGGGGCCGGGGTCACCGCAGCCCCCGCGGCCGCGGCGCCGGGAACGGGCTTGTCCGCCGTGCCGGACGTACCCGGCTTGTAGTCGGCGAAGAAGTCCCACCAGGCGCGATCGACCGAATTGGGGTCCTGGAGGTACTGCTGGTAGATCTCGTCGACGAGCCACTCATTGGGGCCGAAAGCCGCAGCCGGGTCGGAACCCGGGCTGGCTTGGTCGGTCGAGATGCTCGAGTTACTGGGGGACTGAGACGACACGGCGGCAACCGCCCTCTTCCGCTTCACAAGGTGATGGACAGCGGAAATCAAGGCTACGCCTCCCCAGCCGTTCCATGCAGGCCGGGCCGGTCTTCGTCGTGCAAGTCACATCGGAAGGCGGGTTTCGGCGCAGGAATTGGCGGGAAACAAGCATGGTTCCGCTTCACTCCGGGTACGCGGGACCGCAGCTACGGCCCCTTGGACCGTACCCCTTGAAAGGAACACGCAGAACGTGCCCTTCCGGTTCGAACCATATGTCAACCTCGCGGTTGCGGAATCCCCGGAAGAGTGACCTGAATGCGGCAACCGCGAGCAGATTCGGCCACGCCGATGCGTCCGCCGTGCAGATCCACCGCCCAGCGCGCGATCGCCAGGCCCAGGCCCGTACCGCCGTCGCTGCCCGGCCCGTGCGGGGACGGCACCTCGCCGCGGTTGAAACGCTCGAAGACCCGGTGCCGCTCGGACTCCGGAATGCCCGGCCCCTCGTCCAGGACCTCCAGCGCCAGCGACTCCGGCCCGGCGCCGCGCCGCGCCAGGACGGTGACCCGGCCGTGCGGCGGGCTGTGCTTGACAGCGTTGTCGACCAGATTCGCCACCACCTGGTGCAGCCGCTCCGCGTCCGCGTGCGCGGTCAGCTCGGGCGGCGACACATCCAGATGCAGATGTACGTCCTTACGGGTGTGGTTCCCCGAACCGGAGGACAGCCGGCGGTGCGAGGCGGCGAGGTTCGCCTCCTTCAGCACGCCCGACAGATACGGCCACACCTCGAAACGGCGGGCCTTCAGCGTGACCACCCCGCTGTCCAGACGGGACAGGTCCAGCAGCGTCTCCACCAGCCTGCCGAGCCGCTCCGTCTGCTTCAGCGCCGTCCGCATGGTCTCGGGATCGGCCGAGGACACCCCGTCCACGACGTTCTCCAGCACGGCTCTCAGCGCCGCGATGGGGGTCCGCAACTCATGCGACACATTGGCCACCAACTCCTTGCGGTGCCGGTCCACGGCCTCCAGATCGTCCGCCATGAGGTTGATCGTCTGGGCCAGGTCGCCGAGCTCGTCGCGCCGGTCGGCACCACTCACCCGTCTGGTGTAGTCGCCGTGCGAGATCGACCGGGCCACGGTCGTCATCTCGTCCAGCGGCGCCGTCAGGCCGTGCGCCACGAACTGGGTGATCAGCAGGGTCGCGATCACCGAGAACACCGTGATGAAGCGGAGCTCCGTCCGGGTGCGCAGGGCCACCATCAGCAGCCCGGTGGTGATGAACACCGAGACCACCACCAGCGTGCCCAGCTTGGCCTTGACCGAAAAGGGGCGCAGTCCGGAACCGGGCCGAGTCATGGGGACGGGGTCTCCAGGGCGTAGCCGACTCCGTGCACGGTACGGATCCGCTCCGCACCGATCTTCCGGCGCAGCGCCTTGATGTGACTGTCGACGGTACGGGTGCCGGAGGCGTCCGCCCAGTCCCAGACCTCGGCCAGCAACTGCTCCCGGGAGAGCACCGCGCGCGGCGTATTGGCCAGGCAGACCAGGAGATCGAACTCGGTCGGCGTGAGGTGGACGTCGTCGGCGCGCACCCGGACCCGGCGCTGCGCGTGATCGATCTCCAGCTCTCCGAGGCGCAGTATGCCGCTGCGCGGAGTGACCGCGGCCAGTGCCGCCCGCTCCACCCGGCGCAGCAGTACGTGCACCCGGGCCGCCAGCTCACGCATCGAGAACGGCTTGGTCATGTAGTCGTCGGCGCCGACCCCGAGACCGACCAGCATGTCGGTCTCGTCGTCCCTGGCGGTCAGCATGAGCACCGGCACCGGCCGCTGGGCCTGCACGCGGCGGCAGACCTCCAGGCCGTCGAAGCCGGGAAGCATGATGTCGAGCACCATCAGATCGGGCTGCCACGCCTCGGCCGCGTCCACGGCCGCGGGCCCGTCGAGTGCGGTCTGCACCAGGAAGCCCTCCGCCCGCAGCCGGGCGGAAATGGCATCGACGATCGTGGCGTCGTCCTCGACCACCAGCACCCGGCGCTGCGCGCCCGGGGTGGCCGCGACACCGTTGTGGGTGGTGTGTGTCTGTTCCATCGCCCCGCCCCTGCCCGTTCTCACGGGGGTCATTCCCCCGGACGCACGGTCTTCGCTTGTGGATTTCACGGGTGATCCCGTCACCGGTCAGCAGCGTAAAGGCAGCGGGCCGCTCTCGGCTACGCAGGGTGTAACGGCAGGGGCGCGACGAAGTGGCGGAGTGTCGGCCTTGTGGCGCTTGGCCCCCGGGCGTCCGGGGGCCGAGAATGCCCGACGAGGGCTCTCAGAGTGTCCGAAGTGCGAGATGCACCACGTCGGGAACACCTCGGGCAACACGCACCTCTTCCGTCCGTACCCCGCTGAATCCGGCATTCCGCAGAGCCTGTTCGAAATCCGCGGACGGCTGTGCGGACCAGACCGCGAGAACGCCGCCCGGCGTCAGCCGCTCCCGGCAGTCCGCCAGACCGGCGGGGGAGTACAGGCTCGTGTTGTCCTCGGTGACGGTCCAGTCCGGTCCGTTGTCGATGTCCAGGCACAGAGCGTCGTAACGGTCCGTAGTCGTGCGCAGGTACGAGACGAGATCCGTCGTCAGGATCTCGGTCCGCGGATCGGCGAGCGCCGCGTCGGAGATCCGGGCCAGCGGCCCCGCCCGGTGCCAGTCCACGATCGCCTGCTCCCGCTCGACGACGGCGATCCGCCCCCACCGCGGCTCGGCGGCGGCCCGCACGAGCGAGAACCCGACCCCGAGCCCTCCGATGAGCACCGCGGGTGCCGTCCGGCCGTCGGGCAGGGCGGCCAGCGCCGCGTCGATCAGCAGCCGCTCGGAGCGCCCGTCCGAGGTGTCCATGAGGAAGCATCCGTTGGCGATGATCTCGAAGTCGTCCCCCCGCTCCCGGAGGACGACTTCGCCGTACGGGCCTTCCCGGCGGTCGAGCGTGAGGGGGGCGAGGGGGTCGGGGCCGTGGATCTCGGGCATGGTGTGGCTCTCCGGTCGATGGCGGACGTGAGGGACGGACGCGGGCGGCGGATGCGGTGACCGCCGCGGTCCCCGCCATCCTGGTCGGTCCGCGCGTCCAGGGGCCAGCGGATTGCCGGATTCATCCGAAGGCCGGCGGATTGCTGGATTCGTACAAGGCGCCGTCAGGCATGGCCGGTGCGCAGGCGCGGTCCGTAGAGGCCATCGGGCATGGCCGGCGCGCGGGCGCGATGCGTATGACCGGCGCACGGGCACGGCGCGTATGACCGGCGCACGGGCACGGCGCGTATAACCGGCGCACAGGCACGGTGCGTATAAGAGGACGTGCGGCCGGTTCGCACGCCGCTCGGGTCATGGACAGCACGGAGATGATCACGTTGCTTCGCGGGCTTGTACGGAAGGGGCCTCGTGCGGTGCGTCAGGGCAGGGGCAGGGGCAGGGGCAGGGCGGTTCGCGAAGACGGGCCCGCGGCCCCGCTGCCCGACGCCGTTCCGCGCCGGCGCCGTACGGAAGGCATCGCCTCTCCACCTGTCCGGGAACTCCGGGCGGGCGGTACGGCGCGGTGGGCCCGCCGGTGCCTGCGGCTGCTGCCGACGCCCACCGGTACCCCGTTCACCTTCGGGTACCTGCTGGTGCTCGTCGCCACGTCCCTCTTCATGGAGTACGGCGATCCGGACACCGTCTCCACCGTGCTGCGTGAATCGAGCACGGACGTCGCACATCTGCGCGAAACCCCGCTGCTGGTCCTGGTCGCCAGTGCCCTGTGGGTCGTCGGCGGGCTCGGTTCCCCGTACGTCCTCGGCTTCGCTCTGGTGCTGACCGCGCTGGAACGCCGCGTCGGGGGACGGCGCGCCGCCGGGGTGTTCCTGCTCGGCCATGTCGTGGCGACCCTCGCCACCGAGATCCCGGTCGGACTGTCCGTGGCGGCCGGTCGTCTGCCGGAGTCCTCACTGCACCAGCTCGACTACGGCATCAGCTTCGGGGTGATGGCGGGCGTGGGTGCGCTCGCCGGGCTGCTCACGCCGTGGCCGCGGGGGCTGGTACTCGGCGCGGTCGGCGCGATGCTGCTGCGTGATCTGCTCGATGTCGGCAACCCCCTCGCCGCCTGGGGCCACCCGCTGGCGCTGCTGGTGGGCCTGGCCTGCCGACCGCTGCTGCGCCGCGCCGGTGCGGCGGGGGGCGCGGGGGTCAGGGGCGCGGGGCCTTCTTGCCGTGGACGGCGAGATACTCGGCTGCCAGCCAGGGCGCCAGATCGTCGATGAGCAGCGCGAGGACGGCCGGGTCGGCGGACGGGGTGCGGCCCGTGCGCGCGGCCGTCCGCATCTGTTCGATCCGCTCCGGGTGGTCCGGGTAGTAGCGGGCGAACACCTCGGCGGACTCGGTCAGGTCGCTGGTCCAGCCGCCCCACCGCGGCATGACCAGCGTGAAGCCCGACCGGACGAGGCGGCGGCCGACGCCACGGCTGAGGCTTCGGCGTTCGGCGTCCGTGGTGGCTTCGGCGGACCGCCGCCGCCAGCGGGGGAGCAAGAGGTGGAGATCCCCGTTGGTCTCCCGGGCGAGCAGTGGAGTGGGGCGGTAGCGCGGCAGCCGTGCGGCGAGGTCCTCGCCCAGCAGTGGGGTGCAGAGGCAGGCGAGGAAGAAGCCGAGATCATTGCGTTCGAATGTGCTGGTGAGGGTCTCGGCGGCGGCGAGAAGGACACCGACCCCGTCGATCTGGCCGAACGAGCTGTCCAGCTCGGCCTCGATGGCCCGGGCCGCCGCCCGGTCGGCCTCGGTGGGCTCGGCGCGCAGGGCGAGTAGCAGGTCCAGATCGGAGACACCGGGAACAGCCGTGCCGCGCGGAATGCTCCCGTAGATGTACGCGCTGTGCAGCCGCGCGTCGTCGAACGCCTCGGTGATCCGGGCGCTGGCCGCCTCGACCACGGGGGCGAACACCACCGGCACCCGGCTCAGCGAGCCCTCCCGCCGGATCGTTCCGTCCGGGCTCAGCCCTCTGCCGTCGTTCGTACCCGTACCCGTACTCGCACTCTCGCTCATGTCGGCACTCTGCCCGGTGTTCCGGCCGGTTGCCGATGGGTTTTCGCCGACGGGAGCGGCTCGGACGGTCCGGAATCGACCGGAGCGGCTCGGAATCGACCGGAGCGGCTCGGACGGTCCGGAATCAAGGGGGCGCGCGTGGGGTTCAGCCTGCGTGCGGGGTCCGACGCGGCCGTCCGGCGCGCGAACGCCTCAGGCGATCGCTCACGGCGAACATGCCCTGGGGAACAAGGGGCGGCTCACAAGCATTGAGTCTGCATAGCTCAACTTGACTGCCGAAGGGGAGATCATGGCTATCGATTCCAATGCGGTCACTCCGCTCGCCCTGCCTGTGCTGCCGCTCGACGACGAGGTCGTGCTGCCGGGCATGGTGGTGCCTCTGGACCTGTCCGACACCGATGTACGCGCCGCCGTGGAGGCCGCACAGGCCGCAGCCCGTGAGGGTGGTGGCAAGCCCGAGGTGCTTCTGGTGCCGCGGGTCGACGGGACGTACGCCGGCACCGGTGTCATCGGCACCGTCGAGCAGGTCGGACGGCTTTCGGACGGGGATCCGGGCGCGCTCATCCGCGGCCGTGGCCGGGTGCGGATCGGAGCCGGGACCAGTGGACCGGGCGGGGCGCTCTGGGTGGAGGGGACACGGGTCGACGAGGCCGTCCCCGACCCGCTCCCCGGGGCCGCCGCCGAGCTGGTCAAGGAGTACAAGGCTCTCGCCACCAGCTGGCTGAAGAAGCGCGGTGCCTGGCAGGTCGTGGACCGGGTCCAGCAGATCGAGGACATCTCCGCGCTCGCCGACAACTCCGGCTACTCGCCCTTCCTCACCACGGCCCAGAAGGTGCAGCTCCTGGAGACCGTCGACGCGGTCGCCCGGCTGAAGCTCGCCATCCGGTGGCTCGGTGAACACCTCGCCGAACAGGATGTCGCCGAGTCCATCGCCAAGGACGTCCAGGAGGGCGTCGACAAGCAGCAGCGCGAATTCCTGCTGCGGCGCCAGCTCGACGCCGTACGCAAGGAGCTCGCCGATCTCAACGGCGGTCCTGGTTCCGGCGCAGACGAGTCCGACGACTACCGGGTGCGCGTCGAGGCCGCCGGACTTCCCGAGCACGTCCGTGAGGCCGCGCTCAAGGAGGTCGACAAGCTGGAGCGCTCCTCCGATCAGAGCCCCGAGGGCTCCTGGATCAGGACCTGGCTCGACACCGTTCTCGAACTGCCGTGGACGGAGCGGACCGAGGACGCGTACGACATCCCCGGCGCCCAGCGCATCCTCGACGCCGAGCACGCGGGCCTGCAGGACGTGAAGGAGCGGATCACCGAGTACCTGGCCGTCCGCAAGCGGCGTGCCGAGCGCGGTCTCGGCGTCGTCGGCGGACGGCGCGGCGGTGCCGTACTGGCGCTGGTGGGCCCTCCGGGCGTGGGAAAGACCTCGCTCGGTGAGTCCGTCGCGCACGCCATGGGCCGCAAGTTCGTCCGCGTCGCGCTCGGCGGTGTGCGGGACGAGGCGGAGATCCGCGGACACCGGCGCACCTACGTCGGTGCGCTGCCGGGACGCATCGTCCGGGCCGTCAAGGAGGCCGGTTCGATGAACCCGGTCGTCCTGCTCGACGAGATCGACAAGGTCGGCTCCGACTTCCGGGGCGACCCGGCGGCCGCTCTGCTCGAAGTCCTCGACCCGGCCCAGAACCACACCTTCCGCGACCACTACCTGGAGGTCGAGCTCGACCTCAGCGACGTCGTCTTCCTCGCGACGGCCAACGTCCTCGAAGCCATCCCGGAGGCCCTGCTCGACCGGATGGAGCTGGTCAGGCTCGACGGCTACACCGAGGACGAGAAGGTCGTCATCGCACGTGACCACCTGCTTCCGCGTCAGCTGGAGCGGGCCGGTCTGGAGAAGGACGAGGTGGCGCTCGACGAGTCCGCGCTGCGCAAGCTGGCCGGGGAGTACACCCGTGAAGCGGGCGTACGGAATCTGGAGCGGGCCGTCGCCCGGCTGCTCCGCAAGGTCGCCGCCCAGCACGAACTGGGCGCCAGGGAGCTTCCGTTCACGGTCACCGAGGCGGATCTGCGCGGTCTGGTCGGACGGCCGCACCATGTCCCCGAGTCCGCCCAGGACCCGGCCGAGCGCCGCACCGCGGTGCCGGGCGTGGCCACCGGACTCGCGGTGACCGGCGCCGGCGGCGACGTGCTGTTCGTGGAGGCGTCGCTGGCCGACCCGGAGACCGGGGCGTCCGGACTGACCCTCACCGGTCAGCTCGGCGACGTCATGAAGGAGTCCGCGCAGATCGCGCTGAGCTTCCTGCGGTCGCACGGCGCGGAGCTGGAGCTGCCCGTCGCGGACCTGAAGGACCGGGGGGCGCACATCCACTTCCCGGCGGGCGCGGTCCCGAAGGACGGCCCGAGCGCCGGCATCACGATGACGACGGCACTGGCCTCGCTGCTCTCCGGACGGCTGGTCCGGACGGATGTGGCGATGACCGGTGAGGTCTCGCTGACCGGACGGGTGCTGCCGATCGGCGGCCTGAAGCAGAAGCTGCTGGCCGCGCACCGGGCCGGGATCACCACCGTGGTGATCCCGAAGCGGAACGAGGCGGACCTGGACGATGTCCCGGCCGAGGTTCTGGACACCCTGGAGGTCCACCCGGTGACGGATGTGCGCCAGGTACTGGAGATCGCCCTCGCGCCGGCCTCCGCGGCCAGGCCGGGGGAGAGGATCCCGGCCGCGGCGTAGGCGCCATGGCGTGACGGGCGTGGCACCACGTGCGCGACCGGTACGGACGGCCCGCCTTCCCGGCGACGGGTGGGTGGGCCGTTCCGTGCGCGCGGGGTGCTCTCGCGCCTCCGCCGCCGGGGTGCGGCGGGTGTCCTCGCACGTCCGCCGTCCGCCGTCCGCCGTCCGCCGTCCGCCGTCCGGGGTGCGGTGGGTGCTTTTGTACGTCCGCCGTCGCGCGCGCCGGGCGCTCTCGCACCTCCGCCGTCGTGCGTGCGCCGGGTGCACTTCCCTTCCGTCCGCAGGGATCCGGAGTACGGATCCCTGCGGACGGTACTCCGGATCAGCGGTCGGTACTCCGGATCAGGGGCGGTAGATGGTCCCCGGGACCGGCTCGGCGGGGGCCATCAGCTGCGGGACGGTGACGAAGGTGTAGCCCTGCTTCTTCAGCGCGTCGATGATGCCGGGCACGGCGGGCACCGTCCCCTTGTAGATGTCGTGCAACAGGATGATGCCGTCCTTGCTCGCCTGATCCAGGATGCGCTTCTTGATCAGGGCCGAGTCGGTCGTGGAGTAGTCCTTGGCGGTGGCGCTCCACAGGATCTGGGAGAGTCCCAGGTCCTTGCTGATGTCCGAGACGGTGTCGTCGGTGCGGCCCTGCGGCGGGCGCATCAGACGCGGCTTCGTGCCGGTGATCTCCGCTATCGCGTCCTGCGTCTTCTTCAGCTCGGCGCGTATCTCGGCCGGCTTCTTGTCCGTCAGGATCTCGTGGGACCAGGTGTGGTTGGCCACCTCGTGCCCCTCGGCGGCGAGCCTGCGCACGGTGTCGGGGTGCTGCTTGACGTGGTTCTTGCCCAGCAGGAAGAAGGTCGCGTGCACCTTCTTCTCCTTGAGGATGTCCAGCAGATGCGGGGTGTCCTCGCCCGGCCCCGCGTCGAAGGTCAGCGCTATGCACTTCGCCTTGCGGCAGTCCACCGGGCCGAAGGTGCCCTTGGCGTCGGAGCCCGCGTCACCGCGCGCCGAGCCCGGCGCGGTGGTCTGCATGGAGCAGCCGCTCAGCGTCAGGGTGAGTGCCGTCACAAGGGCGGCGGCCAACCCCGTACCGATCGACTTCGTCTTCATGGACAAGGCGGGTCACTCCTCCGTTGCTGAACAGGGCACACGATGTGCGACTTAGAAGGACTATACATGTGGTGTATACATCAGATGCATAGAGGTCTTCGGTCTCGGCCCGGCGGGAGAAATGCCTGGCCACAGGGGTGAATAGAGGAGAGCCCCGGCGACTGGGTGGGTCACCGGGGCTCGATTGTGCGACGTGGCGGACCGCGCGGGCGCGGCGGGCCGGCTCAGCCGTTGGCGAGAGCCTGCACGCGGTCGAGCGCGCCGTTGAAGTGGCTGTGGTCGCCGACGTACGGGCCGGACGAGGTGTACTGCCACATCGTGTAGAAGCCCCAGCCGGCCGGGAGCTCGCCGACCGTGCTGCTGTAACGGGCCACCCACAGCGGGTTGGTGGCGCCGAAGCTCGCGTTGTTCCCGGTGCAGGCCTGCCACCAGCTGGTCGCGGTGTAAATGACCGCGTCGCGGCCGGTGCGCGCCTTGTAGGTGTTCACGAAGTCGCGGATCCAGGAGACCATGGAGGCTTGGCTCAGGCCGTAGCACTGGTCGCCGTACGGGTTCCACTCGATGTCGAGCGCGCCCGGCAGGGTCTTGCCGTCCTTGGACCAGCCGCCCCCGTGGTCCACGAAGTAGTTGGCCTGGACGGCGCCACTCGTGGTGTTCGGGGTGGCGAAGTGGTACGAGCCCCGGATCATGCCGACGTTGTACGAGCCGTTGTACTGCTGGGCGAAGTACGGGTTCGTGTAGTAGGTGCCCTCGGTGGCCTTGGTGTAGGCCCACTTCACGCCACTGTTCCAGAGGGACGGCCAGTCGGCGTTGCCCTGGTAGCTGGCGACGTCCACGCCTTCGGTCTGGGCGGCGCGGGTGTCGCGCGGCAGTCCGCCCTGGCCGTCGTGGGCCACGACGCCCATGCCCATCGTGGCCGTGCCCCGCGCGGGCTTCTTGGCCGCGGCGGCGGAGTCGTGGGCACCCGCCGCGTTTGCCGCGCCGGGCAGGGTGAGGAGGAGGGAGAGGGCTGCGAGCAGGGTTCCTGCCGCCGCGAAGCGCGGGCGGCGGGACGTTCCGGATCCGGATCTGAGCACCGGCATGTGAGTGCCTCCGAGGCCTCGGTGGGGGGACGCGCTGATCCCAGGGGCGCGGGGGGCACCCCTGTAGACATGCCATGGTGTGAACATGCCATGGCATGACGCTACGCACGTAGACCCATGTCGCGGAAGGGGGTCTGGGCGCTGCCGTTGGTCTACGCCTGCGAAATACTGGCCGAGCTGCGGCGATGACCAGCGGCGAAAGAAACTTTCAGTGGCGGGAAAGCTCATGAGGGGTGTTGACGTGCACGGGAGCGAAAGCGGTAGTGAACCCGGCGCGACCGGAGAAAGTGGTGTGGACCACGCATTCCTTGCGCTGGAGCGGGAGTTGGCCGTTTTCCTGCGCCGGGCACGGGCCAATTCCGGGGAGATGGCGCGCGAGGTCCACCCCGAACTGGAGGCCGCCGCCTACGGACTTCTCGTGCGGCTGGAGTCGGCAGGGCGGCAGCGGGCCACTGATCTTGCGGCCTATTTCGGCGTCGGCAAGGCGACGATGAGCCGTCAACTGCGTGCCCTGGAAGACCTCGGGCTGGTGGCACGCGAGCCCGATCCGGCGGACGGCCGGGCCTTCCTCGTCCGCCTCACCGCCGAGGGGCTGGCCCGCTACCGCAGTGTCCGCGACGCCCGCCGCGACCGCTACGTGCGCAAGCTCGCCGACTGGGACAGGGCCGAGGTGGCCGAACTGGCCCGGCTGCTGCACCACTTGAACGCCCGCGCGGAGGACTGACGCGTCGGGCCCTGAGCCCCGGGTACCGGATCACGGGCCTCGGGGTACCGGATCACGGTTCGTTGTCCCGGGGTCCGGCGGTTCGGCGCCCGGCCCCGATCGGGCGCCTGACCCCCGTCGGGCGTCCGGCCCCGCCCCGTCGGCGGCCCGTCCCTGGCCCGTCCCCGTTTCCCGTCGCTTCCCGTCACAGCACCGCGTAGACCGCCGTCGCGTCGTCATGCGTCTTGCTGCGGCGCAGACGCGCGCGCTCCGTGTCCGCGTCCTCCAGTGCCCTGACCCGGTCGATCAGTCCCTGTGTCCCCTCCTTGCGGAGCACCCCGAGGCAGTCCGCCCAGCCGCCCTCGCGGAACATCTCCGTCCAGCGGGCCGCCCCGTCGGTCATCGCGGCCAGCGCCCGGACCCGGCCGAGCGGGGTGCGTCCGGTGACCGCGCGGGTCGCCACGGAGGGGTCCGCGGCGGCCGTGAAGAAGCCGCCCTCCTTGTTCCGCACCGTGGCGTCGGCGATCGCCTCACTGGCCAGCGAGCCCGCCGGCAGGCGGTTCAGCCGGTCGTCGAGGAGGGGGCGCACGGATCCGTCGAGCGCCTCGAACAGGAGTACTGAATCGGAGAGCACCAGATGTTCGATCTCACGTTCGTCCCAGCGCACCATGACGACCGTCGCCTGCGGCGTCCTTACGTGAGAAAGGTCACACGAGGAGCGGTGTGCATCGGCGGTGCGTCGAATGGACTCGGCCAAAATCTCTTGGAGGGTCAGATCGCGTCGCGAATCAGACAGTTCGACCAGTGAGCCACCCAGTCGTGCGGTGAACCAGGGGACCGAGTGCACACAACCGTCGGCACCCTGCGGCGGAGTCACTCCGTCGAGCAGGATCAGCGTCCCACCTTGGCCGGAAGCGGGCAGGGCGGTGGCGACCCAGTCCTCGTTCGGGCGGTCGGTGCTGCCGGCGACGGTGGCGAGTTCGATGCGCATGCGGTCAGTCTGCACGATGCCTTCACGGGCCCTGCACGACCCAAGATTGGCCTGTACCAGCAGGTCAGGCGGGTGCCTGGAGCGGAAGGAGAGGCTCCGTGCGGGATGCGGGCGGGCATCTTGCCAAAGCGCGGGCGGAAGTTCCAGCCAGCGGTCCAGGTGTGCCGGACGCGCTCCGAGGGCAGACTTGTTCGTCAACTCCGGAGTGATGTTCACTCGTTCAGGTGGCGGAGTGGTTGATGTGCGCCCCCCTCTCAAAAGCACTGGAATGGTCAGAAGCCGTACCAGCGGTCGGGGCGCTCGTTCACATGTGACCGTGCGTCACCTCTGCTTCAAGGGCGGACGAGTCAAGAATGCGAGCACCGGTGCAGAAGAAGCGGCCTCGGAGCAAGGGCAGCAGGCACAGCGGTTCCGGGGTGACGCCTCCGGCACCCGCCGAGAGCGAGGGCACCCGGCGCACCGCGCGCGTACGCAGTCGGCTGGTCGCCGGTGTCGCGGTCGTCGGTATCACCGTCATCGCCGCGGGCGCGCCCGCGGCCCTCGGTGCCTCCTCCGACCTGAACGAGTCGCAGCGGCTGGTCACCCTCGCCGAGCTGAACCAGCAGGCCATCGCGCTCGCCCACGCCCTCGCGGACGAACGTGACGAGGTCACCTCCTACATCGCGGCCGGCCGCGACGAGAAGTCCGGCCCGGGGGCGAAGGGCAAGGGCGACCCCGGCAGCCGGAGCGCCCGCGTCGACCAGCAGGTGGACGAGATCAGGGGTGCGGCCCCGGCCGCACTGCGCCGCGACCTCTCCACCATCCCCTCCCTGCGCCGCGACGCGCTCAGCGGCAAGGGCACGGCGCTGGAGGCCCATCAGGCGTACTCGGAGGTCATCGCCAAGCTCCACGACCTCGCCGACGAACTCGCCGAGAAGACCCCGCCGCGCGCCGCCGAGGCCACCCGCGCCCCGCTCGCCCTCGGCCGGGCCACCGAGCAGGCCTCCGTCACCCGGGGGCTGCTGCTCGCCGCGCTCTCCGTGCCCGGAAAGGCGTCGGTCCCGCAGACCGACCCGTTCACCGGCCTGCCCGTCCAGGGCCAGGACCAGGGCAGCAGCAAGGACGACCGCACCCGCGACGAGCTGAGTGCCGCCGCCCAGCAGGCCCGGGTGGGCGAGCTCTCCTCGCTCGCCGACTTCGACCAGGCCGCGGGCTCCACCGCCCGAGACAAGCTGTCGTCCACCGTCACCGGGCCCGAGGTCAACAGCGCGGAGAAGTACCTCAACTCCCTCACCGACCGCCCCGAGCTGTCCGACTCCGACCAGCGGGTCAGCAGCAAGAAGGTCGAGGCGGCGCTCTCCGCCCGGATCGACCGGATGCGGGGTGTCGAATCGGCCCTCGGCACCGCACAGGTCCAGCGTCTGGAGCAGCTGCGCGACGACGACGTCACCGCGCTCGAACTGCGGATCGCGCTGCTCGGCGGCTGTCTGCTGATCGCCGTCGGCGTCTCCACCGCCGTGGCCCGCACCCTCACCCAGCCGCTCGCCGTCCTGCGCATCGGTGCCGCCCGCCTCGCCGCGGAGCCCGACACCGCCGAACCGATCCGCTACACCGGCCGCAACGACGAGTTCGCCCAGGTCGTACGGTCCATCAACGCCCTGCACGGCAAGCTGCACGGACTGCTCCACGAGTTCAACGGCCGCTTCGAGAGCCTGGAGACCGAACACGCCGAGCTGGTCGCCGGACGTGAGGCGCTCACCCTCCAGCGCGCCGAACTCCAGGTCATGACCTCCGACCTCACCGCCCAGCTGGAGCGGCTGAAGAACACGGTCCACCACACCTTCGTCAACCTCTCACTGCGCACCCTCGGCCTCGTCGAGCGCCAGCTCGGGGTCATCGAGAGCCTGGAGGAGCGGGAGCACGACCCGGAGCGGCTGGCCACCCTCTTCAAGCTCGACCACATGGCCACGGTCATGCGCCGGCACAGCGAGAACATGCTGGTCCTCGCGGGCGCCGAGCACGGGCACGGGCACGCGAGCCCGATCCCGCTGGTCGACGTGTTGCGCGCGGCCGTCTCGGAGATCGAGCGGTACGAGCGGGTCACCATCCAGTCCCTGCCGCCGCACGCCCAGATCGCCGGCTTCGCCGCCGACGACCTCAGCCACCTCGTCGCCGAACTCCTGGAGAACGCGACCTCCTTCTCGCCGCCGGACTCCCATGTCCAGCTCTCCGGCTGGCTGCTGGAGACCGGCGAGGTGATGCTCTCCGTCCAGGACGAGGGCATCGGGATGTCGGCCGCGCGGTTGAGCGAGCTCAACACCCGGCTCGGCGACCCGACGTTGTTCGATGCGGGTGAGCGGGACGACAAGGGGGCGCCCGGGGCCGGACTCGGCCTCCAGGTCACCTCCCTGCTGGCCGCGCGCCACGGCGTACGGGTCCAGCTGCGCGACCACAGCGGCAGCGGGGTCACGGCGGTCGTCGTCCTGCCCAAGACCCTGCTGCCGAAGGCACCACCGGCCGCCACGCCGCCGCCGGTGCAGGTCTCCGGAGACGCGCCCGCGCTGAACCTTCCGGGGTCGGTCGCCGAGGCCAACTCCAACGCGCTGCCGACGCGCACGCTCGCCCTGCCGGGCGACCCGCTGATCGCGGCGGCGGAGCAGACGATCCGCGAGTCCGGGGCCGCTTCCGAGCCCGTGCCCGAGCACGCCCCGGACAGCGCCCCCGCGCCCGCCCCGGCAGCGGCCGAGGCCGAGGCGGAGATCACGATGCAGGTCCGCCTTCCGGTGGTTCCGGAGTTCGCGGACACCTCGGAGTTCACGGCGCCCGACCCGTACACCGTCGGCCCCGACCGCCACGAGCGCACGGCCGACGAGTTCCCGGAGCCGTACACCGCGCAGGCGCAGGCGCAGGCGCAGGCGCAGGCGCAGGCCCAAGCCCAAGCCCAAGCCCAAGCTCAGGCCCAGGCACCCGCGCCGTACGCCGCCCCGGCCCCCGCTCCTGCCCCGGAGCCGTACACCGCCCCCGTCCCGGCCCCCGCGCCCGTCGCCGACGCCCTGCCCGGTCCCCGGAAGCCGGAGCAGCAGCCACAGGAGCACCAGCCGCAGCAGGAGCGCATCACGGACAAGGGGCTGCCCAAGCGCACCCCCAAGGTCGTCAAGCCCACCACGGCGCCCAGCGCCGAGCGCAAGGGCAGCCTGGACAAGGAGGCGCTGCGCCGTCGGCTCGGCGGCTTCCACCAGGGCGCGAGGGACGGCCGCCGGGACGTCGAGGCGGAGATCGCCGAGATCACGGCGAACCAGCCGTTCCCCGGGGCCGCGGCACACGCCGGACGCCCCGCACACACCGAGCACAGTGAGTCGGCCGACCGTACCGACGGCCGAACCGATGAGACGGGGGACACAGTCGAGGAGGCACGCAGTTGACTGCGCCCAGCACATTCGGGCTGAGTACCGAGGCCCGGAACCTTCACTGGTTGCTGAGCAATCTGGTGGAGGAGGTGCCAGGGGTCCACTCGGTCACGGTCGTCTCTTCCGACGGACTGATGCTGCTCTCCTCCGACCCCGGCCATCTCGCCACCCAGGCCACCGGCCGGCAGGACGGCCCCAAGGGCTCCAGCGCCGACCTGGCCACCATCGTCTCCGGCATCGGCAGTCTCACCGCCGGCGCCGCCAAGCTGATGGACGGCGGCGGCGTCAAGCAGACGATGGTCGCCATGGACGAGGGCAGCGTCTTCGTCATGTCGATCAGCGACGGCTCGCTGCTCGGTGTGCACGCCACCCCGGACTGCGACATGGGCGTCATCGCCTACCACATGGCGCTCTTCGTCGGCCGAGCCGGACACGTACTCACCCCCGAACTCCGCAGTGAACTGCGCAAATCGATGGAGAGCGCCCAGTGACGCCCCCTGCTGAACCCGCCCGCAGGCTCCCCGTCCGCGGGTCCGACCGAAGGCCCGCACGGGTCCGCCCGTACTCCCTCACCGGCGGCCGCACCCGCTTCGGCCACGTCCTGCTCGTCGAGACGTTCGTCGCCGCGCTCGAAGCGCCCGAGGAGCGCCGCGAGCTGACCAACGGCAACCTGGCCACCCGTGTCATGCCGGAGCTCCAGGCCATCGTCGAGATCTGCCGCCGGATGCGTACGGTCGCGGAGATCTCCGCCCTGCTGAAGATGCCCCTCGGCGTGGTCCGGGTGCTGCTCAGCGACTTGGCCGACCAGGGAAAGATCCGCGTGTACGGGACCGGGCACGGCACCGGCCAGCCCGACCGCGCACTGCTCGAAAGGGTGCTCAATGGACTCCGCCGTCTCTGAGTCGCCGCTCTTCGCCCCGCGCCGGCCGAGGGCCGAGGACCAGGCCGAGGAATCGCTGCAGGCCTGGCAGCTGGACCACACCAGGGCCCCCATCGCCACGAAGATCGTGGTCGCGGGCGGATTCGGCGTGGGCAAGACGACCTTCGTGGGGTCCGTCTCCGAGATCACCCCGCTGAAGACCGAAGCGATGATGACCCAGGCCAGCGAGGAGACCGACGATCTCTCCGCGACGCCCGACAAGGTCACCACGACCGTCGCGATGGACTTCGGCCGGCTCACGCTCGACGACGACCTCGTGCTGTACGTGTTCGGCACACCGGGCCAGCAGCGCTTCTGGTTCATGTGGGACGACCTGGTGCGCGGCGCGATCGGCGCGGTCGTCCTCGCCGACACCCGGCGGCTCGCCGACTGCTTCCCCGCACTCGACTACTTCGAGAGCTGCAGCCTGCCGTACATCGTCGCCGTCAACCACTTCGAGGGAACGCCGGGGTTCGAGGCGGAGGACGTCAGGGAGGCCCTGACCGTCCCCCCGCACGTGCCTGTTGTGATCATGGACGCGCGTAACAGGATCACCGTCGTCGAGTCGCTGCTGGCCCTCGTGGGCCACGCACTCGACGCCACCCCGGCATAGCTCGCACGCCATACGTAACGGAGAACCGCGATGCGGAAGATACTCATAGTCGGAGCCGGCCAGTCCGGTCTCCAGCTCGCCCTCGGACTGCAGTCCAGAGGGTACGAAGTCACCCTGATGTCCAACCGCACCGCCGACGAGATCCGGTCCGGCCGGGTCATGTCGACCCAGTGCATGTTCCACACCGCGCTCCAGCACGAGCGCGACTACCAGCTCAACTTCTGGGAGTCCCAGGCCCCGCGCGTCGAGGGCCTCGGCGTCTCGGTCGCCGCGCCCGACTCCTCGCGCGCCGTCGACTGGGTCGGCAAGCTGGACGGCTTCGCCCAGTCCGTCGACCAGCGCGTGAAGATGGCCGGCTGGATGGAGACGTTCGCCCAGCGCGGCGGACAGCTCGTCATCCACGGCGCCGCCGTCTCCGACCTGGACTACTTCTCCCGCACCTACGACCTGGTGATGGTCTCCGCGGGCAAGGGCGAGCTGGTCTCCATGTTCGGCCGGGACGCGTCCCGTTCGCCGTTCGACGCCCCGCAGCGCGCCCTGGCCGTCGCGTACGTCCACGGCATGGGCCCGCGCCCCGAGCACCCCGAGTTCGACGCGGTCCGCTGCAACCTGGTCCCCGGCGTCGGCGAGCTCTTCGTGATGCCGACCCTGACCACGTCCGGCCGCGCCGACATCCTGTTCTGGGAGGGCGTCCCGGGCGGCCCGCTCGACGCGTTCCAGGGCATCAAGGACCCCTCCGAGCACCTCGCCAAGACGCTGGAGCTCATGGAGCGGTTCACGCCGTGGGAGTACGCCCGTGCCACCAAGGTCGAACTGACCGACGCCAACGGCACCCTGGCGGGCCGCTACGCCCCGACCGTCCGCAAGCCGATCGGCCGGCTGCCCAGCGGCGGCCTGGTCCTCGGGGTGGCCGACGTCGTCGTCGCCAACGACCCGATCACCGGCCAGGGCTCCAACTCGGCCTCCAAGTGCGCCAACGCGTACCTGGACTCGATCATCGAGCACGGCGACCGGGAGTTCGACGCGGACTGGATGCAGGCCACGTTCGACCGCTACTGGGACACCGCGCAGCACGTCGTGAAGTGGACCAACGCGATGCTCGGCGTACCGCCGGAGCACGTGCTGAACCTGATCGGCGCCGCCGGCCAGCTCCAGCCGGTCGCCAACCGCTTCGCCAACGGCTTCAACAACCCGGCGGACTTCGAGAACTTCTTCTTCGACCCGGAGAAGACGAACGCGTACCTCGCCGAGGTCTCTGCGGCCGTGTAGGCGTCCGACCCGCACAGTAGCGGTCAACGTTGGTGAACGTCGGCGGCTGCGGGCCGTCGTCGGACGGCCCACGGACGGCCCGGCCACCGACGCGGCGAGCGGCCCTGGCACCCCCCGTGACAGTCAGGGGCTCGTGCCCCCAAACCCTTGGGCAGACACGGTGGCGGGCGGTTTCCGGGCGCCCACGCCAAGACGCGGTGGTCGTGGTATTCACAGACTCCGCCATCGCGCCGATACTGACAGTAACGGATCAGCAAGGGACCGCGGGACGGTTCCGCCAGACAAACGGGGGACCCGTGATCTCGATTGTTTCCACGGTGGTTCTGCTCGCGGCCGCGGCCGGGGCGTGCCTGGTCGTACTGCGCCGCAGAGGCGGCTCGGGGGAAAGTGGGGCACTGCAGCGCGGGGCAGCGGACCAGGGACTCGCACAAGGGCTGGGCGTGACCCCCAGGGCATGACCCCCGGACATGGGGCCGTGGCCGACAGAGCGGCAGAGGGCATCGCGACGGCCCACCGCAGGCTCCCGGTTCGGGGCTGACGGCCCGCAGTCGGCCCACGGAATGTCAGAGGCCCCTCATCTGCGGAGAGTTCGCAGGCGAGGGGCCTCTGACCGTGAGTGGCTTGTTTCTCCGACCCGGCCCGGCTGTCCTGTGCGCATGTCACGGCCCCGGGGCCTATTCCTCGGGCGCCGACGAGGAGCCGTACCCCGTGTCCGAGCCGGCGGTCGCACCCTGCGGGAGCTCCGGCGCCCGGTACGCGGACAGCGGCGCGGCCTGCGGATCCGGTCGTACGGCGCCCAGCAGCGGGTTCGATGCCATGGGGGAGACCTTCACCTGCGTGCCCGGCCGGGGCGCCTGCACCACCAGGCCGTTGCCGATGTACAGCGCCACGTGGGTGGCCTTCGGGAAGTAGATCACCAGGTCACCCGGGCGCAGCGCGTTCAGGGGCACCTTCGGCAGCTGCCGCCACTGTTCCTGCGAGGTCCGCGGAATGGTCCGGCCCGCCTTCGCCCAGGCCTGCGACGTGAGCCCCGAGCAGTCGAACGAATCCGGCCCCTCCGCGCCCCACACGTACGGCTTGCCGACCTGGCCCAACGCGTACTCGACCGCCTCGCCGCCCGCCCGGGACGGCGGCCTGACCGAGGACATCGCGCCCGAGGCGACCAGCGCGCCCTGGGCCTTCGCCGCGCCCTGCTGCTCCAGTCGGGACAGCTCGGCGAGCTGAACGGCGGAGAGCGTGGCCAGTTTCGCCTCGACGGCCTTGAGCCGCGACCGCACCGCGTCCCGCTGCTTCTTCTGCCGCGCGGCCAGGACCTGCTGCCGGTCCAGCACCTTGCGCGACTCGGCCGCCAGCTCGTCGGCGCGCTTCTCGGCGCCGGTGAGCCGCTTCACCGTCGCCGCCCGCCCGGCTGCCGCGTGCCGGAGCACATGTTCCTGGTCCAGGAGGTGCGCGGGGTCACGGGCCAGCAGCAACCGCAGGTACGACGAGAAGCCCGACCGCCCCTGATACTGCTCCCGGGCCAGTTGCCCCGCCGCGTCACGGCTGTCGGCCAGCGCGACCCGGGCGGCGGCGAGGGAGGCGTGGAGCTTCTTCGCCTGCGCCGTGCGCTTCTTCAGCTCCGCCGCGGTCCCGTTGTACGTCTCGGTGGCCTCCTCGGTCTGCTGGTACAGCTTCTGCAGATTGGTCAGCAGCCGGGCGACACCGTTGCTCGCGGCCGGCGGGGCCGGTGCGGGAGCGGCGGGCGGCTTCGCGGCGCCGCTCGCCGCGGGGCCCGGCTCCACGGGTGCGGCTGTCGCCGGCGAGGCTACGGCGATCGTGGCCAGTGCCGTGGCGCAGGCCACGCGCAGGATTCCGCCTGACACGACATCACCTCCGGGGGCGGGGCGAATCATGGGACTCCCCCATAAGCGAGCGCAACGCGTCCATACGGTCACTCGGCGCCGAGAGATGCAAGAACCCGGCGGTGTGGCGGCGGGAGGGTTCGCCCGGAAGGCGGTGAGCGGGCGCGGATGCCCGGGGCTTCGGCTCCGGCCTGTCCGGCGGCCCGCGATGCGGAATTCGGCGGGGTGGACGGCCGGGGCCGTCCCGTGGCGGGCGGCGAGGCCGCGCCACCGCTTCAACCGGGTGGCGCCCACCACGCGGCCGACCGTGTTTCTGCACCGGCCGGTCCGGCGGGAACGGGCGGTCCGGAGAGAACGGCCCGACCGGCGGGGGACGGCGGGAACGGCAGGAACGGACGGTCCGGCGGAACGGCCGGGGACGAAGCGGCTCGCTCGGTGGCCCGAACGAGACGGCTCAGGCGACCGGGAACGCGTAGAAGATCCGCTCGCGCTGGACGACGGCGGTCCTGCCGGACGGCAGCACCCGGTACGGGGCGGTGACGGTGGGCCCCTTCGGGTCCTGGGAGCCGATGTCCTGGAACTTCCACAGCCGCCGCCCGTCCTCCGCCGCGAATGCGGTGACCTGGGACGCGTCCGCGGCCAGCAGCGTCCTGCCGGTCGCGCTGAGGGCCACCGCGGGGGCGGCGGTGCCGGGTGCCGCCTCCGTCGAGCGCCGCCAGCGCAGCCGGCCGGTCTCCCGCTCGACCGCGCCCACTTCCTGGTTGCGGTTGGTGGTGTGCAGAAGCGTGCCAGTGACCACGGGGGTTCCGTACGGGGTTCCGGTGGTGCCGTTCAGCGTCCACTTCGGCTTGCCCGCGGGGAGCTCGAACGCCTGGAGATCGTCGCCCACCGCCGCGTACAGCAGGTCCCGGTCGTCGCCCAGGGCCGCCGCGTCTGCCGCGACCGTGCCGAACGACCGGCTCCACAGCTGCTTCCCGGTCTTCTGGTCGAAGCTCCGGAAGACGGCTTTCCCCTTGGCGGCCTTCACGTCGCCGGGGGTGAGCGTGGCCGGGCTCTGGCACACGACGAAACCGTCCTGTCCGGTCGAGACCAGCCGGTACACGGGGGCGGCGGGGCCGCGCCCGGCGGGTACGGGGGTCCGCCACAGCTCCTTGCGCCGGAGAATGTCGTAGGCGAAGAGGTACGCCTTGACGACCTGGGTGTCCTTGCCGCGCTTCTTGCCCTTCTTCGGGGGCGGGGCCTTGACGGTGGCCTTGTGGGAGCCGGTGAACCAGACCACCGGACCGAGCGTGCCGACGATCTCCGACACCGCGAGGTTCGGCGCCCCGGTGAACTGGTCCGCGTAGCCCGCCCGGTGCACGGTCTTGCCGTCCTTCGGCGACAGCCACAGGAACTCGGACGGACCCGCGACGAAACAGAGGTCCTTCCCGGCCGGCAGCGCGGCGCGCCCCTTGGCGGCGTCCGCGCTCTCCCAGACCCGGCGCCCGGTGCGCAGATCGACGCCGGTCGCCCCGTTCTCGCTGGTCAGCACCAGCAGCCGGCCGTTCCAGAGGGCGGCGGTGAGCGGTGGCGGTTCGGTCGCCGGGTGCCGGTACACCCAACGCGGCTGCGGTGGCAGCCCCGCGACGGCGGGGCCGCTCCGGCCCGGCGCGGGCTTGGCGTCGTCCGTGTCCCCGTCACCGGAGCCCAGCGCGAGCGCCCCACCACCGCCGACCACCAGTCCCGCGGCCCCGGCGGCGAGACCGATGAAGAGGCCGCGCCGGTCGAGGACGGGGGAGGCGGAGGTGGCTCGGGTGGCGTGGGGGGCGGCCGAGGCCGCGGGGGCCGTGTGGGCCGGAAGCGGGTGGGGCGGTATCGGCGCGACGGGCGGGAGCACCGCCGGGAGCCCGGCGGCGGGCCCGGCAGGCGCGCCGGTGAGCTCGTGCGGGACGGACAACTGGGTCGTCGGCCGGTCGCTCCTCGGTACGTGGCGCCCGATGTCGCCGAGTTGAGCGGTACGGGTGTCCCGGGCGGGGCCGGGCTCCGGGGCGGGTTCGCGGGCCGCTGCGCCGGCCGGGGTTGCCTTGTCCGCAGGCCCGTCCGCAGGCCCGTCCGTAAGCCCGTCCACGGGCTCGTCCGAAGGTCCGTTCTCAGGCCCGTCCGCAGGCCCGTCGACGGGCTCACCGGCCGATGCGCCGCCGGGCCCGTCCGCCGGGCCGCTCACCGGCGCGTCCTCCGGATGCCCAGCGTCGGCCAACTCCCGTACGCGTACTCCCTGTTCCGCCACCGCGGCCGCCAGCGGCCCCGGCAGCCAGCCGTTCTTCGCCGGGCCCGCCGCTCCCTCCGGGGCCAGCTCCGCCGCCACCGTTCCCGCGCTCGGCCGGTCGGCCGGGTCCTTCGCCAGGCAACGGGCGATCAGGTCGCGCAACTCCGCCGGGACGGCGCCGAGTTCGGGGTCCGTGCGGGCGATGCGCTCGGCGCCCTCGGTGGCCGGGCCGTCGGCGAACGGGGTCGTGCCGGTCGCCGCGTAGGCCAACAGCAGGCCCAGGACGAAGAGATCGGAGGCCGGTCCGGGTTTCTCGCCCTCGACCTGCTCCGGGGTGAGGTGGGCGAGCCGTACGGACAACTGCCCGCCGGGCCGGGCCTCGGCGGCGGCCGCGGCGGCCAGCGGGCCGAACGCGGCGAGCCGCGGTCCGTCCTCGGCCAGCAGGACCGTCCGGGGTGCCAATCCCTGGAGTACGGCTCCGGTGGCGTGCACACGGGAGAGGGTCTCGGCGATGCCCGCGCCCAGAATCCGCACGGCCCGTTCGGGAAGCGGACCCGCGACCTCGATCGCCTCGGAGAGCGTCAGCGCGGGTACGTAGGGGCCGAGCGTCCACAGCAGGCCGTCGTCCGCCTCGTTGTCCGGGGCATCGGCAGAGGCATCGGCAGGGGCATCGGCAGGGGCGTCCGACCGCGGCGGGACCCGGTCGCCGGCCAGCCGGTCCGCGATGCGGGCCTCTGCCAGGAAACGGCGCCGGAAGGCGGGCAGCGCGGCGAGTCCGGGGCGGGCGGCGGTGAGCAGCACGGGTCTGCCGGCGGCCGCGTCGTGTGCGAGGTACTGCACGGCGCTCGCGGTCTCGCGGAACCGCGCCAGCACGGTGTACGGACCGATGCGGCGTGGATCGTCCTGACGCAGCGCCTCCATGGCGCACCCCCTTGCTGACCGTGCCCTGGCACCAGAGCGTCGATCTTAGACCGGCCGCTCGGCCGCGCCCGGCCCCGTATCCTCAGTCCGGCTTCGACCAGGGCCACTTGGGGCTGTGCCGCTCCCGGCCCTCGGGGGCGTACTCGTACACCCAGCCGCGCGGAATCCCCAGCCGCTTGGAGTGGCCGGCCGGGACCCGGCGGTACGCGTACACGGTGGCGGGCCCGCCGTCGGCGGCCGGTACCGGGACCTCGTACCACTTGGGCGGGTGGCCGGTCGGGCCGACGAGGACGGGCAGTACCCGCCCGTCCAGGGGGCCGCCGGTGAAGGGGGTGTTCTCGCTTCTCACCGCCCCAGTCTGACCGATCAGCCCCGGGGCAGCAGATGGGCCGCTCCGCCGACGACCGGGATCAGCCGCTCCGCCAGCCGTCCGGCCGGGCCCGCGGCGGTCTCCAGCGGCAGCAGCTCCGTCACCGCCGACGCGGTCTCCGGGTCCGAGGCCGCCGTCGTCGCCAGCAGCGCGATCAGCTGGTCGACCAGCCAGTCGCGCAGGTCGGCCGCGGCGGGCTGCTTGCCCTCGTCCAGCCAGATCAGGGACGCCGCCTCGACGGCCGCGATCCAGGTGCGCACCATCATCCGCAGCCTGGGCCCCGGCGCGTCCCCCGCACCCGTGCCGCCCCGGCCCAGGTGCAGCAGGATCTGCTCGGCGGCCGCCCGCCGCACCTCGTCGACGATCGCCGTCGTGCGGGAGGTCTCCACGACACTGCCGCCGCGCAGCAGCGCGCTGAAACCGGTGTCGTGCTCGTCGACGAAGGCGAGATAGCGGTCCAGCACGTGCAGCACCCGCTCGGTGGGCGGTCCCACGGGCGGCTCGGTGAAGCACAGGATCAGCTGCTCGGCGGCGGACCTCAGCGCCGCCTCGTACAACTGCTGCCGCCCGCCCGGGAAGTAGCGGTAGACGAGCGGGCGGGAGACCCCGGCGACCGTCGCCACCTCGTCGAGCGAGACCTCGTCGGGGGCCCGGTGCGCGAACAGGGTGAGGGCCGCACCGAGGAGCTGGGTGCGGCGCTCCTCGACGCTGAGCCTTCGGTACGCACGGGTCGGCGGCGCGGCAGTCGTCATGCCATGAAGCCTAGGCGCTGCGGGCGCATGGGCAACGGGGCATCGCCTCACGCGAGCAGGCCCGACCGCTTCCACAGCCTGCGTCCCACCCCGTTCAGCACCCCGATGTCGTCGAAGAAGTCCGTCAGCCGCTTGGCTCCGCTCTGCATGACCTCCGCCCGGTGACCGCTCGCCTTCACCTGGGCGACGGCCTCGTGGCGGTCCAGGCCGACGCTCTCGTACACGTGCGGGTTGACGAAGCAGACGGAGAAGACGCGGGCCGCCTCGCCGCAGCTCACCCGGGTGAGTTCGCGCTCCCAGCGCGGCGCGGTCACCATCTGGCGGCGCAGCTCCTCGCGGGCGTAGCGGACGTGTCGCGCCTCCTCGACGACGTGGATGCGGGTCACGCCGCGCACCAGTGTCTGGACGCGCTCGTCCGGGAACGTCAGCCGCTGCATCCAGTCGAGGATCTCCTCGCCGAGCAGGGTCGCGGCGAACGAACCGGGCGTGGTGGACACGGTCTTCAGCACCCGTGCGAGGTTGTGGTAGACGCGCGGTACGGGGTAGTCGGGCGACCCGCTCCACTTGATCATGCGGCCGAACATCATCGAGTGCCGGCACTCGTCGGCTATCTCGGTGAGCGCGTAGCGGACGTGGTTGCTGGTCACCGGCTTGTCGTAGATGTGGCGGACCAGCAGCTGCATGAGGATGATCTCGAACCAGATGCCCAGCGAGGCCAGCGACGCGGCCTCGTGCCTGGACAGGTCCATCCGCTGCTCCTCGGACATCCTCCGCCACAGCGGGGTGTCGTAGAGCGAGACGAGCTCGGGCGGCCAGAACCACTTGCCGTCCTCGATCGCCGAGTCCCAGTCGAGTTCCTTGTCCGGATCGAAGGAATGCTTGGCCGAGGACGCGAGCAGCCGTTCGGCGGTCTGCTCGCGGTCCCGGAGCGGGCCGAGTGCGTCGCGGAGCAACTGCACGTCGCGTTCGGACACTGTGGTCATGGCTGGAGGCACCTCACCCATGGGTTACCGGCGGTCACCTCTTATGAGACTCTCCGTCAGCAAGGTAGTCAATCCCTTGCGCACGACTTGTTGACCCGGCGTCTACCAACGTGTGAACCTGCCAACTGGCGCAACCGCCACGCAACTTGCCGGAGCACGCAAGGCGAAAAGGAGCCGTCCGTGTCGACACACGACCTCTACACCACCGCCCCGGACACACCGCTCTGGCAGGTGCCCGCCTCCGGCGCGGCCCGCCTCGGCTGGGACTACGACGACGGCCGCGAACGCCTGCTCGCCCTCTACCAGAAGGGCAAGGACAAGCAGTGGGACGGCAACAAGCGCATCGACTGGTCGTTGGAGGTCGATCCGGCCGACCCGCTCGGCACGCCGGACGACGTCCTCACCCTGTACGGCACACCGCACTGGGCGAAGATGACCGAGAAGGACCGGAGCGATCTGCGCACCCACTACACCGCCTGGCAGTTCAGCCAGTTCCTCCACGGTGAGCAGGGCGCCATGGTCTGCGCGGCCAGGATCGTGGAGTCCGTCCCCGACCTGGACGCGAAGTACTACTCCGCGACCCAGACCATGGACGAGGCCCGGCACGCGGAGATCTACAGCCGGTTCCTGCACGAGAAGATCGGGATGCTCTACCCGGTCAACGACAACCTCCAGGGGCTGCTCGGCGACACCCTGCGGGACTCCCGCTGGGACATGCCGTACCTCGGCATGCAGGTCCTCATCGAGGGCCTCGCCCTGGCCGCGTTCGGCATGATCCGCGACACGACGACCAAGCCGTTGCCCAGGCAGATCCTCGCGTACGTCATGCAGGACGAGGCCCGGCACGTCGCCTTCGGGCGGATGGCGCTGCGCGACTACTACAAGCAGCTGAGCGACGCCGAACTGCGCGAACGCGAGGAGTTCGTCATCGAAGGCTGCTATCTGATGCGCGACCGGCTCAGGGGCGCCGAGGTGCTGGAGAACTTCGGCATCGGCAAGCGGGAGGCCGGGGAACTCTCCGAGCAGTCGCCGTTCCTGCGGCTCTTCCGCAAGCTGCTGTTCAGCCGGATAGTCCCGTGTGTCAAGGACATCGGCCTGTGGGGCGAACGGCTCCAGAGGGCCTACGTCGACATGGGTGTCTTCGAGCTCGGCGACTCCAGCCTGGATCTGCTGATGACCCAGGACGAGGAACTGGCCGAGCAGCTGGACCGGGACCGGTTCGCGGCGGAGGAGCAGGCCAGGGTCGCGGAGGTCGAGGAGGCGGTGCAGCAGGGCGCGTCGGGCCCGTCGATCCCGTCGGAGGACTGAGGCGGGCCGGGGGGCGATCCCGTCGGAGGACTGGGGCCGGCCGGGGAACGGGCCCGTCGCGGGACCGGGCGGGGCGGGGCGGGGCGGAGGCATCAGAGCCGCGAGGCGAAGTCCCGCACCAGCTCCGCGACCCGCTCCGGATCCTCCAGCAGCATCGCGTGCGTCGCCCCGATGCCTTCGGCCGTGACGCCCGTCCGCTCCGCCACCAGCACCGCCAGATCCCGGGCCAGGCCGTGCCCGTACGCCGCCATCAGCTCGTCCAGCCACTCCAGGCCGGGCGTCGGCGGCACCCGGTGCAGGGCCCGGACCAGCAGCAGCGGGCAGGGAACGCGGCGGAACAGCGCGAAGAGGTCGAGGGCGTCCAGCGCATCCAGCATCTCCAGGGCGCACTCCCGTTCCGGCAGCAACTGCCAGCCGCCGTCCGGGAGTTCTCGCACGCTCGCGCGGAACGACGCCTCCGCCCGCTCGTACGGGATGCCCAGCCCCACGCTGTACCGCGCCTGCTGCTCGACATACTCCGCGGGCATCCGCTGCCCCGCCGACGCACGGGCCATGTCCCCGATGTCGGCCAGCCGCCGTGTCACCTCGTCCGGGTCCAGGCCCGGGTACTGGCCGGGACTGCCCCACCAGAAGCCGTCCAGGTTCACCGCCCCCGGCACCCGGTCCGGCCGCTCGGCGGCGTACAGCGCGGCGACCATCCCGCCCAGCGAGTGCCCGACGGGAACCACGGCACCGGTGACCCCGAGGGCGGCGAGGGTCTCGTCCAGATCGCTCAGCACCGCGTCGAACGACCACGAAGGAGCGGCGCTCAAGCCGTGCCCCGGCAGGTCGACGGCGAGCACCCGGTGGCCGGCGGTGAGATGCGGGGCGACGGCGTCCCAGTCGGCGAGGGAACGCGAGGCCGCGTGGAGCAGGAGAAGAGCGGGCCGGTCGTCGTCGGGGCCGCTGTGGTCACGCACATGAAGAACCGTCATGGAGCAACGGTAGAACGCGAAATGCGGCCCGAGATCGTTCGACAGCAGGAGGGAAAGGGGCACTTCCGTGGGTCATGATGGATGTACGCCGCCCGCCGGTCCCGGAAGGATGGCGGGTATGACGACTCCGACCCCTTCCCTTCCCGCAGGTGTCGCGGCCGCCCGCCGGAGCCTTGAAGGACTGGCTCTCGGCGACGCGTTCGGTGAGCGGTGGTTTCCGCTCTTCCGCCGGCCCCGGCAGGCGTACAACGAGATCAAGGCGCGTCGCACGCCCGAGGAACCCGTCTGGCACTGGACCGACGACACCGCTCTGGCCCGCGCCCTCCTGCGCGCCGTCGACGAAGACGGCGAAGTCGTGCAGGACCGCCTCGCGCTCTGCTTCGCTCTCGCCTTCGAGGCCGACTCGGCCCGCGGCTACGGCCACGGCATGCACATCCTGCTGCCGGAACTGCTGACCTCGCCCGCCGACTGGCGCTCGCTGGCGCCCGCTCTCTTCGAGGGCGGCAGCCTCGGCAACGGCGCGGCGATGCGGGTCGCACCGCTCGGCGCCCGCTTCCACGAGGACGTCGCTCACGCCGCCGAGCAGGCCGCGCTCCAGGCGGCCGTCACCCACGCCCATCCGGAAGGCATCGCGGGCGCGGTGGCGGTCGCGGTCGCGGCGGCGCTGTCGGTCCGCGGCGAGTACACGCTCGCCGCGGTCGCCGAGCGGACCCCCGAGGGGCTCGTACGCGACGGCCTGCGCCGAGCCGTCGACGTCCCCTTCACCACCGAGCCGTGGCGGGCGGCCGACCTGCTGGGCAACGGGCAGCGCATCCGCGCCGACGACACGGTCCCGTTCGCCCTGTGGACCGCGGCCCGGCACCCGGACGACCTGGAGGCGGCTCTCTGGGCGACGGCCGAGGGCCTCGGAGACGTCGACACGACCTGCGCCATCACCGGCGGTGTCGTCGGCGCGGCCACCGGGGTCGACGGGGTGCCCGCGCAGTGGCTGCAACGCCGCGAGCCGCTGAACTGAGGCGGGCGGCCCCACGCGTCCGCGGCCGGTCCGCGGGGCGCTGTGCGTCATGGCCGCACCGTGGGCAGCGCCTCTTCCACCGCACGGGCCATTCCGAGCAGCGAGACGTCCGCCCCGCGCGCCGCGACCAGTTGGAGCCCGACCGGACAGCCGTCCGCCGTGAATCCGGCGGGCACACTCGCGGCGGGATGTCCGCTGAGGTTGAAGGCCCAGGTCAGCGCGGTTGAGTAGAGCTCGCCCGGACCGTCGTGGCCGTGCGGACGGTGGGGAGTGACCGGGGTGAGCAGCAGAGGAGTACGGGTGAACAGGGCGTTCAGCCGGAGGTCGTTCTCGCGCCGGATCTCCGCGGCGGCCGGCAACGGACGACCGTCCCGGACCGCCTGCCACGCCTCTCGCGGGTCGAGTAGCTCGCACGTACGGTCCACGAGCCGCACCACCCCGGCCGCCACGAGCCGCCGCACCGCCTGCCGGACGACCGACCCGACCTCGGGGTCGACCTCCGCGTACCCCAGGTCGGGGCTGAGAACGGCGGGGATCGGGAGACCGGCCGGCGCGGGTTCGCAGCCCTCCGGACCGTACGGACCGTCTGGACCCTTCGGACCGATCAGACCGTCCGGACCGATCAGACCGTGCGGACCCTTTGGACCGTTCGGACCCGTTGGACCGGCCAGGACGCAGCGCAGATAGATCTGGGCATGAGCCGCTGAACGAGCCAGGACCCCGGCGGACGCGAGACCGGACCGGTCCGGGGAGGGCAGCAGGCCGTTCGTCGTCTTCAGGCCGAACACCCCGCACCACGCCGCCGGAATCCGTACCGACCCCGCTCCGTCGCTGCCGGTCGCCAGCTCCACCAGCCCCGCCGCGACCGCCGCCGCCGAGCCGGCCGAGGAGCCGCCGGGCGTGCGGTCGGAGCGCCACGGGTTGACCGTACGGCCGTGGGCGCCCAGCCCCCAGGTCTGCCAGGGTGTGCCGGGGCCGGGCACCGAGGTCGAACCGACCGGGACGCCGCCGGCCGCGATCAGCCGCCGGGCCGCGTACGAACGGATGCCGGCCGGTCCCTTGACGGCGAACGGCGTTCCTCCCAGGGGCAGTCGACGGGCCCGTTCCGTGTCGGCGCGTGCCCTTGCGGGCCACACCTCGATGAACGCGCACAGGCGCGGATCCTCCCGCCCGATCCGCTCCAGCGCCCGGTGCACCGCCCCCGCACCGCCATCCGCATCCGCTGCCGCAGCAGCCATGCCGCTACCCGAGCCCGTACCGCCATCCGAGCCCGCATCGGCACCCGCATCCGCACCCGTCACGCGGTCAGTCTCGCAGGGCCGCCTCCATGACGGAACGGGCGATCGGCGCCGCGCTGCCGCCGCCGCTGATGTCGGCCCGGTTCGCGGCGGCGTCCTCGACGACCACGGCGACCGCGACCGCCGGACGACCCGAGTCCGGCGCCTGCGCCCAGGAGATGAACCAGGCGTAGGGCCTGCCCGTGTTGTCGATGCCGTGCTGTGCGGTGCCCGTCTTGCCGCCGACCGTCACTCCGTCGATCGCGGCGTTGGACCCCGTGCCCTGCTCCACGACGTCGACCATCATCCTCCGCAGCCGCATGGCCGTCCGCGGGCTCATGGCCTGGTGGTAGGTGTGCGAGCCGTTCCGGTGGACGGTCGAGCCGCCTTTCGTGGTCGTACGGTCCACCAGATACGGGTACTTGAGGTCGCCGCCGTTGGCCACGGCCGAGGCCACCATCGCCATCTGGAGCGGTGTCGCCGTCGTGTCGAACTGCCCGATCGACGAGAGCGCCAGCTGGTCGTCGCTCATCTTCGTGTCGAAGTTGCTCTTCGCCACCCCCGACGGGATCTTCAGCCCGGTGTCGTTGAAACCGAACTTCCGCACCGCGTCCACCATGCCCTTCAGCCCGACCCGCACTCCGAGTTCCGCCATCACGGTGTTGCAGGAGACCCGGATCGCCTCGGCGAGCGAGGCGTTCTCGCAGCCCTCCGCCTCATTGGGGAGCGTGGTCGTCGTGCCGGGCAGCACATAGGGGGACGGGGTGTCGGTCTCGGCGTCGGGATCGGTGACCACGTCCGTGTCGAGCGCCGCCGCCGCCGTCACGATCTTGAAGGTGGAGCCCGGCGGATACGTCTGCCGGATCGCCCGGTTGAGCATCGGCTGGCTCTTCGTCGCGTTCAGCCGCTGCCAGGCGTCGGTGACGGACGAACCGGTTCCGGAGAGCTGTCCGGGATCGTACGAAGGGGTGGAGACCAGCGCCAGGATCCTGCCGGTCGACGGTTCGACGGCGGCCACCGCGCCCCGGCGCCCGCCGAGCCCGTCGTAGGCGGCGCGCTGCACCGAGTCCTTGACGGTCGTGACGACATTGCCGCCGGGCTGCTGGCTGCGGGTGATCTCGTTCCACAGCGGGAACGGGGCGAGCATCGAGTCGGTGCCGGAGAGGATGCCATCCTCGGCGTGCTCGATCAGGGTCGTGCCGTACGTCTGCGAGGCGTAGCCGGTCACCGGCGCGTACAGCGGGCCGTTCTTGTACGTGCGCTCGTACGCGAGCTGCTCGCCGGTGTTCTCGGAGTCGGTCACGGACGTGCCGCCGACCAGGATGTTGCCGCGCGCCTGGTGGTAACGGGCGATCGTGAGGCGGCGGTTGGCCGGGTTGGCGTCCAGACTGTTCGCTTCGAAGACCTGGACGCGGGCGGCGTTCAGCAGCAGCGCCACGAGCAGCAGCAGGCAGAGCGCGGCGGCCCGGCGGATGTAACGGATCACGGCCTGGCCTCCGGGACTCGTGACGGATACGGGAGCGCGGCGGGCCCGTGCGCGAGCACGGCGGGCGGGTGCGGGGTCACGGCTCGTCCTTTGCGATCGTCGCGATGACTCCGGTCTCCACCGGGCCGGGGTGGGGCCGGCGGGCCTGGTCGCTGACCCGGATCAGCAGCGCCACGATGATCCAGTTGGTCACGACGGACGAACCGCCCTGGGCGAGGAACGGCATCGCCATGCCGGTCAGCGGGATCAGCCCCATCACTCCGCCCGCGATCACGAACACCTGGAGCGCCAGGATCGAGGCGAGGCCGATCGACAGCAGCCGTCCGAAGGGGTCGCGCAGCGCGAGCCCGGCCCGGTAGCCGCGGGCGACGAGCAGGGCGTACAGCAGGAAGATCGCGGTCAGCCCGGTCAGGCCGAGCTCCTCGCCCGCGGTCGCCAGGATGAAGTCGGACTTGGCGGCGAAGCCGATGAGGATGGAGTGGCCGAGCCCCAGCCCGGTGCCGAGCATCCCGCCCGCGGCGAACGCGAACAGCGACTGGGCCAGCTGGCCGGGGCCCAGGCCCGCGTTGATGGAGGCGAACGGGTCGAGCCAGTCCTGGACCCGGCTGTGCACATGCGGCTCGAAGGAGCCGACGACGAACGCGCCGACGGCGGCGAGCAGCAGGCCCACCGCGATCCAGCCGGTCCGGCCGGTCGCCACGTACAGCATGATCACGAAGAGGCCGAAGAAGAGCAGCGAGGTACCGAGGTCGCGTTCCAGGACCAGGACACCGACGCTGAGCAGCCAGATCGCCACGATCGGGCCCAGCACCCGGCCGGTGGGGAGCTGGAGCTTCCAGATCCGGCGGCCGGTGTAGGCGAGGGCGTTGCGGTTCGCGGCGAGATACGCGGCGAAGAACACGGCGAGCAGGATCTTGGCGAACTCGCCCGGCTGGAAGGAGAATCCGCCGACCCGGATCCAGATCTTGGCGCCGTTCACCGCCGGGAAGAAGATCGGCACGATCATCAGGACCAGGGCGGTGGCGACCGAGAGGTAGGCATACCGCTGGAGCACCCGGTGGTCGCGCAGGAAGACGACCGCCGCGATGAAGAGCGCCACACCGAGCGTGGACCAGATCAGCTGGGCGGGGGCCGCCTGGTCCTTCGGGGTCTCCAGGTCGAGCCGGTAGATCAGCACCAGGCCGAGACCGTTGAGCAGGACGGCGATGGGCAGCAGCAGCGGATCGGCGTACGGGGCACGTAGGCGGACCGCGAGATGGGCGAGGAGGGCGAGCAGCCCCAGGCCGGCGCCGTAACCGGCCACATCGGGCGGGACCGCGCCGTTCCGGGCCAGGCCGACGGCGGCGTAGCCGTAGACGGAGATGAGGACGGCCCCGATGAGGAGCAGCAACTCGACTCCGCGCCGCTTGGGCAGACGTAGATCGGGCGGGGGTGCGTCCGCCGTCGTTGCGGTCATGCCACGCAACGTAGCAAGAGGTGGTGTCTATTTCCCTTATGTCATAGCGGATGTGTCAGCCGGCCTGTTCCTGGGAGTCTGTCCGGCGGCCTGCCTCCGGGGGGCGCGACATTGACACACCGTCACTTCAGTGCCGCCGCCCGGGTTCCGGATCGTCCGGTTCCGCCGGTGCCTCGTCGTCCGCCCGTACGTACTCGGGGAGCGTCAGCCGGGCCACCGCGCCGCCGTCCCGGGCGTTGCGCAGGACGAGGTCGGCGCCGATCACCGCCGCCTGCCCGACGGCGATGGTCAGCCCGAGACCGTGCCCCTTGCCGCTGCCCTCGGTACGGAACCGCTGCGGGCCGCCCTCCAGCAGATAGCCCGGAAAACCCGGCCCGTGGTCACGTACGGTCACCGTCGGCCCGTCGACCGTCAGTACCACCGGGGGGCGGCCGTGCTTGTGCGCGTTGGCGATCAGATTGCCCAGAACCCGTTCCAGGCGCCGTCTGTCGGTCTCGACCCGTACGGGAGCCTGCGGGCGCGCCGAGCCGCCCTCCCCGAAACGGATCTCGGTTTCCGTCCCCGACGCGCCCACCACGCGTTCGACGAGCGGGGCCAGTTCGTACACATCGAGGTCGACCCGTTCCGTACGGGCGTCGAGCCGGGAGATCTCCAGCAGATCCTCCGTCAGCGCCCGCATGGTGCGGACCCGGTCCCGTACCAGCTCCGACGGGCGCCCCGGCGGCAGCAGCTCGGCGGCGGCCGACAGCCCGGTCAGCGGGGTGCGGAGCTCGTGCGCCACATCCGCGGTGAACCGCTGCTCGGCCAGCAGCTTGCGCTGGAGCGTGGACGCCATCGTGTCCAGTGCGCCGGCCACGATCGCCACCTCGTCCTGCGGGCGCGAAGGATCCGTCGTGTGCGGGTCGCCGACGCGGGCGTCGAGGTCGCCCGCGCTGATCCGGCGCGCCACCTGGGCCGTCTGGTGCAGCCGCCGGGTGACCCGGGTGACGGCGAACGCGCCGACGAGGAGGGTGGCGCCGGTGGCCAGCAGGGAGGAACCGATGATCGCCCCGTCGAGATCGTTGATCGTGCGGGCGCTCTGGCTGTAGTCCACCTGGGTGGCCAGCGCGCGGCCGTCGGCCGGGGCCGCCGCCCACATGGCGGGGTGCCCGTGGTCGTCGGCGACGAGCGTGCCCCGTTCGCCGTCCACCGCCAGGGCGCGCAGGGAGGCGGGCAGCCCCGGCGGATCGATGCCGGAGCCCGGCGGGAGGGCCTCGCCCGTCTCGTACGCGATGGTGACGTCCGCCAGCCGCGACAGCGCCTTCTCACGGGCCTGGGCGACGGTCTGCCGGGTCACCTCGCCGTGGACCAGCACACTCAGCAGCGCGGCGAGGGCGCAGCACATCACGGTGATGAAGACGGCCGACTTCCAGGTGAGCGTCGCGGTCCAGGAAGGCATCCGCAGCCCACGCCACCCGGTCCCGCGCCGCTCCGTTTCGTGCCGTTCGGTCCCGCGGCGCCCGGCCTCGCGCCGCCTCATCGGCGTTCCGCGGAAACGCCGGCGGACGGTGTGCCGGTGGGCGGGGTGGCCGTGGGCGGTGTGACCCCGGGGCGCTGCTGCGGGGGCGGGGACGTCGGCATCCGCAGGATCTCGTCCCGGGTCGGCAGCATCGCGCGCTGCCGGCCGTCCCAGGTCCAGGCGGTGCGGTACTCGTACCCGGTGATGGCCGACGGCACCCGCATGATCAGATCCCGCCCGGCCAGCTCGACACTGATCACAGCGTCCGTGGTGGACAGGATCCGGGTCAGCCCGCCCGCCTCCGGCATGTAGACCCGTACGGAGAGCTGGTGGTCGGCCAGCCGGATGCCGAGCACCAGGTCGTCCTTGCCGTCGCCCGTCAGATCACGGAAGTAGGGCCGCAGCACCGGACAGGAGGCCGGCTCGGTACGGCACGTGTCGATGCGGCGGACGGTGTCGGCGGGGAGGTCGGCGGTGCCGCTGGACCGGTCGGGCCGGGCCTTCAGGCCGGCCTGCACCACCGCGACCGGGTCCAGGCGGTGCACATCGCCGTGCGGCACCTTGATCCCCGGGATGCGCGCGGTCTCGCCCTCGCCGTAGTCGTACGGTGCGGCGGAGGCGGGCGGCAGCCCGGGCCAGAGCCGGGCGGGCCCGACGGCGTTCGGGGCGGGTCCGGCGCTGCGCAGCCCGCCGCCGCCGACGCCGCAGCCGGTCAGCAGCGCGGCGCCGATGGCCCCGAGGGCCACCGCCGCGCTGTTTCGCACCCGGCGCTGCGAACGCATCACACCCTCCCTTCCCCGCGATCCATGCTGCATAGACCTTATTCGGAAGGAAGTCTGTTATGCCTATTTAATGCGTTCGGGCGCCGCTCACTGCCGTTCGGGCGCCGCTCCGGATGTCGCCCCGGGGTGCTGCGTCAGTGCTGGTAGGGGTTCTGCCCCTGTCCGCCCGGCGCGTATCCCGGCTGCGCCTGCCCCTGCCCCTGCGCCTGACCGAACGGGTTGCCGTCCTGCGACGCGGCATTCTGCGCCAGCAGCTGCTCGGCCTGCTCCTTCGGGATCTGCTGCTCCCCGCCGCAGAACGTGCACTGCGTGGCGAACTTCGTCGAGAACGGGAACAGCGGCACGAAGAACAGCGTGAACTTGGTGACGCGCTTGCGCAGCGTGTGCGCGGCCGGATTGCCGCACCAGCCGCAGACCAGCGTCAGGATGGCCAGTTGGTATAGATATCCCCGTGTACCGAAGATGATCATATGGTGGGTCCCTTCCCCGTATCACCCAGGAGAGCCTGCCGGCAGAGCGCCAGCAGCTTTTCGTCCTCGTATGTGTCGTGGCTGCCGAATCCGCCGTCCATCGCGTTGTGACGGCGTACGGAGGCGAGCTCGGCGCGCAGCACGTGCTCCGCGTCAGACCCTGCACCAGCGGCCCCCTTCCGCGCCAGGCATTCCGCCACCCGGACCCGAACATGGCGGTGGTGCTCCCAGGCCGCCAAAAGCACCGGCACGGATTCGTCGGCCCGCCCGGACACGTCCCACAGCGCGACCGCCGCGTCCACCCGCAGCAACGGATCCTCGTGCCGGAGCAGCGCGCGCAGCCGGGGCGCGGTCACCGCCGCCCGCGTCCCGAGCCTGCCCAGCGCGTTCACCGCGGAGCGCCGCTCGTGGAGGCGCTCCGCCTGCAGGCCGTCTATGAGCACCGGCAGCACCGCGTCGGCATCCCCGGCCACCGCCCACAGGGCCTCCGCCACCTCGATCGCCGAGGTGCTTCCGGGGCGGCGCAGCAGCGTACGCAGCTCCGGTACGGCACTGTGCGCCGCGGGCCCGAACGAACCGAGCGCCCGCAGCGCCGCCGTACGCAGCCACTGGCCCCGGTGCTCCGGCGCGCCGCGCAGCACCCGCAGCACCTCCGGCATCGCCTCGTCCGCCCGGAGCGCGGCCAGCCCCGTGAGCAGCGGGCCCGCCCGGTCGTACGCCGCCTCGTCGAGCCGGACCTCGCCGAGCCTGCGGCGCAGCACCGCGGCCAAGGGGGCCGCCGCCGTGCCCAGACAGCCGATGGCGAACCCCACATCGTGCGGCACCTCGGGCCGCTCCAGTGCCGCGGCCAGAGCGGGGACAGCCCGCGCGTCGCCCAGCCGGGCCAGCGCCTTCACCGCGCTGCCGAGCCCCGCGGGGCCGCTCGGCCAGTCCCGCACCCAGGCATCGGGGTCCGCCGCCACCCGCGCGGCCAGCGCGTCGGCGGCGGGCGCGGCGAGCCCGAAGAGCTCCTCCAGCACATGCGCCGCCGCCCCGGCCAGCTGCGGTTCCGGGGTCGCGAGCTGCTCACCGACCAGCCGGACCAGCTCCTCGTACGAGCCGCGCCACACCCGGATCAGCCCGCTGCTCATCCGCAGCGCGTCGATGCGCTGCCGGCGGTCGGGGCTGCGCAGCTGGTCCGCCAGCAGTGCCGTCCGCTCGGCGACCCGGTCGTCGAGCCCGACGTGCAGCGTCCGCAGCAGATCCGCCGTCCAGGGGGCACCGGGCCCCGGCGCGTCCTCCTCGGACAACGCCCGCAGCTGCCCCACCCGGGTCGCCGGCGCGGCCCGCTCGTCCGCGGGCGGTTCCCCGGTCCCGGCCGACTCGTCGGGCGCGTCGGCGGCCGCGACCGGCTCGGTCCGGCCGGCCTGCGCCTCGCCGACGGGGGCCGCCCCGGACCGGCGCGGCGGCGCCGAGCGCAGCTGCCGCAGCAGCCCGGTCACCACGCGCACGACATCGCCCGGCAGCGCATCCGGCGCGCACCGAGCCAACTGGGCCAGGGCTGCGAGCCGCAGCCCCGGGGCGAACCCCTCACCGGCGAGCCGGGTCAGCCAGCCGGCCGCCTGCTCGGCCAGCGCGCGATGCCGCAGAGCGACCCGCCCGGCGGCCTCGACCAGGGCGAGCCGCACCTCCTCGGCCGGCTCCACCGGCAGTCGCTCCCGCAGCAGGGCGAGAACCCGCACCGGGTGGTTGTGGAGCGTGGCGAGCGCCAGGGGCGCGGCGAGCCGCACCCCCGGGTCCTCGTCGGCCATCAGCTCGCAGAACACCCCGGCGCCCGCGGCGACGGCGGTCGCCGCCATCGCGTAGTTCGCCGCGCCTTCGATCTCCTCCTCGTCGATCTCGTCCTCGTCGTCCTCGTCCAGATCGATGCCGCCGATGCTGGTGAGCAGCTCGACGATGCTGCCCCGGTCCTGAATCCCGGGATCCACGACCAGCTCGAACAGAAAAGGAATGCAGGCCAGCGTGCAGGCGTACACATCACCCTGGTGGTGAACGGCCCCGTACATGCCGTCCAGCGCCGCCTCGCGCTCCACCGGATCACCGGACGCGAGACCCCGCAGCATCACCGGCACATCATCGGCAGGCCCGTAGGCATGCTCCATCGAGGCCCAGTCGACCTCGTCGATCCCTGCGAACACGCCATCGCCTCCCCACGCAACTCCACGAAGCAGTGTCTGCGAGGAGTGTGCACCACGGCTCGGACGATCCGCCCTCCACATGCGGCCTTTTCCTTACGGACATGACAAGATCGTCCGCCATACGCTATGTGTTGAAGGGGCGAATTCCGGCCGTCTTGACGGACCGGACCGGACAGCCGCCCCTCCGGTCGGCGCGCGTTCCGGCCCCAGGACGCCGGACGACCACTCCGCCCTCGGACGCCCGGGCGTTCCATTCCGGCCCCGATCCCGATCCCGACGCCGTCCAGCCTCAGCCCCGACTCCGGCCCCGGCGCTCACCCCGGCCTCAGCCCTGGCCCTCGCCCCGGTCCCGGAGGCAGCGGCGTCCCGCCCCGGCTCCGCCTACCGCGAGATCGGCAGCGGCCGGGCCCGGTCCGCGTCGATGAGCGGGCCGAGCAGATCCCCGTACCGCTCCAGCCGCGCGCCCATGTCACCGGCCAGGAAGACCAGCTTCCCCGGCGTCCGGCACTCCTCGATCTCCGCCCAGGTGACGGGCGCCGAGACCGTCGGCTCGGGCCGGGCGCGCAGCGTGTAGGGGGTGGCGGTCGTCTTCGCCGCCGCGTTCTGGCTGAAGTCGACGAACACCTTCCCCGGCCGCAGGGCCCGCTTCATCCGGCGCACCACCAGCTCCGGAAGCTCCTGCTCCGCCTCGACGGCGAGCCGTTTCGCGTACGCCGACACCCGATCGGCGGGGGTCGGCTCCAGTGGTACGAGCAGATGCAGCCCCTTCGACCCCGAGGTCTTCCCGTACGCGGGCAAGCCGTCCGCCGCCAGCCGCCCGCGCAGCCACACCGCCACCGCGCAGCACTCCACAACGGTCGCGGGCGCGCCGGGGTCCAGGTCGAACACCATCCGGTCGGCGATCCCGGGCGCATCGGCCCGCCACTGCGGAGTGTGGAACTCCACCACCAGGTTGGCCGCCCACGTCAGGGAGGCGAGATCCTGCACGACCACCTGGGTGGCCTGCTTCTCCTCGTGGTGCGGCACAGGGGCGGTCCGTACCCAGGACGGCGTACCCGGGGGCGGGTTCTTGGTGAAGAAGAGCTGCCCGTCCGGCCCGTCCGGGTAGCGCAGGAAGGACACGGGCCGGTCGCGCAGGTGCGCCAGCAGGGGTTTCGCCGCGGTGATCGCGTAGTAGTGGAGCACCTCGCCCTTGGTGGTTCCGGTGGCCGGATACAGCACCTTGTCGAGATTGCTGAGCGCCAGCCGCCGCCCCTCCACCTCTGTGATCGGCGTCATACGACAACCCTCACACGTTCGCGGATTGCAGGGGCCGACGCGCAGCCGGACAGGCGTCTACAGGTGGGCGCTGATCACACCGCCGGCGCTGAGCACGATGTATACGCCGTTGGCGTCGAGCCCGGCGTCGTGCTGGTTCGCGTCCAGCGTGGCTTCCACCGCGCCCTCGCGGCCGAGGATCTGCGCGCGGTACCGCAGGTCGCCGAGCTTCGTGACCTTGGCCGTCCAACCGCCCGCGAGCTTGAAGGTGCCCGGTCCGGTGTGTCCGCCGCCCATCCAGGAGTGGACCTCGCCGCCCAGCGTGAGCACGACGAACATGTCGTTGGCGTCGAGCCCGGCGTCGTACCCCTTCGTCTCCAGCGTGGCCAGAACCGAACCGCGGCTGATGATCTTGGCGCGGTAGTGCAGGGCACCGAGCTCGTAGATCTCGGCTTTGCTGCCGTCCGCCAGCTTCTGGGTGCGGACCGGGGACGCCGCCTTGGCCTTGGCGGCTGACGTGGCGGTGCGGTGCGCGGTGGACGTCCCCGTCCACATGCTGGTCTGGACCTCGTATGCGCCGGTCTTGGCGACGCCGGCCGCTTCACCGCTACCGGTGGAGTGGGAGGCGGAGTCGGAGATCTTCTTCCCCGGGCCGGCGGCGGCGTCGCTGCCCCCGCTCTGGCAGGCGGTCAGCGAGAAGGCCGCAGCGGCGGCGACGGCCACCAGGCCGATGGAACGGGCGGTACGGCGAGCACGGCGAGTGGTCATTGTTGAAGCCCCCATGGGATATCAGGATGCGGCACCCGCGCCTGCTCCCGCAGGGCGTCCGGCCGGATCTGCTGTTCGCTGCAACCCGTGAGATGGCACCCGGGCAGGAGTTGTTCACCGAGTTCTTGTCCGCACTTGGTAACAAAGGAACTGGGCGCCACCGCGCGAGTCCTCAAGTCCCTGAGCAGCGCCCTTGTTTGAGGTGAGGGAAGCGGCAGTCGAGGCGCGCCTCGACGCGTACGAGCACGTGATCGGGAATCAGGCCGGGACCGGTACCCGGACCGTGCATGAATGGATGGTTCGGCATCACCGTGTGCACAACCGGTCCAATGCCGACGGGCTCTCCTCGTCCACGGCGCGGTAGATCACCAACCGCTGGTCCGGATCTTGAAGTGGCATGAGCACTTCGAAATCCACCGTGAGCACGTCGACGTCAGGATGCCGCATCTCCTTGCGCCCGCGGCCGTTGACCTTGATGTCCCGCTCGGCCCACAAGCGCGCGAATTCCTCGTCGCGAGCGGTGAACACGGAGCGTGACAACGTGACCGCTCAGGAACCACCCCCGCAGCGGGCCGGTGGCGGAGAGGCCGAACCGCCGCGAGACTGTCCATGGAAGGTCCGTACCACTTCCGTCCCGCTCTGAAGAATGTGCAGGCTGACCTGGGAGTCTCTGATCCGTGACCGATCGGCCACCGAGTGGCCGCCGTCCGTGGGATTCGGCCACGGGATCTGGGATTCCGCGCGGATCTACAAGCGGCTGTTGGACACAAGGGGTGAACGTGAGATCCATATGGAACGGCGCCATCTCCTTCGGGCTGGTCAGCATTCCGATCAAATTGGTCAACGCCACCGAGAACCACTCGGTCTCCTTCCGCCAAATCCACCTCACCGACGGTGGCCGGATCCGCTACCGGAAGGTCTGCGAGATCGACGAGGAGGAGGTCGGCCCGGCCGAGATCGGCAAGGCGTACGAGGACGCCGACGGCTCGATGATCCCGATCACCGACGAGGACCTCGGCTCGCTCCCGCTCCCCACCGCCAAGACGATCGAGATCGTCGCGTTCGTGCCGGCCGCCTCGATCGACCCGCTCCAGATGGACGCGGCGTACTACCTCTCCGCCAACGGAGTCCCGGCGGCCAAGCCGTACACCCTGCTGCGCGAGGCGCTGAAGCGGAGCGAGAAGGTCGCCTTGGCGAAGTACGCGCTCCGCGGCCGTGAACGGCTCGGCATGCTGCGCGTGGTCGACGATGTGATCGCCATGCACGGCCTGCTCTGGCCGGACGAGATCCGCAGCCCCGAGGGCATCGCCCCGGAGTCCGAGGTCACGGTCCGCGACGCCGAACTCGACCTGGCCGACGCGCTGATGGACACGCTCGGCGAGGTCGACATGGACGCGCTCCACGACGACTACCGCGAGGCGGTCGAGGAGCTCATCGCGGCGAAGGCCGAAGGCCGGAGCGTGGAGCCGGCGGAGGCGGAGGGAACCGGCGGCGGCAGGGTCATCGACCTGGTCGCAGCGCTGGAGAACAGTGTCCGGGCGGCGAAGGAGGCCCGGGGCGAGGAGCCGGCAGCGGAACCGGCGGAGGAGCCCGAGGAGGAATCGGCGAACGCGCCCGTGGCCAAGGTCACTTCGCTCACCGGCCGCAAGAAGTCGGGCGGCACCGGAGCGAAGAAGAAGGCCGCGGCGACCACCGGAAGGTCGGCCGCCAAGAAGACGGCGGCGAGCAGGGCCCCCGCCAAGAAGACCGCCGCACGGTCGACGGGGAAATCGTCCGCCAAGTCCGCAGCGGCCTCGGCGGTCTCAGCGGCCTCGGCGAAGAAGACCACCGCGAAGTCGGCCCCGAAGGCGGGCGCGAAGTCGACGACGAAGAAGGCATCCCCCCGCAAGCGAGCCTCGGCCTGAGTACCGGACAGGCACCACGCAGCCTTGCGCACGACGCTCGGTAGAGAGCCCTGTGCCCGGCGCCGCGCAGCCCGCGCACACCACCGGGCCAAAGCACCGCCCACGGGAAGCGCCGCGCACGGAAAGCTCCGCCCACGGCACCCACCGGCGAGGCGCGGACGGCCCCCACACGGCCTTACACACGGCCGACGGCCGCCCCGGAGTCCGAATCCCGGGACGGCCGTCGACGCATGATGAGGCGGGTCGGCGCCCGTGGGCGCACATCGACGCGTACGCGTCAGTGCCGGCGGTACGAGTTCACATATCCGGCCGCCGGAGTCCCGACACCCGTCACGTCGTCATACCCCTTGACCGCCTTGAGTGAGGCGTCCTTGCCGAGGCTCCGCACCGACGTCAGTACGCCGTCCGCCGCGTCGACGCCGTTGGCGAAGTCGACCCGGGCCACCGCGAGGTCGCGGTTCGGGCCCAGCGGGTGGTCGGTGACGTCGTGGTACGCCTTCGAGCCGTACCGGGCGTAGATCGCCGGGTTGGCGAAACCGATCGGCAGCCCGTGGCGGGCCTGCTGCGCGAGCGCCTGGACACCGGCGATGACCGGCGCGGCCAGCGACGTACCGCCGATGCGGTACTCGTCGTAGCCGAGCGAGCCGTCGGGCAGCGTCTGGGTCTGGCCGACCAGGAAGCCGGTGTTCGGGTCGGCGACGGCCGCGATGTCCGGAGCCGTGCGCATCCGGTTCTTCCCGTTCGCCCGCGCGAGCGAGTCCGGGACGATGCCGCGCTGGTAGAACGGCTGCTTCACGGTCGAGCTGGTGCCGCCGCCCGCGCCGGAGGTGTACGCGCCGGGGAAGCCGGTCCAGCTCTTGCCGTCGCCGGCGAGGTCGGCCTTCAGCGTTCCCCAGCCGGTCTCCCACTGGTACGTGTCGTTCTTGCCGACGGCGAGCGCGGTGCCGCCGACCGAGGTCACCCAGGCGGAGTTGGACGGGACGTCGATCTGCTTCGTACCCGTCGACGCGACGTTGTCGCCGTCGTCGCCGGAGGAGAAGTAGAAGCCGATGCCCTCGATCGCGCCCATCTTGAAGATCTGGTCGTACGCGGCGGCGATGTCCGGCGTCTCATTGGCCTCGACGTCGCCCCAGGAGTTGGAGACGATGTCCGCGAGCCGGTTGTCGACGACCTTGTTCAGCGAGTCGAGCAGGTCGGCGTCGTAGCAGGAGGCGCCTCCCACGTACACGATGTCGGCGGCGGGCGCGACGGCGTGCACGGCCTCGACGTCGAGGGTCTCCTCGCCGTACCAGCCGGAGGCCCCGCACTCCTCGGTCTTCGTGTAGTCGGCCGGCAGCACCTGGCTGAGCTGGCCGCGGCGGTACGGGGCGTCGCCGTTGCGCTTGGCGTACTCGGCGGCGTCCTTCGCGATGGTCGGCGAGGCGTACGCGTCGGTGATCGCGACGGTGACGCCCTTGCCGGTCCACTTGCCCGCACCGTAGGCGGCGCGCAGCTGCTTGCCGGTGTAGCCCTTGACGGCGTACGGCACCTTCGACCCGTAGGCGCTCGGCAGCGCCGACGCGGTCTTGGAGCCGAAGTACGAGGAGAAGGGGCCGGAGTTGCGGAACACCGCGTCCGGCGGCGGCAGCGTCTCGTCGTGGCTCGACTTGTGCGGCGCGTTGTCCAGGCCGGAGACGGCGAGAACGGCGTCGCTCAGCGCGGTGGGCACGGAGGCGGTGGACGCAGGGGCGCGGTAGGTCCGGCCGCCCTTGCGGTAGTTGCGCAGCTGGGTGCCGAACGTCTTCTCGGCGGCGGCGACATCACCGGTGGCCGAGACGTAGTGCCGGTTGGTGCCGGTGACGGTCAGCCCGTTCGTCTTCAGCCAGCGGCTGACCTGGTCGATCTGCTGCTGGGTGGCACCGAACCGGGCCTGCGCCTGCTCGGCGCTCAGGTACTTCCCGTAGGAGGCGGACCGGGGGTCGGACACGGCGGCGGCGTACGCGGCCAGCCCCTTCGCGTCGCGTCCGGCCAGATGGACCCGGACACTGACCTTGCCGCTGCCGGCCGTGGCCCCCTGGTCGGCCTCGGCGGTCGCCCAGGCGGGCTTGGTGCCCTGCAGCGCGTCCCGTCCGCTCGGCGCGGAGTCCGCGCTGGCGTTCGGTATTCCGAGGGCGAGTGCACCGGCAAGCAGCGGCAGTGTCGCTGCCATGCTCAGCGCGGCGCGACTTCTCGCGCGGCTGGTTCTCATGTAACCCCCTGCGATGTGGGTCTTCGCGTGTGGTGCATGTGCCGGATGATGTGCACATGTAATGCGCCACTCTGGCGAGGAACCCCTCATGTAGGGGGCATGCATTCACCAAGAATCGACCAAGTGAGCGCATTCATAGGGTGGTTGGTGGAGAATCTGTGGAAATGCACCCTCAGGTGTTCGAGGCCGTGTCCGCCGGGCCGATGCCGAGGGAGGGCGAACTGGTCATGTACGTGCAGCCGGTGTACCGATACCCGGGCTGGATCTTCGAACCGTCCGCGTAACTCGTCACGCCCGCACCGGAGGAGGGGCCTCCTCGGCGCTTGTGCAGGAAGTGGTACTCACCCGCGGGCAGCCACAGCGTGACATGCGGATAGCTCTTCCCCTCGGCCTTGCAGGCCGACAGGGACCCGCTCACCCAGGAGTACGACCTGCAACCGGCGCAGCCCCCTATGCCGGTCCTCCCCGTGACTGGCCCGGTGTACAGGATCTCGACCCCGTCGACCCCGTCGTTGCTGATGACCAGTTCCATCCGGGCCCCGCCCGCCCGTCCCGAGGGCGGCAGATGCCTGCCGGCCGCCGACCGCGTGCCGGCGATCTCCGCGGCGACGGCGATGTCGCGGGCCCGTGCCCCGCGACTGGCGCGTGCCTCGGCAGGGGCGCTCTGTGGAATCGGCCACGAGGGAGCGGCACACTCCGGGCCCGCCCGGGGGCGTCACCGCCGGAGAGCCGGGCGTCGGCGGACGGTCCGAGCGGCGCCGGGCGTGCTCCCCATCGGACCGGCTCTCCGACCGCCCGCTGCGGAGCCGGTGACGGCGCGGACCAGCTCCGGGGCCGGAGGACGACGGAGGACAGGGCGGTGACGGCAATGAACAGCACCAGGGGCAGGGAAGGTTCCCGTATACGTGTTCCAGTACCTGCACCCGGCCGACCCGCCGAGGCCCGGCCCGCTCCCGCCGTCTCCGGGGCTCACGGGCGGGCGGCCGGATGGGCGGGCAGTCCCGTCCGAACCCGGACCGGTGGTGGCGCGAAGGGCTGGCTGATCACCGACCGCACTGCTCCGCGCCTATGCTCGCTGGATGGAGCAGAGCGAAGTAGTGAAGCGTGTGGTGGGAATCCTCACGGAGGCGGGGGAGATCCGTCGGCTCCTCGAAGAGAACGTCGACCGTGACGACGTGGAAACCGATTCGAGCGTGGTGACCGCGCTCCTGAACGAGACGATGCCCCGGATCACGATCCCCGAGGACGCCTCGATCGAAGAGGTCGCGGCCCTCGTCGGCCGGGAGGTCGGCGGCGCGGTGGAGCAGCTGGTCGGCGCGTTCACCCTGGCCTTCGCCATGCTGGCCCAGGTGCACGACTCCGGGCAGACGGATGTGTCCTCCTCCGACGTGCTCCAGGACCTGGCGCTGCGAGCGGAACAGATCGGCTCCGGCGGACCGGAGGACATGGACCAGTAGCCCGCCGACGCGGCACCGGAAGCCGCCCGGCCCCACGCGGAGGCCGCCATGGGCAAGGTTCTCCGTGACGTACTGGTCCTGAGGCCGACGCCCGACGCCCGGCGGAACGTTCGCAGGCCCGGCTGCCGGAATGGACGGGCGCCATCGACCGCCTCACGCGCGGTACGCGCCTGCGCATACGCGAAGACCCCGGCTTCAGCGTTTCCGCTGATGACGGGGTCTTTAGGCACTTCGATCGAAGTGCCCCCGGCAGGATTCGAACCTGCGCACACGGCTCCGGAGGCCGATGCTCTATCCCCTGAGCTACGGGGGCGTATCGCTGTGTTGCTCGGCGACGGGGGAAACACTACCAGCTTCCACAGGGTGTCCGTGAACAGGTATTTCGGCGCTCCCGGGGTGGCTGCGCGGGCCCCCGGAACGGGTGGGGACGGAACGTCATGCGTACATCCGGCCACCTCCCGCACCACTCGTCCGGGGTCGGAAATAGGCAAAACCCGGACGCAGCCCCTACGTCCCACCTACTCTCGAAGGGTGTCAGGGGCGTGTGGCCGCGTGCTTGTTGTCGACGACAACAAGGTCATCCGGCAGTTGATCAGGGTCAACCTCGAGCTTGAGGGCTTCGAGGTCGTGACCGCGGCCGATGGTGTCGAGTGTCTGGATCTGGTGCATGGGGTCCGTCCCGATGTGATCACGCTCGATGTCGTCATGCCCCGGCTGGACGGTCTGCAGACCGCCACCAGATTGCGTGCCGATCCGCGGACCAGACATGTGCCCGTGGCGATCATCAGTGCCTGCACTCCCATCGAGGTGGACACCGGGGTCGCCGCAGGGGTCGACGCGTTCCTGGCGAAGCCCTTCGAGCCGAGTGAGCTGGTGCGGCTCGTGCGGCAGTTGATGGACCGGGAGGACCCGCCGCCGCTCGACGGCAGGCACGGTGCCGGGAGGGCGGAGAGCGCCACCGGGTGACCGTATGGCGAAACCGGGTCGCGAGGCAGCCCCCGTCCTCCCATACGCTTGTCCTGTGACCCCCGCCGATCTCTCCAGGACCGTGCTGCACGCCGTGCGCCGCGCGGTCGACGAGGACGCCCTGCGCGCGCCCGTGCCCGCGCGCGTGCGGGTGGAACGGACCCGGCCCGGCGGGCGTGGGGACTACGCCTGCGCCGTCGCCCTCCAGCTGGCCGGGCCCGCCGCGCTGCCGGCCAGGGAGGTCGCCGAGATCCTTCGGGAGCGGGTGCAGGGGGCGCCGGGAATCGGCGGCGTCGAGGTCACCGGGCCCGGGTTCCTGAACTTCACCCTCGGCGGCCAGGACCCCGTCGACGCACTGGTCCGGGCCATCGGGGCGGGCGGTACCGAGTACGGGCACGGGGACGCCCTCGCCGGCGTCACGGCCTCCTTCGCGCCCGTCGGCGAGCTGCGCGCCCGCGTCGTCACCGAGACCGTCGAGCGGCTGCTCCGGGCCCAGGGGGCCGAGGTCGGGGACCGGGCGGCCGGCGGGGAAGCGCTGCACGTGGTGCCCGTGCCCGCCCCGGACCGTGATCTCTTCGAGCGGCTCGGGACCGACGCCGCGCGCTGGGCACTGCTGCGGCCCGCCCCGCACGACCGCGCCCGGGGCGCGGGCAGCGGCGAGCTCCTCGTGCAGCGGGAGGGCAACCCGCTGTTCCTGGTGCGGTACGCGTACGCCCGGACCCGCGCCCTGAGCCGGAACGCCGAGCAGCTCGGGTTCGGCGCCGCGTACGAGGAGAGCGTGGAGGCACCCGTGCTCGGTGCGCTTCTCGCCGACCATCCCGGTGTGCTCGCCGCCGCCGCCCGCCACCGCGAGCCCGACCGGGTCGCCCGGCAGCTGGAAGCGGTCGCGCAGGCGTTCTTCGACTTCCACGACGGTGCCCCGCCGCTCCCCGTCGGTGACGAGAAACCCTCGGCCGCCCACCGCTCCCGGCTCGCCCTCGCCGAGGCCGTCGGGACGGTGCTGGCAGGCGGCCTGTCCCTGCTCGGCATCAGCGCACCCGAAGTCCTCTGAGAGACCCGAGAGAGCAGAGCAACACGATGAGCCGATCCGCACACCCCGCCGGACCCCGCCACGCCGATGTCCTGGCCGAGGGGCACTACACGGCCCCGCCCGCCGACCTCAACGCCCTGGACGAGAAGGTCTGGGCCCGTACCGTCGCCCGGAACGCGGACGGCGCGGTCACCGTCGGCGGGATCGAAGTGACGCGGCTGGCCGAGGAGTTCGGCACTCCCGCCTACTTCCTCGACGAGAGCGACTTCCGGGCCCGCTGCCGGGCCTGGGCCGTCGCCTTCGGGCGGAACGCCGATGTGTTCTACGCCGGCAAGGCGTTCCTGTCGCGGGCCGTCGTGCGCTGGCTCCATGAGGAGGGACTCAACCTCGACGTCTGCTCCGGGGGCGAGCTGACCTGCGCGCTGGACGCCGGGATGCCCGCTGAGCGCATCGCCTTCCACGGCAACAACAAGACCGTCGCGGAGATCGAGCGGGCGATCACCGCGGGTGTCGGACGGATCGTGCTCGACTCCTTCCAGGAGATCGCCCGGGTCGCGCACGTAGCGCAGCGGCTCGGCAAGCGGCAGCGGGTGCAGATCCGGGTGACGGTCGGTGTCGAGGCGCACACCCACGAGTTCATCGCGACCGCGCACGAGGACCAGAAGTTCGGGATCGCGCTGGCCGGGGGGCAGGCCGCCGAGGCGGTGCGCCGGGCACTCACCCTCGACGGTCTGGAACTCATCGGCATCCACTCGCACATCGGCTCGCAGATCTTCGACATGGCGGGCTTCGAGGTCTCCGCCCGGCGCGTGGTGCAGCTCCTCGCCGAGGTGCGCGACGAGCACGGCGTCGAGCTGCCCGAGATCGACCTGGGCGGCGGGCTGGGGATCGCCTACACCTCCGAGGACGACCCGCGCGAGCCGCACGAGATCGCCAAGGCGCTCGGCGACATCGTCACCCGCGAGTGCGAGGCGGCCGGGCTCGCCACCCCCCGGATCTCCGTCGAGCCGGGACGCGCCATCGTCGGCCCCACCGCCTTCACGCTGTACGAGGTCGGCACCATCAAGCCCCTGGAGGGGCTGCGCACGTACGTCAGCGTCGACGGCGGCATGTCGGACAACATCCGCACCGCGCTGTACGACGCCGAGTACTCCGTGGCGCTCGTCTCGCGCACCTCCGACGCCGAGCCCATGCTCGTCCGCGTCGTCGGCAAGCACTGCGAGAGCGGCGACATCGTCGTCAAGGACGCGTTCCTGCCGTCCGACCTGGCGCCCGGCGACCTGATCGCCGTCCCCGCCACCGGTGCGTACTGCCGCTCCATGGCGAGCAACTACAACCATGCTCTTCGCCCGCCCGTCGTCGCCGTGCGCGACGGAGAGGCGCGCGTGATCGTCCGGCGCGAGACGGAGGAAGATCTCCTGCGTCTGGATGTCGGCTGATGCCGTTTTTCCCGGGGTTTACCCCAGGACCCCCATAGATGTCTCAGGATCCGGACGGGTGGCAGGAACGCCCGTCCGGTGAGTGAGACTGGACCACACATCAGATGTAAAGGAAACGAGGTCGGATGATGCGTACGCGTCCGCTGAAGGTGGCGCTGCTGGGCTGTGGAGTGGTCGGCTCAGAGGTGGCGCGCATCATGACGACGCACGCCGACGACCTCGCCGCGCGCATCGGCGCACCGGTCGAGCTCGCCGGTGTCGCCGTGCGACGGCCTTCCAAGGTGCGGGAGGGCATCGACCCCGCACTGATCACCACCGATGCGACGGCCCTGGTCAAACGGGGCGACATCGACGTCGCCATCGAAGTCATCGGGGGCATCGAGCCCGCCCGTACGCTCATCACGACCGCCTTCGAGCACGGCGCGAGCGTGGTCTCCGCCAACAAGGCGCTGCTGGCCGAGGACGGCGCCGCACTGCACGCCGCCGCCGAGCAGCACGGCCGGGACCTGTACTACGAGGCCGCCGTGGCCGGTGCCATCCCGCTCGTACGGCCGCTGCGCGAATCCCTCGCGGGCGACAAGGTCAACCGGGTCCTCGGCATCGTGAACGGCACCACCAACTTCATCCTCGACCGGATGGACACGAGCGGAGCCGGATACTCCGAGGCGCTCGACGAGGCCACCGCTCTCGGTTACGCGGAGGCCGACCCGACCGCCGACGTCGAGGGCTTCGACGCCGCCGCCAAGGCCGCGATCCTGGCCGGCATCGCCTTCCACACCCGGGTCAGGATCGGTGACGTGCACCGCGAGGGCATCACCGAGGTCACCGCCGCCGACATCGCCTCGGCCCGCCGCATGGGCTGCACCGTCAAGCTCCTCGCCATCTGCGAGCGGGCTGCCGACGGGCAGTCCGTCACCGCGCGTGTGCACCCCGCGATGATCCCGCTGAGCCACCCGCTGGCCTCCGTCCGCGAGGCGTACAACGCGGTCTTCGTCGAGGCCGACGCGGCCGGGCAGCTCATGTTCTACGGCCCCGGTGCCGGCGGCTCGCCGACCGCGTCCGCGGTCCTCGGCGACTTGGTCGCGGTCTGCCGCAACAAGCTGAACGAGGCCACCGGCCCCGGCGAGTCCGCGTACACCCGTCTGCCGGTCAGCCCCATGGGCGAGGTCGTCACGCGGTACCACATCAGCCTCGACGTGGCCGACAGGCCTGGCGTACTCGCCCAGGTCGCGACGGTCTTCGCCGAGCAGGGCGTGTCGATCGACACCGTCCGCCAGCAGGGCAGGAATCCAGGCAGCGGCGACGAAACCGCCGTCGAGCAGGGTGGCGACGGGCGACGGGCGGGCGGCGAGGCCTCCCTCGTCGTCGTCACCCACCGCGCGCCCGACGCCGCCCTCTCGGCGACCGTCGAAGCGCTGCGCAAGCTCGACACCGTGCGCGGTGTCGCCAGCATCATGCGTGTTGAAGGGGAGTGAGGACCCATGACCAGCAAGGGCACCCACCAGTGGCGCGGCATCATCGAGGAGTACCGGGACCGCCTTCCGGTCACGAGCACGACGCCGGTCGTCACGCTCCGTGAGGGTGGTACGCCGCTCGTCCCCGCTCAGGTCCTCTCCGAGCGCACGGGCTGCGAGGTGCACCTCAAGGTCGAGGGCGCCAACCCCACCGGGTCCTTCAAGGACCGCGGTATGACGATGGCCATCACGCGGGCCAAGGAGGAGGGCGCGCAGGCCGTCATCTGCGCCTCCACCGGCAACACCTCCGCCTCCGCCGCCGCGTACGCGGTACGGGCCGGCATGGTCTGCGCCGTCCTCGTGCCGCAGGGCAAGATCGCGCTCGGCAAGATGGGGCAGGCGCTCGTGCACGGCGCCAAGATCCTCCAGGTCGACGGCAATTTCGACGACTGCCTGACGCTGGCCCGCTCGCTGTCGGACAACTACCCGGTGGCGTTGGTCAATTCGGTCAACCCGGTCCGTATCGAGGGCCAGAAGACCGCGGCGTTCGAGATCGTCGACGCGCTCGGCGACGCCCCGGACATCCACGTCCTCCCGGTCGGCAACGCGGGCAACATCACCGCGTACTGGAAGGGTTACAAGGAGTACGCGGGCGACGGCATGGCCACGCACACCCCGCGCATGTGGGGCTTCCAGGCCTCCGGCTCCGCGCCCATCGTCCGCGGCGAGATCGTCAAGGACCCGTCGACCGTCGCCACCGCGATCCGGATCGGCAACCCGGCCTCCTGGCAGTACGCGCTGGACGCCCGGGACGAATCGGGCGGTTTCATCGATGAGGTGACGGACCGCCAGATTTTGTCCGCCTACCGGCTGCTGGCCTCGCAGGAGGGCGTCTTCGTGGAGCCCGCGTCGGCCGCTTCCGTCGCCGGTCTGCTGAAGGCCGCCGAGGAGGGCAAGGTCGACCCCGGCCAGAAGATCGTCTGCACGGTCACCGGCAACGGGCTCAAGGACCCCGACTGGGCCGTCGCAGGTGCTCCGCAGCCGGTCACGGTCCCGGTCGACGCGGCCACCGCCGCCGAGAGGCTGGGTCTCGTCTAGCGGCCGGGACCGGTCGTCGGCGGGCGGCCCGGCCCGCCGGCGGCGGGTCCCCGGCGCACCGCCGACAGGAACTGCGGCGACCTGTCGGCAGGAACCCGGCCCAACCGTCCCTTTTCGGGGCGGAGAGCGCATAGGAGGCGGGCGACACGCATCGTGCGCCTCCTGTGCGCCCTATGTCGCGACAGAACCTTCCTTCGATAAGCTGTAACCAACCCACCCCGCCGCATCTGTCGCGGCGCATGGGCCGTTGCGGCCGTCGGTCTCCCCGGAATTCCACTCCCCGCCGCCACGACTTCCCGCCGTCTTCGAGAAACCGCTCCACCACCCCCGCCGCCTCACAAGGAGAGTCGTCTAAGCGATGGCCGGTCCCGCCTTCCGAGCCGCCGCCGTCCGGGTGCGCGTCCCTGCGACCAGCGCCAACCTGGGCCCGGGTTTCGACGCCTTCGGCCTTTCGTTGGGCCTGTACGACGACGTCGTCGTACGCGTAGCCGATTCCGGACTGCACATCGACATCGCGGGTGAGGGCGCGGACACGCTGCCCCGCGACGAGAGCCACCTCCTCGTACGCTCCCTGCGCACCGCCTTCGACCTGCTCGGCGGACAGCCCCGCGGCCTGGAGATCGTGTGCGCCAACCGCATCCCGCACGGGCGCGGCCTCGGCTCGTCCTCCGCAGCCATCTGCGCCGGAATCGTCGCGGCCCGCGCCGTGACGACCGGCGGTGACGCCCGCCTCGACGACGCCGCGCTGCTGGAACTCGCCACCGAGATCGAGGGCCACCCCGACAACGTCGCGGCCTGTCTGCTGGGCGGCTTCACCCTTGCCTGGACGGACGGCGGATCGGCCCGCGCGATCAGGATGGACCCCGCCGATTCCATCGTTCCGGTGGTTTTCGTCCCCGGCAGACCGGTCCTGACCGAGACCGCCCGCGGACTGCTGCCACGCGCGGTCCCACATGTCGACGCGGCTTTCAACGCAGGCCGTGCCGCGCTCCTCGTCGAGGCCCTGACCAGGCGCCCCGAGCTGCTGCTCACCGCCACCGAGGACCGGCTGCACCAGGAGTACCGCTCCCCGGCGATGCCGCAGAGCGTGGAACTCGTGAACCGACTGCGCGCCGACGGCGTACCCGCAGTCATCTCCGGTGCCGGGCCGACCGTGCTCGCACTGGTCGAGGACGGTGCGGCCGACAAGGTCGCACGGCTGGCGGGCGAGGGATGGGCGGCCAATCGGCTCGCTCTCGACGCCCCAGGTGCGAGTGTGCTGCCGCTCGCCCCGTAGCCGAGACGTGATTGCCGGTGAGTGAGAGGGGGAATGTTTGTTGGAGCCGGTAGTGTTAACCTCAAGTCTGCAACCGACGTCTATGTGGCGCGTTGCTTCGTGTCCCTTTCCGGGACCACCAATTCTTCCGGGAGCCTCCCCAACTGCCTGAGCAGCCTGCCTGAGCAGTTTCGTGCACGCTCCGGAACCGGCACGACACCCCTCGCTTGTCCAGGAGTGGGCCGAGCAGGGGGATGCTCGCGCCGGACCCTTGCACACCTTCATCTCTCCGCCGTACCCGGCGGACCACCGCCCCGGCCCGGTCCGCAAGAAAAGACCGCAGTCGGACAGCACAACCGGTCGCCGAGCCAGAAGGCCGACGTCCGCTCCAGGGAAGGACCCTTCGTGAGCGACACCACCGATCTGATGGGCGTGACTGCCGACAAGAGCGTCGACAGCGCTGCGCCCGCCGAAGGTGCTGCCACTGGCACCACCGCACGGCGCCGCCGCTCCGGCACCGGCCTTGACGGCATGGTCCTGGCCGAGCTGCAGCAGGTCGCGTCCGGCCTCGGCATCAAGGGCACCGCGCGGATGCGCAAGGGCCAGCTGATCGAGGTCATCAAGGAGACGCAGGCCGGTAGCACGGCCGCGCCCAAGGCCGCCGCGCCCGCCGCGGACGCCGAGACCAAGCCGAAGCGCCGTGCCACCTCCAAGGCGCGCACCGGGGACGCGGCGGCGGCCGCCGCGCCCGCCGAGAAGGCCGCTGCCCAGCAGCAGATCGACATTCCCGGTCAGCCGGCCAGCGACGACCAGCCCGCGGGCGAGCGCCGTCGGCGCCGTGCCACCGCTCAGGCGGGCAGCCCGGAGACCAAGGCGGAGAGCAAGCCGTCCGCCGAGGCCAAGGGGGAGACGCAGGCCGAGCCGAAGGGCGACGACCGCGCCGACGCCAAGGCCGAAGCGGCCGCCGACACGGCCGAGGGCCGCCGGGGCGACCGTCAGGACCGCGGCCAGCGCGGCGACCGCCAGGAGCGCGGCGAGCGCGGGGAGCGCCGCGACCGTCAGCGCGACCGCCGTGGCAAGGGCGACGAGCAGGGCGGCGGCCAGGGCCAGCAGGGCGGCCAGCGCCAGCAGCGTCAGAGCCAGCAGAGCAGCGGCCCGCAGGACGACGGTTACGACGACGAGGCGGGTGGCCGCCGCGGCCGTCGCGGCCGCTACCGCGACCGCCGCGGGCGCCGTGGGCGGGAGGAGTTCGCCAACGAGGTCCCCGTTTCCGACGACGACGTCCTGATCCCCGTCGCGGGCATCCTGGACATCCTCGACAACTACGCGTTCATCCGGACCTCCGGCTACCTGCCGGGCCCGAACGACGTGTACGTCTCGCTCGCCCAGGTCCGCAAGAACGGCCTGCGCAAGGGCGACCACGTCACCGGTGCGGTGCGCCAGCCCAAGGACGGCGAGCGCCGCGAGAAGTTCAACGCGCTGGTCCGCCTCGACTCCGTCAACGGCATGGCGCCCGAAACCGGCCGCGGCCGCCCGGAGTTCCAGAAGCTGACCCCGCTCTACCCGCAGGACCGGCTCCGGCTGGAGACCGACTCCAACGTCCTGACGACGCGGATCATCGACCTGGTGGCCCCGATCGGCAAGGGCCAGCGAGGCCTGATCGTGGCCCCGCCGAAGACCGGCAAGACCATGATCCTGCAGGCGATCGCCAACGCGATCACGGTCAACAGCCCCGAGTGCCACCTGATGGTCGTCCTGGTCGACGAGCGTCCGGAAGAGGTCACCGACATGCAGCGGTCGGTGAAGGGCGAGGTCATCTCCTCGACCTTCGACCGTCCCGCCGAGGACCACACCACCGTCGCCGAGCTGGCCATCGAGCGCGCGAAGCGTCTCGTCGAGCTGGGTCACGACGTGGTCGTCCTGCTGGACTCCATCACCCGCCTCGGCCGCGCGTACAACCTCGCGGCCCCCGCCTCCGGCCGCATCCTGTCCGGTGGTGTCGACTCGACCGCGCTGTACCCGCCGAAGCGCTTCTTCGGTGCCGCGCGCAACATCGAGGACGGCGGTTCGCTGACCATCCTGGCCACCGCGCTCGTCGAGACCGGCTCGCGCATGGACGAGGTGATCTTCGAGGAGTTCAAGGGCACCGGCAACATGGAGCTCAAGCTCGACCGGAAGCTCTCGGACAAGCGCATCTTCCCGGCGGTGGACGTCGACGCGTCCAGCACCCGCAAGGAAGAAATCCTGCTCGGCAGCGACGAGTTGGCGATTGTCTGGAAGCTGCGCCGGGTGCTGCACGCGCTCGACCAGCAGCAGGCGATCGAGCTCCTCCTGGACCGGATGAAGAAGACCCAGTCCAACGCGGAGTTCCTGCTCCAGATCCAGAAGACGACGCCGGCTCCGGGTAACGGCAACGACTGACCGCCGTACCGGATCGACTGATTCCACAGGGCCGCCCCCGTCACTTCGGTGACGGGGGCGGCCCTGTGCCGTGGGGGTGCGCGGATGTGACGCAGTCGATCCGGCCCTTTCGGTCGATCCGAGACCTTCACCACATGACGGGCGTCGCGACCGGTGCCGCTCCCATGGCTGCACTGGACAAGAAACCGCAGGTGAGCGCGGGATCACCAGCCGTTCACCGGCGCCGCGCATCCCTTTTGTCCCTGCATCGTCCTCATCCGGACGTGACAGGTCGCTGTGCAACCCTTCTTCGTGCCGCGGCGTCGTACGAAGTACCGACAAGTCGCCAAAGCAGACGAAAGAGCCGATGCGCCCGTGCTCGAACACCGCTGCTGGGGGCAGCCGGGAAACAGCTGACGACCGAAGGAGACGGATGACCGAGCAGAGCGGGAGCGGCGGCCGAATACGTCCCACCGGCAAGCGCCGGAAGAAGCCGTCACGCCGGCGCAGGGCGACGGTGATCGCCGTCTGGACCCTGGCCGGTGTCGTGGTCGTCGGTGGCGGTGGACTCGGATACGCCTATCTCAAGCTCAACGGCAATCTCAAGGCCGTCGACATCAACGCGGCGCTCGGCAAGGACCGCCCCGACAACGTGGACAACGGCTCCGAGGACATCCTCGTGCTCGGCTCCGACTCCCGCTCCGGCGCGAACTCCGCCTACGGCGCCGACGAGGGCTCGGCCCGCTCCGACACCGCGATGATCGTCCACCTCAACAAGGGCCACAAGACGGCCTCCGTCGTCTCCATCCCGCGCGACACCCTCGTCACCCGCCCCGACTGCACCGGCGACACCTCGGGCAAGACCGTCGCGGGCGAGCAGCGCGCCATGTTCAACACGGCGTACGAGGTCGGCGGCCCGGCCTGCGCGGTCAAGACCGTCGAATCCATGTCCGGTATCCGCATGGACCACTACCTCGAAGTCGACTTCACCGGCTTCAAGAAGCTCATCGACGAGCTGGGCGGCGTGGAGATCACCACCACCGAGGCGATCCACGACTCCAAGAGCCATCTGGATCTGGAGCCCGGCACCCACACCCTCGACGGAGAGCAGTCGCTGGGCCTCGTCCGCACCCGCAAGAGCGTCGGCGACGGCAGCGACCTCGGGCGCATCCAGCTCCAGCAGGCGTTCATCAAGGCGCTGATGGAACAGGCCAAGAGCGTCGGGGTGTTCTCGAACCCGAAGACGCTCTTCGACCTCGCCGACACCGCGACCAAGGCCATCACCACCGACTCCGACCTGGGTTCGGTCAAGCAGCTCACCGGCTTCGCGAACGGCCTCAAGGGGCTCGCCTCGAAGAACGTCCACATGGTCACCCTGCCCGTGCAGTACGACCCCGCCGACCCGAACCGCGTCGTACCGCTGGAGGAGTCCGCCCAGCAGGTCTGGACGGCGCTCAAGCAGGACCGGGCGATCCCCGCCTCCGCCACCGAGAAGTCGGCGGGCGACAAGGGCGTCGCGGGCCGCGTCGTGCGGTGAGCGGGCGGGCCGGGAATAGGTGCGGCCTGCCCCCGGTTTTGGGAGATACGGCCGGTCCTGGCAGACTGGTACGTCGGCCCCGGTTCACGGACGCGCAATCCGCGCGTACGACCCGGTGCCCTCCCGAACCTAGGAGAAACCCTTGAAGCGCGACATTCACCCCGAGTACGTCGAGACGCAGGTCAGCTGCACCTGTGGCGCCTCGTTCACGACCCGGAGCACCATCGGCGGCGGCAGCATCCGTGCCGACGTCTGCTCCGAGTGCCACCCGTTCTACACGGGCAAGCAGAAGATCCTCGACACCGGTGGCCGCGTGGCCCGCTTCGAGGCCCGCTTCGGCAAGGCTGCCGGCTCCGCCAGCAAGTAGCGAGCCACTGCGCCGGTTCTCGGCGCCCTCTTCCCGGGGGGCGCCGAGACCGGCGTTTTTTTCCGGCCCGGGGTACGGGCCGTCCCCGCACCCCGCCCGGACAGCACCACGCCGTCCAGCAGGCACGTTTGAGTGAAGAAACCAGGAGCCCGAAGATGTTCGAGGCGGTCGAGGAACTGATCGGCGAACAGGCCGATCTCGAGAAGAAGCTCGCGGACCCGGCGGTCCACGCCGACCAGGCAAACGCGCGCAAGCTCAACAAGCGCTACGCCGAGCTGACCCCGATCGTCGCCACGTACCGCTCCTGGAAGCAGGCCGGGGACGACATCGGGACGGCCCGCGAGCTGGCCGCCGACGACCCCGACTTCGCCGCCGAGGTCAAGGACCTGGAGAAGCAGCGCGAAGAGCTCACCGAGAAGCTCCGCCTCCTCCTGGTCCCGCGCGACCCCAGCGACGACAAGGACGTGCTCCTGGAGATCAAGGCGGGCGCGGGCGGCGACGAGTCCGCCCTGTTCGCCGGCGATCTGCTGCGGATGTATCTGCGCTACGCCGAGCGCGTCGGCTGGAAGACCGAGATCATCGACTCCACCGAGTCCGAGCTCGGCGGATACAAGGACGTCCAGGTCGCCGTGAAGACCAAGGGCGGCAACGGCGCCACCGAGCCCGGCCAGGGCGTCTGGGCCCGGCTGAAGTACGAGGGCGGGGTGCACCGGGTGCAGCGGGTGCCGTCCACCGAGTCCCAGGGCCGTATCCACACCTCCGCCGCCGGAGTGCTCGTCACGCCCGAGGCCGAGGAGGTCGACGTCGAGATCCACGCCAACGATCTCCGCATCGACGTCTACCGCTCCTCGGGCCCCGGCGGCCAGTCCGTCAACACCACCGACTCGGCGGTCCGCATCACCCACCTGCCGACCGGTGTCGTCGCCTCCTGCCAGAACGAGAAGAGCCAGCTCCAGAACAAGGAGCAGGCCATGCGTATCCTGCGTTCGCGACTGCTCGCGGCCGCCCAGGAGGCCGCCGAGCAGGAAGCCTCGGACGTACGACGCAGCCAGGTGCGCACGGTCGACCGGTCCGAGAAGATCCGTACGTACAACTTTCCGGAAAACCGGATCTCGGACCACCGCGTCGGCTTCAAGGCGTACAACTTGGACCAGGTGCTCGACGGTGACCTGGATGCCGTGATCCAGGCCTGCGTCGACGCCGACTCGGCCGCCAAGCTCGCCGCCGCGTAAGCAAAGCCCGCCCCGCCCCGTAACCCGTACGGAGAACCGCGATGAACCTGCTGCTCGCCGAGGTGGCCCAGGCCACTCAGCGGCTGGCCGACGCCGGTGTGCCCTCGCCGCGATTCGACGCGGAGGAACTCGCCGCGTTCGTGCACGGCGTCAAGCGGGGCGAGCTGCACCATGTGCCGGACGCGGACTTCGACGCCCGGTACTGGGAGGCCATCGCCCGCCGCGAGGCCCGCGAACCGCTCCAGCACATCACCGGACGCGCCTTCTTCCGCTACCTGGAACTCCAGGTCGGGCCCGGCGTCTTCGTCCCCCGCCCGGAGACCGAATCGGTCGTCGGCTGGGCGATAGACGCCGTACGCGCGATGGACGTCGTCGAACCGGTCGTCGTCGACCTGTGCAGTGGATCGGGCGCCATCGCCCTGGCCATGGCCCAGGAGGTGCCGCGCTCCCGCGTGCACGCCGTGGAGCTCTCCGACGACGCCCTCAAATGGACCAGGAAGAACGCCGAGGGGTCCAGGGTCACCGTCCACCGGGGAGACGCGCTCACGGCCCTCCCCGAGCTCGACGGCCAGGTCGACCTGGTCATCTCCAACCCCCCGTACATCCCGCTCACCGAATGGGAGTACGTGGCGCCCGAGGCCCGCGACCACGACCCGGAGATGGCCCTCTTCTCCGGCGAGGACGGCCTCGACACCATCCGCGGCATCGAACGCACCGCACACCGCCTGCTGCGCCCCGGCGGTCTCGTCGTCATCGAGCACGCCGACACCCAGGGCGGCCAGGTGCCGTGGATCTTCACCGAGGAACGCGGCTGGGCCGACGCGGCCGACCACCCCGACCTGAACAACCGGCCGCGGTTCGCCACGGCCCGCAAGGCCATGCCGTGACCGGTGGCCACCACCCGCACGACCCGTACCCGCCATACCCGTACACGCTTGAGGAGGCCGGCTGATGGCACGGCGATACGACTGCAACGACGCGACCGACCGTACGACGGGTCTGCGTGAGGCCGCGTCGGCCGTCCGCCGCGGCGAACTGGTCGTGCTGCCCACCGACACCGTGTACGGGATCGGCGCGGACGCCTTCAGTTCCGAGGGCGTCGCCGACCTGCTGGACGCCAAGGGCCGCGGCCGCAACATGCCGACACCCGTCCTGATCGGCTCCCCGAACACCCTGCACGGACTGGTCACCGACTTCTCCGAGCAGGCCTGGGAGCTCGTCGACGCCTTCTGGCCCGGCGCCCTCACGCTCGTCGCCAAGCACCAGCCGTCGCTCCAGTGGGACCTCGGCGACACCCGCGGCACCGTCGCCATCCGGATGCCGCTGCACCCGGTCGCCATCGAACTGCTCACCGAGGTCGGTCCGATGGCCGTCTCCAGCGCCAACCTCACCGGACACCCGGCCCCCGAGGACTGCGACGCCGCCCAGGAGATGCTCGGCGACTCCGTCTCCGTCTATCTCGACGGCGGTCCGACACCCGGCATCGTGCCGTCGTCCATCGTCGACGTCACCGGCAAGGTCCCCGTTCTGCTGCGCGCGGGCGCGCTCTCCGTCGAGGAACTCCGCAAGGTGGTACCCGACCTCGAGGTGGCCAATTGACCGCCCCTGAGGGGCGTGGCATAGCGGGGCAGGCCGACACTTTCCGCATCCTCCACGTCAGCACCGGCAACGTCTGCCGCTCACCGATCACCGAGCGGCTGACCCGGCACGCCCTGGTGGACCGCCTCGGCGATCCGCGGCAGGGCGGTCTGATCGTGGAGAGCGCGGGCACCTGGGGCCACGAAGGCGCCCCCATGGAGGCCAACGCCGAGATCGTCCTCGCCGACTTCGGCGCCGACACCACCGGCTTCGTCGGCCGGGAACTGCTCGACGAGCACGTGATCCGCGCCGACCTGGTGCTCACCGCCACCCGCGACCACCGGGCCCAGGTCATCTCGATGGGTCACTCGGCCGGCCTGCGGACCTTCACCCTCAAGGAATTCACCCGGCTGGTCCGGGCCATAGACCCCGCCACGCTGCCCGACGCCCGCGACGAGGGCGTCGTCGAACGCGCCCGCGCCCTGGTCCGCGCCGCGGCCGCGCTGCGCGGCTGGCTGCTGGCCCCCACCGCCGAGGCCGACGAGGTCTACGACCCGTACGGCGCCCCCATCACGTTCTTCCGGTCCGTCGGCGACGAGATCAACCAGGCTCTCGATCCGGTTGTCACCGCCCTGACGGGCATCACGGCCGACCGCTGAGGTCGCGGCTCTGCCGCCCGTCCCGGCGGCCGGAGGCCGGCGCAGCGGGCCGAAGCCGGGGAGGCCCTTCGGGGCCGAGCGGTGCGAGGGGCGCGTCGGGAATGGTGTTCGACCAGGCCCTCGATCCGGTTGTCACGGCGCTCACCGGCGGGCCGGCCCCGCGCTGAAGGGCGGGTGTGCCCGCGCCACTCTGACAGCCGTACGCGGGGCCCGGGTACAGAGGGCCCAACGGGTGTACGACGTCGCCGCACAGCGGGCAGGAGGGCCTTCCCGGGCCTACATTTGAAGTTGTCGCCAGCGCACCCCTCCCCAGGCCCGGAGCCGTCAGATGCCGGTCACCACTCCTGCCGCACCCCCCTCCGACACCGGGACCACCCTGCCGCAGGACTTCGGCGCCCTGCTGCGGGAGGACCCGGAGATCGGGGCCGTACTGCTGGGCGAACTGCACCGGCAGTCGACCACCCTCCAGCTGATCGCCGCCGAGAACTTCACCTCGCCCGCGGTCCTCGCCGCCCTCGGCTCACCGCTCGCCAACAAATACGCCGAGGGCTACCCCGATGCCCGGTACCACGGCGGCTGCGAGCAGGCCGATGCCGCCGAACGCATCGCCTGCCGACGGGCCACCTCGCTGTTCGGCGCCGAACACGCCAACGTCCAGGCGCATTCCGGCTCCTCCGCCGTCCTCGCCGCGTACGCGGCCCTGCTGCGCCCCGGCGACACCGTCCTGGCGATGGGCCTCCCGTACGGCGGACACCTCACCCACGGCTCGCCCGCCAACTTCTCCGGCCGCTGGTTCGAGTTCATCGGATACGGGGTCGACTCCGAGAGCGGCCTGATCGACTACGAGCAGGTGCGCACCCTGGCCCGTGCACACCGCCCCAAGGCGATCGTCAGCGGCTCGATCTCGTACCCCCGCCACCCCGACTACGAGCTCTTCCGGGAGATCGCCGACGAGGTGGGCGCGTACCTCATCGCCGACGCCGCCCACCCGATGGGGCTGATCGCCGGGGGAGCGGCACCGAGCCCGGTGCCGTACGCCGATGTGGTCTGCGCGACCACGCACAAGGTGCTGCGCGGCCCGCGCGGCGGGATGATCCTGTGCGGTGCGGAGCTGGCCGAACGGATCGACCGGGCGGTCTTCCCCTTCACCCAGGGCGGCGCGCAGATGCACACCGTCGCCGCGAAGGCCGTCGCTTTCGGGGAGGCGTCGACACCCGCGTTCACGGAGTACGCCCACCGGGTGGTGGCCCACGCGCGAGTGCTGGCCGCCGGTCTGGAGGCCGAGGGCTTCGAGGTCACCACGGGCGGCACGGACACCCACCTGATCGTCGCGGACCCGGCACCGCTCGGCACCGACGGGCCCACCGCCCGTGCCCGGCTGGCGGCGGCGGGCCTGGTGCTGGACACCTGCGCGCTTCCGTACGGGGACGCCCGGGGCATCAGGCTCGGCACCGCGGCCGTCACCACCCAGGGCATGGACGACACCGACATGGCGCGGCTGGCGGTGCTCTTCGGCGCGGCGGTACGTGAGGAGGGCGACATCCGGGCGGCGGTCCGGGAGCTGGCCCGGAAATATCCGCCGTATCCGGGGTAGACGTGGTCGGTGCAACCGTCCGCCCGGTCTCCGTGTCCTCAACCATGAGTCCGACGTAGTTAAGGTGTGGGCTGAGATGGCCGGCGAAATCTGTGGGGCAGCCCGTGCGTGATTACCTGCTGACGCTCTGTGTCACGGCCGCGGTGACCTATCTGCTGACCGGCCCGGTGCGCAAGTTCGCCATCGCGGTCGGGGCGATGCCCGCGATCCGTGCGCGTGACGTCCACCGAGAACCGACACCGCGGCTCGGTGGCATCGCCATGTTCGGCGGACTGTGCGCGGGACTGATCGTCGCGGCCCATCTGTACAACCTCGACGGCGTCTTCCAGCTCTCCAACGAACCTCGGGCGCTGCTCTCCGGGGCCGCGCTGATCTGGCTGATCGGTGTCCTGGACGACAAGTTCGAGATCGACGCACTGATCAAGCTCGGCGGGCAGATGATCGCCGCCGCGGTCATGGTCATCCAGGGCCTGACGATCCTGTGGCTGCCGATCCCCGGCGTCGGCACCGTCGCGCTCACCCAGTGGCAGGGCACGCTGCTCACGGTCGCCCTGGTCGTCATCACCATCAACGCGGTCAACTTCGTCGACGGCCTGGACGGTCTCGCGGCGGGCATGGTGTGCATCGCCTCCGCCGCGTTCTTCCTGTACACCTACCGGCTCTGGTACGGGCACATGATCGAGGCGGCGGCCCCCGCGACGCTGTTCACGGCGATCCTGATGGGCATGTGCCTGGGCTTTCTGCCGCACAACATGCACCCGGCCCGGATCTTCATGGGGGACTCGGGGTCGATGCTGATCGGCCTCGTGCTGGCGGCCGGCGCGATCTCCGTCACCGGGCAGGTCGACCCGGACACGATGAAGCTCTTCGCGGGCAGCGAGCGCGAGGCCACCCACGCGATGCTGCCGGTCTTCATCCCGCTGCTGCTGCCGCTGACCATCATCGCGATCCCGGCCGCCGACCTGGTGCTGGCGATCGTGCGGCGTACCTGGAACGGCCAGTCGCCGTTCGCGGCGGACCGCGGGCACCTCCACCACCGGCTCCTGGAGATCGGTCATTCGCACAGCAGGTCCGTGCTGATCATGTACTTCTGGTCGGCCCTGATCGCCTTCGGCGCGGTCGGCTACTCGGTGCACTCGGCGTCCCTGTGGATCGTGCTGGTCGTCATGGGGCTGAGCGCGCTGGGCCTCGTACTGCTGCTGATGCCCCGGTTCACCCCGCAGACGCCGTACTGGGCGGAACGGTTCGTACCGCCTCGCTACCGCAGGCACCGCGGCAAGGGCGAGGCGCCCGAAGCGGAACCGTCATCTCCGGCGGCAGCGTCATCTCCGGACGAGGCCCAACAGCGGTGCCCGGAAACGCAGATGGGGCAGGAGGGGCAGGAGCTCCAGGAGAGGACCCCGATCGCCGTGGGAGTCTCCGGCGTCAACGGGGCGACTGCGATCGGCCCCCGTTCGCGTTTTTCGGACAGAGATAAGGCCGATTCTTCGCGTTGACGATTCGGTCATCGAGGGGCAATACCAGACAAGGCAATGAGTTGTCTTGCTCACACGGGCAGGTTCACCCTCACGTGTGACAGTAGGCACACTTTCTTGGTAAAGACCTCATCAAATAGTTTGTGATACCGTTCACGAAGCCCGGTGACGGAGTTGAAGGACCTGAGTACCACGGTCCATCGGCCCGAGGCATCGACTCGGACCGGGCCTACGCTCGTCCATGACGACACACTGCCCACCCCCTCCAAGCGGAGCTGCCGCCATGCCGTCCAACGACGTCCGGACTCTCCTCCAAGCCGCCGTACCCACCGCTGTCGCCGGTGCTGTCGCCGCCGCGATCAGTGGTGGCCTGGCCGGCGGCAAGGGAGCCCTGGGCGCGGTCGTTGCGACGATCGTGGTGATTCTCTTCATGGGGATCGGACTCATGGTCCTGCAGCGGACCGCGCGGTCCCTGCCCCACCTGTTCCAGGCGATGGGGCTGATGCTCTATACGACTCAGCTTCTCCTGCTGTTCGTCTTCGTCGCCGTATTCAAGAACACCACCATGTTCAACCCGAGGGCCTTCGCGATCACGCTGGTCGCGACGACTCTCGTGTGGATCGGCGCACAGACGCGTGCGCACATGAAGGCCAAGATCCTTTACGTCGAACCCGAGTCCGACAAGGGCGAGAAGCCCAAGAACACTGGGTCGAAGACGTGAAGGGTAGGGGCGGAATAAGTGGAAGTCCGGGACCCTGCTATCGTCCGGTTCCAACTGCGGCACTGCGGGCGCGGGCATGTGAGCTGACGCCTGCTCGATCGCGAGGCTCAATGCCTGACTGCCGCTCACACATCCGTAACACCAGTCCAGTGCCGAACCGCGGCTTCGCGCCGCGCCGACACAACGAGGTTGCCGTACCTATGCGCCACGCTGAAGGAGCCCGCGGTGAGTGCTGACCCGACACAGGTGCTCGCCTTCGAGACCGATTGCCACATCTACTCCGGTTGTGGTTTCCCGGGTCCTGGCTTGCACTCTTTCCTGTTCGAGCCGATCTTCGGTGACGCGAACAGCAACGTCTACTTCAACAAGACGATGCTGCTGGCGCTCCTCGGTACGGTCATCATCGTCGGCTTCTTCTGGGCTGCCTTCCGTAAGCCGAAGGTCGTTCCGGGCAAGCTGCAGATGGTCGCCGAGGCCGGCTACGACTTCGTCCGCCGCGGCATCGTCTACGAGACGCTCGGCAAGCGCGAGGGCGAGAAGTACGTCCCGCTGATGGTGTCGATCTTCTTCTTCGTGTGGATGATGAACCTCTGGTCGATCATCCCGCTCGCCCAGTTCCCGGTGACGTCGATCATCGCGTACCCGGCTGCTCTGGCCCTGATCGTCTACGTCCTCTGGATGAGCGTCACCTTCAAGAGGCACGGTTTCGTCGGCGGCCTCAAGAATCTGACGGGTTACGACAAGTCGCTCGGCGGCGTTCTGCCGCTGATCATGGTCATCGAGTTCTTCTCGAACGTCCTGGTCCGCCCCTTCACGCACGCGGTCCGACTCTTCGCGAACATGTTCGCGGGTCACACGCTGCTGCTGCTCTTCACCATCGCCAGCTGGTACCTGCTGAACGGCATCGGTATCGCCTACGCGGGTGTGTCGTTCGTGATGGTCATCGTGATGACGGCCTTCGAGCTCTTCATCCAGGCCGTTCAGGCATACGTCTTCGTGCTCCTGGCGTGCACCTTCATCCAGGGCGCTGTCGCCGAGCACCACTGATCGCGCCTCCCATACCCCCAGTCGTCCGGTGGCCAACCCCCGCCGGTCCGTGAAAGAGAAGGAAGAACTGGCATGTCCCAGACCCTTGCCGCCGTCACCGGTTCCCTCAGCTCCGTTGGTTACGGCCTGTCCGCCATCGGCCCCGGCGTCGGCGTCGGCATCATCTTCGGTAACGGCACGCAGGCTCTCGCCCGTCAGCCCGAGGCTGCCGGCCTGATCCGCGCCAACCAGATCCTCGGCTTCGCCTTCTGTGAGGCGCTCGCCCTGATCGGTCTGGTCATGCCGTTCGTCTACCCGACCTCCTGACTGGTCGGGAACAGACCATTCGACGGAAGGCACTGACGTGAACCCTCTGGTTCAGCTCGCGGCGGAGAAGCCGGAAAACCCGCTCGTCCCGCCGATCCCTGAGCTCGTCATTGGCTTCATCGCCTTTGTCATCGTCTTCGGCTTCCTCGCCAAGAAGCTCCTCCCGAACATCAACAAGGTTCTGGAAGAGCGTCGCGAGGCCATCGAAGGCGGTATCGAGAAGGCCGATGCGGCCCAGACCGAGGCCCAGAGCGTGCTTGAGCAGTACAAGGCTCAGCTCGCCGAGGCCCGCCACGAAGCCGCGCGCCTGCGCCAGGAGGCTCAGGAGCAGGGCGCCGTGATCCTGCAGGAGATGCGGGCGGAAGGCCAGCGGCAGCGTGAGGAGATCATCGCTGCCGGCCACGCCCAGATCGAGGCCGACCGCAAGGCCGCTGCTTCGGCGCTGCGCCAGGACGTGGGCAAGCTCGCCACCGACCTGGCCGGCAAGCTCGTCGGCGAGTCCCTGGAGGACCACGCCCGGCAGAGCGGCACCGTCGACCGTTTCCTCGACGAGCTCGAGGCGAAGGCCGAGGCTGTCCGATGAACGGCGCGAGCCGCGAGGCACTGGCTGCCGCACGTGAGCGTCTCGACGCGCTGACCGACAGCACGTCGGTCGACGCGGCGAAGCTCGCCGAGGAGCTGGCCGCCGTCACGGCGCTGCTCCAGCGCGAGGTCTCACTGCGACGGGTCCTGACCGACCCGTCGCAGGCCGGCGAGGCGAGGGCCGAGCTGGCCGGACGACTGCTGCGCGGTCAGGTGGGCGGCGAGACCGTCGACCTGATCTCGGGCATGGTCCGCTCCCGCTGGTCCCAGTCGCGCGACCTGGTCGACTCGGTCGAGGAACTGGCGAACATCGCAGACCTCACCGACGCCCAGCGCGGCGGAGACCTCGACGACGTGGAGGACGAGCTGTTCCGGTTCGGCCGGATCGTCGCCTCCGACAAGGAGCTGCGCTCAGCGCTCACCGGCAAGTCCGGGTCCGCCGCCGCCAAGGGCGAGCTGCTCCGCAGCCTGCTCGGCGGCAAGGCACGGCCCGCCACCGAGCGCATCGTCGTGCGGCTTGTGACCCAGCCGCGTGGACGTAGCCTTGAAGCGGGACTCGAGTCCCTCTCCAAGCTCGCCGCGGAGCGCCGGGACCGCATGGTCGCCGTGGTCACCTCGGCAGTGCCGCTGAGCGATCAGCAGAAGCAGCGCCTCGGCGCCGCACTGACGAAGATCTACGGCCGGCCGATGCACCTGAACCTCGATGTGGACCCCACGGTCCTCGGCGGGATCACGGTGCGGGTCGGTGACGAGGTCATCAACGGAACCATCGCGGAGCGCCTCGAAGAGGCGAGCCGTCGCATGGCCGGCTGACGAGCACAGCGCAGCAACAGAACAGAGCAAGACCAGCGGCCCGGTTGGGCCGTGCAGAAATTGCAGAAGATTCCTGGGGGTCGGCCCCCAGACCCCCTTAAGAAACTTCGGGCCCAACAAGGAGAGCAGGGAACCCAGATGGCGGAGCTCACGATCCGGCCGGAGGAGATCCGGGACGCGCTGGAGAACTTTGTCCAGTCGTACAAGCCGGACGCGGCCTCGCGCGAGGAGGTCGGTACGGTCAGCGTTGCCGGCGACGGCATCGCGAAGGTCGAGGGTCTTCCCTCGGCCATGGCGAACGAGCTGCTGAAGTTCGAGGACGGCACCCTCGGTCTCGCCCTCAACCTTGAGGAGCGCGAGATCGGTGCGATCGTTCTCGGCGAGTTCAGCGGCATCGAAGAGGGCCAGCCGGTGCAGCGCACCGGTGAGGTGCTCTCCGTCGGTGTGGGCGAGGGCTACCTCGGCCGCGTCGTCGACCCGCTCGGCAACCCGATCGACGGTCTCGGCGAGATCGCGACCGACAGCCGCCGCGCCCTCGAGCTGCAGGCCCCTGGCGTCATGGTCCGCAAGTCGGTGCACGAGCCGATGCAGACCGGCTACAAGGCCGTCGACGCCATGGTGCCGATCGGCCGCGGCCAGCGTCAGCTGATCATCGGCGACCGTCAGACGGGTAAGACCGCTCTGGCCGTCGACACGATCATCAACCAGCGCGACAACTGGCGCTCGGGCGACGTGAACAAGCAGGTGCGCTGCATCTACGTCGCCATCGGTCAGAAGGGTTCCACCATCGCCTCCGTGCGTGGTGCCCTGGAAGAGGCCGGCGCGCTCGAGTACACGACCATCGTCGCCGCCCCGGCGTCCGACCCGGCCGGCTTCAAGTACCTTGCGCCGTACACCGGTTCGGCCATCGGCCAGCACTGGATGTACCAGGGCAAGCACGTCCTGATCATCTTCGACGACCTCTCGAAGCAGGCCGACGCCTACCGCGCCGTGTCGCTTCTGCTGCGCCGTCCGCCGGGCCGTGAGGCCTACCCGGGCGACGTCTTCTACCTCCACTCGCGTCTGCTGGAGCGTTGCGCCAAGCTCTCCGACGAGATGGGCGCCGGTTCGATGACGGGCCTCCCGATCGTCGAGACCAAGGCGAACGACGTGTCGGCGTTCATCCCGACCAACGTCATCTCCATCACCGACGGCCAGTGCTTCCTGGAGTCCGACCTGTTCAACGCCGGCCAGCGTCCGGCCCTGAACGTCGGTATCTCGGTCTCCCGTGTCGGTGGCTCCGCCCAGCACAAGGCGATGCGCCAGGTCTCCGGCCGACTCCGTGTCGACCTCGCCCAGTACCGCGAGCTGGAGGCGTTCGCCGCCTTCGGTTCCGACCTGGACGCGGCCTCGAAGGCGTCGCTGGAGCGCGGTAAGCGCATGGTCGAGCTGCTGAAGCAGCCGCAGTACGCCCCGTTCCCGGTCGAGGAGCAGGTCGTCTCCGTCTGGGCCGGCACCACCGGCAAGATGGACGACGTCCCGGTCGAGGACATCCGCCGCTTCGAGAGCGAGCTGCTGGAGTACCTGCGCCGTGAGCGCAAGGACCTCCTGACCAGCATCGCCGAGGGCGCCAAGATGTCCGACGACACGCTGCAGTCGATCGCCGACGCGATCGCCGCCTTCAAGCAGCAGTTCGAGACTTCGGACGGCAAGCTCCTGGGCGAGGGCTGATCGATGGGCGCTCAGCTTCGCGTTTACAAGCGCCGCATCCAAGCCGTCACCGCGACCAAGAAGATCACCAAGGCGATGGAGATGATCGCCGCCTCGCGCATCGTCAAGGCGCAGCGCAAGGTGGCGGCGTCGATGCCGTACGCGACCGAGCTCACCCGTGCGGTGACCGCGGTGGCGACCGGCTCCACCACCAAGCACCCGCTCACCACCGAGGCCGAGTCCCCGGTCCGCGCCGCGGTTCTGCTCATCACGAGCGACCGCGGTCTGGCCGGCGGCTATTCCTCCAACGCCATCAAGGCGGCGGAGCGGCTCCGGGAGCGGCTCGCAGGTGAGGGCAAGGAGGTCGACACGTACATCGTCGGCCGCAAGGGTGTCGCTTACTACGGCTTCCGCGAGCGCAAGGTCGCGGACTCCTGGACCGGCTTCACCGACAGCCCGACGTATGCGGATGCCAAGAACGTCGCTGCGCCGCTGATCGAGGCCGTCCAGAAGGACTCGGCCGAGGGCGGCGTCGACGAACTGCACATCGTCTTCACCGAGTTCGTGTCGATGATGACGCAGAACGCGGTCGACGACCGGATGTTGCCGCTTTCGCTCGACAAGGTTGCCGAGGAGAGCGGTACGAAGGGCGAGATCCTTCCGCTGTTCGACTTCGAGCCGTCGCAGGAGGACGTTCTCGACGCCCTCCTGCCGCGCTACGTCGAGAGCCGTATCTACAACGCACTGCTGCAGGCTGCCGCTTCCGAGCACGCCGCCCGCCGCCGAGCGATGAAGTCGGCGACCGACAACGCCGGGGATCTCATCAAGAGCCTCTCCCGGCTTGCCAACGCGGCCCGCCAGGCCGAAATCACCCAGGAAATCAGCGAGATCGTCGGCGGTGCAGGTGCTCTGGCCGACGCGTCCGCGGGGAGTGACAAGTAATGACGACGACAGTTGAGACGGCCGCTGCCACGGGCCGCGTCGCCCGGGTCATCGGCCCGGTCGTCGACGTGGAGTTCCCCGTCGACGCGATGCCGGAGATCTACAACGCGCTGCACGTCGAGGTGGCGGACCCGGCCGAGGACGGCGCCCGCAAGACGCTGACCCTCGAGGTCGCCCAGCACCTGGGCGACGGCCTGGTCCGCGCGATCTCGATGCAGCCCACCGACGGTCTGGTTCGCCAGGCTCAGGTGACCGACACGGGTGCGGGCATCACCGTCCCGGTCGGTGACATCACCAAGGGCAAGGTGTTCAACACCCTCGGTCAGATCCTGAACGAGCCGGAGGCCGAGGCGCAGATCACCGAGCGCTGGCCGATCCACCGCAAGGCCCCGGCCTTCGACCAGCTCGAGTCCAAGACCGAGATGTTCGAGACCGGCCTGAAGGTCGTCGACCTGCTGACCCCGTACGTCAAGGGCGGCAAGATCGGTCTGTTCGGTGGTGCGGGCGTCGGCAAGACGGTCCTCATCCAGGAAATGATCATGCGTGTGGCGAAGCTGCACGAGGGTGTGTCGGTGTTCGCCGGTGTCGGTGAGCGCACCCGTGAGGGCAACGACCTCATCGACGAGATGACCGACTCGGGCGTCCTGGACAAGACCGCGCTGGTCTTCGGCCAGATGGACGAGCCGCCGGGCACCCGTCTGCGGGTCGCGCTGTCCGCCCTGACCATGGCGGAGTACTTCCGCGATGTGCAGAAGCAGGACGTGCTGCTCTTCATCGACAACATCTTCCGCTTCACGCAGGCCGGTTCCGAGGTCTCCACGCTGCTCGGCCGTATGCCGTCCGCAGTGGGTTACCAGCCGACCCTGGCCGACGAGATGGGTGTGCTCCAGGAGCGCATCACCTCGACGCGTGGTCACTCGATCACCTCGATGCAGGCGATCTACGTCCCCGCGGACGACCTGACCGACCCGGCCCCGGCCACCACGTTCGCCCACCTCGACGCGACGACGGTTCTCTCCCGTCCGATCTCCGAGAAGGGCATCTACCCGGCCGTGGACCCGCTGGACTCCACGTCCCGCATCCTGGACCCGCGCTACATCACGCAGGAGCACTACGACGCGGCCAGCCGTGTCAAGGGAATCCTGCAGAAGTACAAGGACCTCCAGGACATCATCGCGATCCTCGGTATCGACGAGCTGGGCGAGGAGGACAAGCTCGTTGTCCACCGTGCCCGTCGCGTCGAGCGCTTCCTGTCGCAGAACACCCACGCCGCCAAGCAGTTCACCGGCCTGGACGGTTCGGACGTGCCGCTCGACGAGTCGATCGCCGCGTTCAACGCGATCTGCGACGGTGAGTACGACCACTTCCCGGAGCAGGCGTTCTTCATGTGCGGCGGCATTGATGACCTCAAGGCCAAGGCCAAGGAGCTCGGCGTCTCCTGAGCCCATGGCTCACCGAGGGGGACGGGTGCGTCCCGTCCCCCTCACCACGCCCCGTAGAATTGACCCAACACCCGGCATGAACGGCCGGGTGGTGACCCGAGGAGCCACCCTTGGCTGCTGAGCTGCACGTCGAGCTGGTCGCCGCGGACCGCAGTGTCTGGTCCGGCGAGGCCACCCTGGTCGTCGCGCGCACCACGTCCGGCGACATCGGCGTCATGCCCGGTCACCAGCCGCTTCTGGGTGTGCTGGAGTCGGGCCCGGTGACGATCCGTACGAGCGACGGCGGGACCGTGGTCGCCGCTGTGCACGGCGGTTTCATCTCGTTCGCGGACGACAAGCTCTCGCTGCTCGCGGAGATCGCGGAGCTGGCGGACGAGATCGATGTCCAGCGCGCCGAGCGTGCGCTGGAGCGCGCGAAGTCGGACACGGACGCCGCCTCCGAGCGGCGCGCCGAAGTGCGACTGCGTGCGGTGGCGGTGCGCTAGCGCTCCGCGACAACGTAGCTTTACCCTCAGCCGCGGCCCGAGCTGGAGACCACTCCAGACCGTGCCGCGGCTGAGGCGATGCAGGTGCAGTTGTGTTTCTGGCGGTATCCGTTACTCGACGACGCGAGGAGGTCGGTGGAGATGTTCCTCGCGCTGTGGGTGGGCGGGCTGGTCGTCGCACTGGTCGTGGTTGGACTCTTCGTCTTCGGTCTGCGCCGGCGGCTGATTCAGCGCTCCGGCGGGACCTTCGACTGCAGCCTGCGATGGAACGTGCCAGAGGAGCCCGATCTCTCGGGCAAGGGCTGGGTGTACGGGGTCGCCCGGTACAGCGGCGACCGGATCGACTGGTTCCGGGTCTTCTCGTACGCTCTCCGCCCGCGGCGGATCCTGGAGCGTTCCGCGATCGAGGTGGTCGCCCGGCGACTGCCCGAGGGCGAGGAGGAGCTGGCGCTCCTGTCCGACGCCGTGGTGCTCGGCTGTCTTCATCGGGGGACCCGCCTGGAGCTGGCCATGAGCGAGGACGCGCTGACCGGGTTCCTCGCCTGGCTGGAGGCGGCTCCGCCCGGCCAGCGGGTCAACGTGGCTTGAGCGGGGGCCTGGCTGGACGGGGTACCTCCCGGGACGAGGTCCGGGGAGGGCCGACGCGGCCCGAGGGCCCTTACGGCACCGCGCGAAAAACCGGGGAGACAGGGGGCGGACCCGTCTCCCCGGCTGCTTTTCGGGGTGGTGCGCGGTACTGAGTGGGGTTACTTCAGACCGTTGCTGATCGCGCCGACGAGTTCACCGTTGGTGGTGTCACCGCTGAACTCCCAGAAGAACGCGCCTCCCAGGCCCTGGCCCTTCGCCCAGGTCATCTTGGACGCGATGGTGGCCGGGGTGTCGTAGCTCCACCAGTTGGTGCCGCAGTGCGCGTACGCCGTGCCGGCGATCGTGCCGGTGGCCGGGCAGCTGTTCTTGAGGACCTTGTAGTCCTCGATGCCTGCCTCGTACGTGCCGGGGGCCGCGCCGGTGGCGGTGCCGCCGGGCGCGTCCTGCGTGACGCCGGTCCAGCCGCGGCCGTAGAAGCCGATGCCGAGCAGCAGCTTCGAGGCGGGGACGCCCTGCGCCTTCAGCTTGGCGATGGCGTCGGCGGAGTTGAATCCGGCCTGCGGGATGCCGTTGTAGGAGGTCAGCGGGGAGTGCGGGGCGGTCGGGCCCTTCGCGTCCCAGGCGCCGAAGAAGTCGTACGTCATCACGTTGTACCAGTCCAGGGACTGGGCGGCGCCCGCGTAGTCGGTGGCGTCGATCTTGCCACCGGTGGAGGCGTCCGCGGTGATGGCGGCCGTCACCAGGTTGTTGCTGCCGAACTTCGTGCGCAGCGCCGAGGTGATGCCCTTCAGCGCGGCCGGGCCGCTGGTGTCACAGGTCAGGCCGCAGGCGTTGGGGTACTCCCAGTCGATGTCGATGCCGTCGAAGACATCGGCCCAGCGGGGGTCCTCCACCAGGTCGTAGCAGGACTGGGCGAATGCCGCCGGGTTCTTCGCGGCCTCGCCGAAGCCGCCGGACCAGGTCCACCCGCCGAAGGACCACAGGACCTTGATGTTCGGGTACTTCGCCTTGAGCTTGCGCAGCTGGTTGAAGCTGCCGCGCAGCGGCTGGTCCCAGGTGTCGGCGACGCCGTCGACGGACTTGTCGGCGGTGTACGCCATGTCGTAGTCGGCGTAGGAGTCACCGATCGCGCACTTGCCGCCGGTCACGTTGCCGAAGGCGTAGTTGATGTGCGTGATCTTCGCGGCCGACCCCGAGGTGTCCAGGTTCTTGACGTGGTAGTTCCGGCCGTAGACACCCCAGTCGGTGAAGTAGCCGAGGTTGACCTTGCCGCCGGTGCCGGGGTCGGGATTGCCGCCGCCACCGGTGGTGTGGACCTTGACCGCGCCGCTGACCGGACCGGTCTGGTCGGCGGTGTCACGGGCCTGCACGGTGTAGGAGTAGTCGGTTCCCGGGGTGAGTCCGGTGTTGGTGTACGTCGTACCGGTGACGGTGGCGACGACGGCGCCGTCGCGCAGCACGTCGTAGTTCTTGATGCCGTTGTCGTCGGTCGCCGCGGTCCAGCTCAGCTTGACCGAGGTGTCGGTGACGGAGCCGGCGGTGGGGGTGCCCGGTGCGGAGGGGGCGTTGTCGCCGGGGACGCTGCCGCCGTCGCAGGAGGCGCCGTTCAGCTTGCAGCCGGTGGGGGCGCCGGAGCCGGTGCCGTTGAAGCCGAAGGAGACGCTGGCGCCCGGTGCGACCGAGCCGTTCCAGCCGAGGTTCTTGGCGGTCCAGTGGGTTCCGGAGCCGGTGACGGTGGCGTCCCAGGCGGAGCCGACCGCGGTGCCCGAGGGGAAGTCCCACTCGATGGTCCAGGAGGAGAGGGCGGTGGTGCCGGTGTTCTTCACCGTCCACTGGCCCTCGAAGCCGCTGCCCCAGTCGGACTTCTTGAGGTAGGTGGCGGTTGCCGAGGTGGCGGCTTCGGCGGGGGAGGCCAGGCCGACCATGGCGGCGAGCGGAAGAAGCAGTGCGGTGAGGCCCGCGACCGCTCTGGATCTGGTGGCTCTTCCGGTCCCGAGTCTGAATCGGGGCCGGCGTAGGGGGGTTTCAGTGCTCAACGGTGCTCCTCGGGTGAGGTCCGGACAAACGGGGGTGGTCCGTGGACTGCAAACCCTGCGCCGCCCTGAGCACGCCTTGTCATGGCGCACTCACCGCAGTGTGCTCGGTGAGATTAGGAAGGTCTGGACCAATCGTCAAGAGGTCCAGACCAAAGTTTGCCGGTGCACTTCAGATGCCCAACTCCTGTGCCAGCACGGCCGCCTGGACCCGGCTGCGCAGCTCCAGCTTGCCCAGCAACCTGCTGACGTGCGTCTTCACGGTCGCCTCGGCCATCGAGAGCCGGACGGCGATCTCGGCATTCGACAGCCCCGCGCCGAGACAGCCGAGCACCTCCCGCTCCCGTCGGGTGAGGGCGTCGAGCACCGCCGGATCGGTCGTGCTCGCCCGCCGGACGGGGGCGGCTCCGGCGAACTCCGCGATCAGACGGCGCGTCACGGCCGGAGCGATCAGCCCCTCGCCGCGCGCCACCGTGCGTACCGCTTCGAGCAGATCGCGCGCATCGGTGTTCTTCAGCAGGAAGCCCGCCGCACCGGCCCGCAGCGCCCCGAAGACGTACTCGTCCAGATCGAACGTCGTCAGCACCAGCACATCCGCGAGCCCCTCGGCCACCACCTGCGCGGTCGCCGACACCCCGTCGAGCCGCGGCATCGACACATCCATCAGCACCAGATCCGGCCGCAGCTCGCGGGCCAGCCGTACCGCCTGCTCGCCGTCCCCGGCCTCGCCCACGACCTCGATGTCCGGCGCGCTGCGCAGAATGAGCACCAGCCCCGCCCGGACGGCCGACTGGTCCTCGGCGACCACCACCCGGATCGTCATGCCCTCACACTCCCTTCGTCCACGGGCAGTTCGGCCCGTACCCGCCAGATCGGCGTTCCGTCGCCGGAGCCCACCGGACCCGCCTCGATCGCTCCGCCCAGCAGCGCCACCCGCTCCCGCATCCCCACCAGACCGGCCCCCGACCCGGGTGCGCGCGGCCCGGGGCGGTCCCTGAAGGCGCTGCTGACCTCCACGGTGAGCAGTCTCCCGGCCCGCCCGAGCCGTACCAGGACCGGGCCGGGCGCGGCATGCTTGAGCGCGTTCGTCAGCGACTCCTGGACGATCCGGTACGCGGCCAGCTCGACCGGTGCGGGCAGCGGGTCGCGCTCGTCGCGGGTGTCCTCGAAGGCGCAGGTCAGCCCGCTGGACGCGGCGTTCGTCCGGGCCTGCCCGACCAGTGCGTCCAGCGAGGCGAGCGTCGGTGAGGCGCTCGGTTCCCGGTTCGCGACGCCGGTACGCAGCAGCCCGATCAGCCGGCGCATCTCGGCGAGGCCGGCGACGCTGTTCTCCCGGATCACCCCCAGCGCCTCGCGCGAGGTCTCCGGCTCGTCGATGGAGAGTGCGGCGGTGGAGTGGATGGCGATGGCGGACAGGTGGTTGGCCACCATGTCGTGCAGCTCGCGGGCCATCCGGGCGCGCTCGGCGGCCACCGCCTGGGCGCGGTCCATCTCGGCCAGCAGCGCGGTCTGATCGGCGCGCAGCCGGGCGGCCTCGGCGGCGTCCCGGTGGTTGCGGACGCTGGCCCCGGTGATGGCGGGCCCGAACGAGACGAGCCCGGTGACGACGCCGATGAGCAGCGCCTGCGGATTGCGGAACCACGCCAGGAACCCGATCGTGACCGCGACCGTGATCAGGAACGTGGTCACCGGGATGCGGCGGGCGGCGGACGGCGTCCCGTACAGCACGGCCGCGTACATCAGGTCGGTGAACAGCAGCACCGTCGCCAGATTCCCGACCGTGAACTGATCCGCGAGCAGCGCGAGCGTGCCGACGACCAGTGCCGTCTGCGGGGCGGTCCTGCGCACCAGCGCGAGGACCGAGACGACGGCGAGCGGCAGCAGGGAGACCCAGGGCGCGGCGAAGGCCCGGTCGCCCTGCATGCGCAGCCCGAGCACCCACAGGGACAGGCCGCCGGCCAGGCCGGCGGCGGCGATGAACACGTCGTGGCGGTGCGGGCGGGCGAAGGAGAGCACCCTCCCATCCAACACGGCGGCCCCGCCCCGGTCCTCCCTACCGGGGGTGAGGCACCGGTACATCGAAGGATGCAGTCGCGGTTCGTCACCGGCGACGACGATTCCGGGCGCCCGGGCCGGAAGGCTGGAGGGGACGGGAAGGAGAAGTGCTGTGATCGTCGTGCTGATCGTGCTCTGCGAAGTCGCCTTCTGGGTGCTGCTGGCCGCAGGGCTGCTGCTGAGGTACCCGGCGAAGAAACCGCGCCTGGGCGCGGCCGTGCTGCTGTGCGAGCCGCTGCTGGAGGTCGTGCTGCTGGTGGTGACGGCCGTCGACCTGAAGAACGGGGCGGAGCCCGACTGGAAGCACGGGCTCGCCGCGGTCTACATCGGCTTCACGGTGGGGCTCGGCCACTCCACGATCCGCTGGGTCGACGCCCGGTTCGCCCACCGCTTCGCGGGCGGACCGCCGCCGGTGCGGCCGCCGAAGTACGGGATGGAGCGCGCGGCGCACGAGTGGCGGACCGCGGCGCGGTGGATGGTCGCGGCAACGGTGGCGCTGGCGCTGCTGCAGGCGGCGATCTGGTACGTGGGCGGGGACGGGGACGTGACGTCACTGCAGGCGTGGCAGCAGAAGATGCTGTTCGTGATCGGGCTCAACGTGGTCATCGCGGGGAGCTACACGTTGTTTCCGAAACGTGAGCCGGCGGGGCGCTGAAGGGCCGGACGGGCTCGGCGGCCGAGCCCGTCCGGTGCCTTCGGCACGCGGCGGCTACCGCTCGCCGCCCGGTACCCACAGCACGTCGCCGACCTCCTTGTTCGCCGTCCTCGCGAGGATGAACAGCAGGTCGGAGAGCCGGTTGAGATACGTCGCCGTCAGCGCGTTCATCACGTCGGCGTGCACCTCCAGCGCCGCCCAGGTGGACCGCTCGGCGCGCCGGACCACCGTGCACGCCTGGTGCAGCAGCGCCGCCCCCGGCGTACCGCCCGGCAGGATGAAGCTGCGCAGCTTCTCCAGCTGCTCCAGGTAGTGGTCGCAGTCCGCCTCCAGCTTGTCGACGTAGCTCTGCTCGACCCGCAGCGGCGGGTACTTCGGGTTCTCGGCGACCGGCGTCGACAGATCCGCGCCCACGTCGAACAGGTCGTTCTGGACGCGGACGAGGACCTTCACGACGTCCTCGGGGAGCTGCCCGAGCGCGATCGCCGTACCGATGACGGCGTTGGCCTCATTGGTGTCCGCGTACGCGGAGATCCGCAGATCGGTCTTGGCGGTCCGGCTCGTGTCGCCGAGGGCGGTGGTGCCCTGATCGCCGGTGCGGGTGTAGATACGTGTCAGATTGACCATGCTTCCAGCGTAGTTACGCACCGGCCCGGCGGAAGACACGTGTGCCCGCCGTCACGGCCGACCACGCGAAGGCGAGTGCCATCAGTACTCCGTACAGCATGTGCGTGGTGGTGTACGAACCCACGTACGCGTCCCGTACCGCGTCCACCAGGTAGCGGAACGGCATGCAGTGCGAGATGACGTCCAGCCATGCCGGCCCGAGCGTCATCGGCAGCATCAGGCCGGAGAGCAGCATCGAGGGCATGGTGAGCGCGTTGATGACCGGGCCGAACTCCTGCGGTGTACGGACCTTCATGGCCAGCGCGTACGACAGCGAGGCCAACGCGACCGTCAGCACACCGACGAACGCGAAGCCGATCAGCACTCCGGGCAGCGGGGCGCGCAACCCCATGACCAGCGCGGCGAGCACCAGCACGACCGACTGGAACACGAAGAGTGCGGCGTCGCGCAGGACCCGGCCCAGCAGCAGCGCGAGCCGGCTGACCGGTGTCACCCGCATCCGCTCCACCACACCGGCCGATTTCTCCAGGGTGATCGAGAAACCGGCGAACGAGGCTCCGAAGAGGGCGAGTTGGAGCAGGAGTCCGGGTACCAGAACCTGCCAGGAGTCGCCGGCCGAACCGAGCGGCAGGTCCCTGAGGAGCGGGCCGAAGAAGAGCAGGTACAGCAGCGGCATCAGCACGCCGAAGAGGATCTGGAACCGGGAGCGCAGGGTCTGGCGGGCGTACCGGCCGAAGATCAGCGCGGTGTCGTGGAGAAGCATCAGCGGTCCTGAAGGGCGAGAGGGGCGGTGTCGGCGGGCGCGGGGGTGCGGCCGGTGATCGCGAGGAAGGCGTCCTGGAGGGTGGCGGCGGGGGAGCCCGCGTGTTCGGCCTTCAGCGCGGCCGGGGTGCCCTCCGCGACCACGGCGCCCCGGTCGATCACGACCAGCCGGTCCGCGAGCGCGTCCGCCTCGTCGAGGTAGTGGGTGGTCAGGACGACGGTCGTGGCGAAGTCGTCGCGCAGCCGGCGCACCAGGTCCCAGAGGTCGGCACGGCTGCCCGGGTCGAGCCCGGTGGTGGGCTCGTCGAGGAAGAGGACGGCCGGGCGGTGGGTGAGGCCCATCGCGATGTCCAGGCGCCGGCGCTGACCGCCGGAGAGCGCGCCGCACCTGCGGTCCAGCAGCTCGGTCAGGCCGAGGTCGGCGGCGAGTGCGGCGGCGCGCGCGACGGCGTCCGCGCGCGGCAGCCGGTAGAGCCGGGCCTGGGTGACCAGTTCCTCCCGCACGGTGATGTGCGGGTCGACACCGCCGGACTGCGCGACGTACCCGCACTTCTCGCGGACCCCGGCCGGGTCGGTGGTCAGATCGCATCCGGCGACGGTGGCGGCTCCGCCGGTGGGGGCGAGCAGCGTGGTGAGCATGCGCAGGGTGGTGGTCTTGCCCGCCCCGTTGGGGCCGAGGAGGCCGACGATCTCGCCCGCCCGGACCGTCAGGTCGACCGACCGTACGGCGTGCACCGGGCCGTTCTTGCTGTCGAAGGTCCGGGCGAGCCCGGCCGTGCTGATGATTGGCATAGTGACCACAAAAACAGAGTCGCCTAAAAATTGCAATGGCACCAATTTTTCATCGGCTCACCCGGCGGGCCCTACGATGAGGCCATGGCTGAGGGACTCAGGGAACGCAAGAAACGGCAGGCCAGGCAGCACATTTCGGACCTCGCGACCGGGCTGTTCCTGGAACGCGGCTTCAACGCCGTGACCGTCGCCGAGGTCGCCGAGCTGGCGGATGTCTCCGTGAACACGGTGTACAACTACTTCCCCGCCAAGGAGGATCTCTTCCTCGACCGGATGAAGGGCGTCACCCAGCGCGTGGCCCGGTTCATCCGCGCCCGCGACAAGGGCGAGTCGGCGGCCGAGGCGGTCCTGCGGGAGCTGCGGGCCGCGGTCGTCGCCGTGTCGCCGGAGCTCGGCCTGATGGACGGCTTCGCCGACTTCATGCGGGTCGTCGAGGAGGCGCCCACCCTCCAGGCGCGGCTCAGCCACCTCCAGCGGGAGGTGCTGGACGCGGTCGTCACCACTCTCCGCGAGGAGGTCGACGCCGCGGAGGGCGACCCGCTGCCCGGCCTCGTCGGTGGTCAGATCGCCTGGATCGAGGGGGCGGTCGTCGGCTACGTCGGCCAGGAGATGACGGCCGGCCGCAAGGCGGTCGACGTCTCGCGCGACGCGCTCGCCCTGCTCGACGAGATCGAGGAGCTCCTCGGCGAGAAGGTCCTCAACTACGCCCGGCGCGCCGCCGAATGACGTGTGCCGGTGTGATGTCCGTCATGTGAGACGTGACGCGCATCTCTTCACGGACACAGGGCCCCTCACGGGTACTAATCTCCGCCGGAGAGCATATGAACAAGCGTTAGGACCGGCCGTGCAGGGACCAGCTGCAGAGGCGAACAGGAATTGAGGGGTGCACACGTGGCCAGGAAGCTCGCCGTCATCGGAGCCGGACTCATGGGATCCGGCATCGCGCAGGTCTCCGCCCAGGCGGGCTGGGACGTCGTGCTGCGCGACGTCACCGACGAGGCGCTGACCCGTGGGCGGGACGGCATCAGGGCCTCGTACGACAGGTTCGTCTCCAAGGGCAAGCTGGAGGCGGCCGACGCCGATGCCGCGCTCGCCCGCATCACGACCACCACCGACCTCGACGCGGTCGCCGACGCGGATGTCGTCGTCGAGGCCGTCTTCGAGAAGCTGGAGGTCAAGCACGAGATCTTCCGGGCCCTCGACAAGATCGTCCGGGACGACGCCGTCCTCGCCTCCAACACCTCCGCCATCCCGATCACGAAGATCGCGGCCGTGACGGAGCGCCCCGAGCGCGTCGTCGGTGTGCACTTCTTCTCGCCGGTCCCGATGATGCAGCTCTGCGAACTCGTGCGCGGCTACAAGACCAGTGACGAAACCCTCGCCACCGCACGGGAGTTCGCCGAGTCCGTCGGCAAGACCTGCATCGTCGTGAACCGCGACGTGGCCGGCTTCGTCACCACCCGGCTCATCTCGGCGCTGGTCGTCGAGGCCGCCAAGCTGTACGAGTCGGGCGTCGCCTCGGCCGAGGACATCGACATCGCCTGCAAGCTGGGCTTCGGCCACGCGATGGGGCCCCTCGCCACCGCGGACCTGACCGGCGTCGACATCCTGCTGCACGCCACGAGCAACATCTACACCGAGTCGCAGGACGAGAAGTTCGCCGCGCCGGAGCTGATGCGCCGGATGGTGGACGCAGGTGACATCGGCCGCAAGAGCGGGCAGGGCTTCTACACGTACTGATCTTTTTCGGTCCTCCGGTTGCCTGATCTGCCGTCGGTCAGGCCCGGAGGCCCGGGGGGCGTCTCCCGGAGCCGGTGGGCCCGCAGAGGTCCCTGCCGGGCCGCGGTCACTCCACGGAGTGAATTCGGTATCGGTTCGCTTACAGACGGCAACTTCCCTGTCTCCGCCGCAGTCAGTTGTGGGAGAGACAGAACAGACAGACGAACCTTGCTACGGAGTAATCCCGGGGAGCGCATATGCACATCAGGGGCGACCACGCCGAGCTGGTCGTCGGGGGCCGCCTCGACGTCCGAAGCGCGGCGGACGCCCGTACGGCCCTGCACTCGGCCCTCGACGACGGAGTCGGCGACCTGGTGCTCGACCTGACCGAGCTGGATTCCTGGGACGCCACCGGCCTCGGCGTCATCATGGGAGCACACCGCCGGGCCGGACGGGCCGGGCGACGGCTGGTGCTCCGCGGCGTGCCGCCGCAGATGCAGCGCCTGCTGGTGGCGACCCGGCTGCACCGCATCCTGGCCATCGAGGGCGGGATCGCCGCCGACTCCCTGCCGCGCGTGTAGGGGCTGCCCGGCCACGGCAGCGCGCCGCGGGCCGCGGGTGCACAATCCGCACGAGCATGTGCGCTTCGGGCGGCGTGGACCCCCGACTGTGCGGGGGCACCGTGCGACGGTCTAGGGTTCGGCCGTCCGCCGATTGACGGGACCCACCGGGCGGACACCGGACCAGAAGCGACAGCAGGGCGTGCGGCCGGGAGGGGCAATCGTGCGCGACGCGTCTGGGGGCTTTGGCGATGGACCCGACACACCGGGGGCCGGAAGAGTTCGGCCGGGACAACGACGGCATCGGCGAGGCGGCCGGCCGACGGCGGCCGTCACGCGATCCACTGGCTCCGGATTTCGGTCAGCAAACGCCGCAGCAGGCGCGCGTGGTCCGGCTCATATCGGGCGACTACCTCCTCACCGTCAACCCGGTCGACGGCAGCGAGGTCGAGCTGTGCCCGCCGGGGGAGCGGCCCGACCCGCCGTCCCGGCGCACCGCCGCCGAGCGCGCCGACCGGGAACGCGCCACCGCGCCACCCGTGCCACCGGGGCCGCCCGCCCCGCAACTGCCTCTCCTGGAGCGCGCGGAAGAACGCGAACGGCTGGCGCGCCTGCTGGCCCGCGGCCGTTCGGTGCGGCTCACCGGGCCCGCCGGATCCGGCCGTACGGCCCTGCTGAACGCCGTCGCCGCCGACTGCGCGGACCTCGCACCGGACGGAGTCGTCCGGCTCTGCGGCCACAAGCGGACCGCCACCGACCTGCTGCACGGGCTCTACGAGGCCGTCTACGACGCACCGCTGCACCGGCCCGACCGCACCGGGCTCCTCGAAGCGGTCCGGGGCATCGGCGCCGTCGTCGTACTCGACGACCTGGAGTTCGGCGGTGCCGCCCTGGAGGAGCTGCTCGACGCCACGCCCGAGTGCGCGTTCGTGTTCGCGACGACTCCGGACGTCGCCGCACCCACCGCGGACTCGTACCTCGAAGAGGTCTTCCTCGCGGGCCTCGGCCGCGGCTCGTCGATCGAGCTGCTGGAACAGGTCGTCGAGCGTCCGCTCACCGACGAGGAGGCCAACTGGGCGGGCGACCTCTGGTTCGAGTCCGAGGGGCTGCCGCTGCGCTTCGTCCAGGCGGGCGCCCTGCTGCGCCAGCGCGACATGGCGCGCAGCGACCCCGAGGCGTACGGCGGCCCCGACGCCCGGTCCGTCGAGGCGCCCTTCGGGCACGACGAGGACACCGACGGCGTGCACATACCGCTGCCGAGCCTCGGTGAGGGCGCGGCGCCCGCCCCGCTGCTCGCCTCGCGGCTGAGCGGACCCGCCCGCGACACCCTGCGCTTCGCGGTCGCACTCGGCGGCGAGGTGCCGCACCAGGCGCACCTCCCGGCGCTCGTGGGGGACACCCACGCCGACGCCGCGCTCGGCGAACTGGCCGGCTGCGGACTGCTCTCCCCGGCCGGTCCCCGCTACCGGCTGGCCGCCGGAGTCACCGCCCAGCTGGCGGCCGCCGGATACGGCGACGACAGCACCGACCGGGCCCGGACGGCGGCCCAGCACTACGCCTGGTGGGCCGGGCATCCCTCGGTCACACCCGCACGGGTGACCGCCGAGGCCGACGCCGTCGTCGCGGCCATGGCACAGCTCGTCCCCGGCGACGGGGCGGGGCAGACCAGCGCCGCCGTGCTGCTGGCCCGCAGCGCCTCTCCCGCCTTCGCGGCCGGACTGCACTGGGGCGCCTGGGAGCGGGCCCTGCGGCTCGGCCAGGAGGCGGCCAGGATCGCCGGAGAGGTCGCCGAAGAGGCGTACTTCCACCACGAGTTGGGCGTCCTGGCCCTCTGCACCGGCAATCCGGACCGGGCCAGGGCGGAGCTGGAGACATCGATCAGCATGCGCGGGGCGCTCGCCGACAAGTCGGGTGCGGTGGCCGGACGGCGCGCGCTCGCCCTGGTCGCGGACCGCTCCGGTGGCCCGCTGCCGGGCGTCCTCGCGCCGGTGGGCGACGAGGTACCGGTCCCGTGGCCCGAAACGGCGGTGCGGCCGCCCGCCGGGCCGACGCCGCCCGTGGCACAGACGTTGTCGCGGTCGTACGCGGACGCCACCGTGGTGATGGCGAAGCAGAGCGGCCCCGGTGCCGCCGGAGGCGCGCGGGGAGGCCGGCTCGCGGTACTGGGCAAGGCCCGTCGCAATCTCGTCGCGGCGTGCGCGGGCGTGCTCCTGGCCGGTGTGCTCGGCACGGTGGTGGTCCTGGGGCTGACCTCCGGCGACGGCGGTGCCCAGGGGGATCCGGGTGTCACGACCGAGGAGTCGGCGGACCGGGGCGACAGCGGGGACGAGACCCCGGCCGACGGGCCGACCGACGGTTCGGCCCCCGCCGATCCGGCGTCCAGCGGCGGCGAAGCGACGCCGGGCCCGTCGGGCAGCGAGGCAGCGCCGAGCGGGAGCGGTACGCCGTCCACCGGCTCGACGGAGCCGGGCGGCACCCCCTCGTCGCCCCCGCCGTCCAGCGACAAGCCGTCGCCGACGAAGCCGCCCACGTCGCCCGGGCCGACGAGGCCCACGCCGACGAAGCCGAGCAGCCCGACTCCGAGCCCGACGGACACCGGCTCCCCGACCCCGACGGAGACGGAGACGGAGCCCGAGCCGACCTCACCGGACACCTCCGACTCGGCGAGCGGGCCCTCCTTGTCGTCCTCACCGTCGGCGGCCGCGAGCGCGGACAGCGGTCCGGCGGTGGCCTGACCGCCCCGCAGACGCCGAAAGCCGAACGCCGGACGTGGTGTGCACGTCCGGCGTTCGGCGTCCGGGGAAGTCCGGAAGAGTTCAGGAGTCCGGAGGGGCTCAGAGAAGTCGCAGAGGTCAGAACAGCCGCAGCTTGTCGTCCTCGATGCCGCGCATCGCGTCGTAGTCGAGCACCACGCAGCCGATCCCGCGGTCCGTCGCCAGGACCCGCGCCTGCGGCTTGATCTCCTGCGCCGCGAAGATCCCCTTCACGGGGGCGAGGTGCGGATCGCGGTTGAGCAGCTCCAGATAGCGGGTCAGCTGCTCCACGCCGTCGATGTCGCCGCGCCGCTTCAGCTCCACGGCCACGGTCTGCCCGTCGGCGTCGCGGCACAGGATGTCGACCGGTCCGATGGCGGTGAAGTACTCCCGGCGGATCAGGGTGTAGCCCTCGCCGAGTGTCTCGATCCGGTCAGCGAGCAGCTCCTGCAGATGTGCTTCGACGCCGTCCTTGATGAGGCCCGGATCGACGCCCAGCTCGTGGGAGGAGTCGTGGAGGACCTCCTCCATCGTGATGATCAGTTTCTCGCCCGCTTTGTTCACCACCGTCCAGACGCCCGCGGTGTCGTCGGCGCCCTCCTTGAGGGTGCAGGGCGGTGACATCCAGTTGAGGGGTTTGTACGCCCTGTCGTCGGCGTGGATCGACACGCTCCCGTCCGCCTTCACCAGGATCAGACGGGGAGCGGAGGGCAGGTGGGCCGTGAGCCGGCCGGCGTAGTCCACGGAGCAGCGGGCGATGACGAGACGCATGGTCGGCAACGCTACTCGACGACGGGTGCTCCACGCGATTCTCCCCTTCCTTCCGCGACCGCCCGGACCGGGCCCCATCGGGCTTGCCCCTCTTTGCTCCCCTTCGTTATTGGCCGGTTGTGTTCCCAATCTCCTGGTGCGGCCGTGACTGCGCCCTTACCGTGTAAGCAGGAGGTCGCCGTCTGTGCACGCTGCGTCGCCGTCCTCCTTCCCTGCCCGTAAGGCCCCGGCCCGTCGTCGGGGTCGCGAGAGGAGAACCCATGTCGCTCGACGTCTCACCGGCGCTGTTGGAACAGGCCGAGCGAGGCGAGGTCGACGAAGCCGACTTCGTCGACTGCGTCCGGACCTCCCTGCCCTACGCATGGGAGATGATCAGCTCTCTGGTGGCCCAGCTGAAGGTCGACGGCGGAGAGTTCGCCGACAATCAGACGCCCCCGCCGGACGAGCAGGCACGTGGTCAGCTGCTGCGCGCGCTGGCGAGTGATGCCATACGCGGTGCTCTGCAGCGGCACTTCGGGGTGCGCCTGGCCTTTCAGAACTGCCACCGTGTCGCGGTGTTCCCGCTGGACGCCTCGGTCGACGAGCGTCTGGCCCGGTTCACCTCGGTGCGGGGCCAGTTGCTCAATCAGTCGCCCGAACTGCGGGACTGTTAAACGCTTCTGCTGCCGCTCCGGGCCGCAGGAGGTGCAACTGGCTCCGGGGCGGCAGCCCCCGTACCTCTCACCACGTGTCAAGTGAGCAGCGGCAGTACTTCGGTGCCCAGCCGCGCCACGTTCTCCTCCGTGGCCGTCAGATCTCCCGAACCCTCCGCCAGGAGCGCGAAGCGGGTGATGCCTGTCCGCTCGGCGGTGGCCGCGAGCCGGTCGGCCGCCAGCCGGGGCGGGCCCACCGGATGAAGGCCGCACAGCAGCTCCGTGTAGGCGACCGGGTCGCGCATCACCCGGTGCCGGCCGTCGACCGTCACATGGGCGTCCAGGCCCTGCCGCAGCCAGCCGGGCATCGCCTTCACGAGCGTCTCCACGGCGTCCTCGGCACGGTCGGCGATCTGGACCACCCCCGCGGACACATGTCCGGCCTCCCGGACGCTTTCGGGCGAACGCCCCGCGGCGAGCGCGGTGGAGCGCCACAGGGCGATCATCTCGGCCTTCTCCTCGTCCCCGCAGTGCATCCCGAGGAGCATCGGCAGACCGTTCTGCGCGGCGAGCCGCACCGTCTTCGGCGAGGTGCACGCGACGACCACCTCGGGGCCGCCGGGGCTCTCGGCGCCGTCCCGGCCGAGCAGCTCGTCGGCCCGGGGGACCACCGCCACCTCGCGGAAGCCGTACCGCTCGCCGTTCCCCGCGACCCGGGGCTCGGTCAGCCAGTCGAGCAGCAGCTCCAAGGACTCCGGGAAGCCCTTCTCGTACGCCTCCAGGCCCCCGCCGAACACCTCCAGGTCCACCCAGGGACCGCCCCGGCCGACGCCGAGCGTGAATCTGCCCCCGCTGGTGAGATGGAGCAGCGCGGCCTGTTCGCCGAGCGCGACGGGATGCTGGGTCGGCAGCACGCTCACCGCCGTGCCCACCCGGATTCTCCGGGTGCGGCCGAGCAGCAGCGCGGCCAGGGTGACGGCGGACGGGCAGACCCCGTACGGCACGAAATGATGTTCCGCCAGCCAGACCGAGTCGAGGCCGGATTCCTCCGCGACCTCGGTGGACCGGATCGCGCGGTCCAGCGCTTCCCCCGGCCCCTGTCCCGGAAACTGGGCTGCCAGTACGAACGTTCCCACACGCATCGCCAATTGCCTCCTTGCGGCTGACGCGGCTCTCCCCTACCCGCAACAACGTCTGACACGTGCCAAAGGCACGGTCCGGTCGCAGGTTGTTGCGATTTTCCGGTAACTCACCCCGCCCGGGAGCGGCCCCGTGCGGTGCCGGACGCGGGGCTCCGCCGAATGGCCCTACGCTGGACGGAAACTGTCCAGCCTGCCCCGTGAGGTGTCACGTGTCCCCGCGCCGCAACCGCCCCCGAGGCGGCGAGAGTCCCTACGACAGCCCGGCGGAGCCGGGGGCCCGGTACGGCGGTGGGGGGCGCACCGAGGAGTGGCGGGGCGAGGAGTGGTCGGTACGCCCGGTGAGCGGCGCGAGCGCGGCCGGCAAGCGCTACCGCTGCCCCGGCTGCGACCAGGAGATCCCGTCCGGCGTCCCGCACCTGGTGGCCTGGTCCGAGTACGGCGGGATCGACGACCGCAGGCACTGGCACAAGGCCTGCTGGAACGCGAAGGACCGCCGCACCACGCAGGTGCAGCGGTCCAGGAACGCTCCGCGCCACTGAGCCCGGGGACGGGCCGGGGCGGCGCCACCCGTCCCGGGCGCCGTCGGCGCCCGGTCAGACGTCGCGGTTCTCCAGCGTGACGTACGCGCCGAGCATGGCCGCGGCCGTCACCCCGAGCATGATCCACAGCGGGTCCCAGCCGGTCGGTCCCGACCCGGTGACCGAGGTGCTGTAGAAGGCGCTGAGCTGACTGGGGATCGAGTACTCGAAGAGCGCCTCCCGCAGGCCGGACAGCGAGTCCGCGAACATGAACATGGCCAGCACCAGCGGAAGCAGCACCACCCCGATCATGATCGTGATCGCACCCGCGGAATGCCGGATGAGCGTAGCGACGGCCAGCGAGAGCAGCCCCAGCGTGGCGAGGTAGAGGCCGACGCCGACCGTGGCCCGCAGCCATTCGCCCCCGGTGGGCGCCGTGCCGTCCAGCATCGCCGAGTGCAGCGCGGCGACCACCGAGGTCACCAGGGTCGTGAGGGTGAAGGTGAGCAGGAAGAAGACGATCGCCTTGGCGGTCAGCACCCGGGCACGGCTGGGGCAGGCCGTCAGCGTCGTACGGATCAGGCCCGTGCCGTACTCGGAGGCGATCGTCATCACGCCGAGCGTGATCACGCAGATCGAGCCCAGCAGCACGCCGAAGAAGCCGAAGCTCAGCTTCGGGACGCTGCCGATGTCGGCGTCGGTCACGGTGAGCAGGACCGCCGTCATCACTCCGAAGCCGAGGAGCAGCACGATCATGACGCCGAGCGTCCACATCGTGGAGCGCACCGAACGGATCTTGGTCCACTCGGAGGCGAGCGCATCGCCGAGGGTGGCGCGGCGCAGCGGGATCGGTGAGGCGTAGAGCCCGGCCGGTGCGTCCTGCCAGTTCTGCTGCGGGGCCGGGGCCGGCTGGTACGGCGCCCGCGGGGGCGGCGGTGTCGTCATCGGGCGTCCTCGCTGGTCTCGCTCTTGGTCAGGTCTGCGGGGGCCGCGACCGGGGCCGCCGGGGCTTGCGTGTAGGGGTTCTGTCCGGGCGGCGGCGGGGCGTACCAGCCCTGCTGGGGCATCTCCGGGACCGGCGGCTGTCCGTACCCGGGCGGCTGCCCGTAGCCGTCCGGCACCGGCTGCTGGAGCCCGGCCTTCTGGTCCGCCGTCGAGCGGTAGTCCACGGCGCCCTGCGTCATCCGCATGTACGCCTCCTCCAGCGAGGCCTGGTGCGGCGAGAGCTCCCACAGCCGGACGTCCGACTCATGGGCCAGATCGCTGATCCGCGGCAGCTGCAGACCGGTGACCCGCAGGGCCCCGTCCGGCTCCGGCATGACCTGGCCGCCCGCCTCGGTGAGCGAGGCCGTCAGCTTCTCCCGCTGATCCCGCGCACCGTCCGCGACCCGCACCCGGGCGAAGTCGGCCGAGTTGGCGGAGATGAAGTCCGTGACGCTCATGTCGGCGAGCAGCTGCCCGCGGCCGATCACGATCAGATGGTCGGCGGTCAGCGCCATCTCGCTCATCAGATGGCTGGAGACGAAGACCGTGCGGCCCTCCGACGCCAGTGTCTTCATCAGATTGCGGACCCAGAGGATGCCCTCGGGGTCGAGGCCGTTGACCGGCTCGTCGAAGAGCAGCACCTGCGGGTCGCCGAGCAGCGCCGCCGCGATACCGAGCCGCTGGCCCATACCGAGCGAGAAGCCCTTGGACCGCTTGCGCGCGACATCGTGCAGACCGACGACGCCGAGCACCTCGTCGACCCGGGCGGCCGGGATGCCGGCGAGCTGGGCGAGCGAGAGGAGGTGATTACGGGCGCTGCGCCCGCCGTGCACCGCCTTCGCGTCCAGCAGCGCACCTACCTGTCGTGGGGCGTTCGGCAGGCTGCGGAACGGGTGGCCGCCGATCGTGACGTGACCGGAAGTCGGTCGGTCCAGGCCCAGCATCATGCGCATGGTGGTGGACTTGCCCGACCCGTTGGGACCGAGGAACCCGGTGACGGCGCCCGGCCGCACCTGGAAGGAAAGGTTGTATACGGCCGTCTTCGCACCGTAGCGCTTGGTAAGGCCGACTGCCTCGATCATGCTCCAGCCCCATCGACTTCTGTCTGTCGTCGGGGCACGGGCCGTCCGGCCGCACACCCCCGTAAGAGTTAGGAGGATATCCAGGCATTGACGGTTCCGGCCAAGTCGTCACGGGAGCGCATCGCCTCCGTGTCGGAGCGGACGGGGTGCTTCCGGTGCCAGGCGTGCGCCCCGGGAGCACCCCGGTCACGCGTCGCGCTTCTTCAGTACGAGATAGCCGCCGATCAGCGCGGCGACCACCCAGGCGAGCAGAATGCCGAGCCCGCCCCATGGCCCGTACGGCGCGGGATTGCCGCGCATGGCGTTCGGAACCACCTGCATGATCTTGGACCCGGCCTGGTCGGGGAAGTAGCGGGCGACCTTCTTCGCGCCCGGGACCGCCGACAGGATCTCGGAGACCAGGAAGAAGAACGGCATCAGGATGCCGAGCGACAGCATGGAGCTGCGCAGCATCGTCGCCACGCCCATGGAGAAGATCCCGATCAGGCCCATGTAGATGCCGCCGCCGACGACCGCGCGCAGGACGTTCTCCGCGCCGATGCCCGTGCCGTGATCGCCGAGGAGCGCCTGCCCCAGGGAGAACGAGACGAAGCTGGTGACGATGCCGACCACCAGGGCCAGCACACCGGCCACCGCGACCTTGCTGAAAAGGAACGCACCGCGCTGCGGTACGGCCGCCAGCGAGGTGCGAATCATGCCCGAGCTGTACTCCGTACTGACCACCAGCACACCGAAGACGACCATGGCCAGCTGGCCGAGGACCATGCCGGAGAAGCTGATGAACGTCGGGTCGAAGGTGGCCCGCTGCTCCACGGGGAGGTCGTTGAACTGGGCGTTCATCAGGGCACAGAGCGCCGCGCTCATGGCGACGGTGACGGCGAACGCGGCGATCAGGGTCCAGACGGTCGACGAGACCGTACGGATCTTGGTCCACTCGGAGGTCAGGACCGCGGGTACCGATGCCATGGTCGTCACACCCCCTGTCCGGTGCCGGAGGGGGTCTGCCGGTCGTACACGTCGCCCCAGTGCGGACCCACGGGCGGCGGCGCCTCGGTGAGCTCCGAGTGCGCGTGGTATTCCACGGAATCCGCTGTCATCTGCATGAACGCTTCCTCCAGGGAGGCCCGCTGGGAACTCAGCTCGTGCAGCACGATCTGGTGCCGGGCGGCGAGCTCGCCCAGTGCCTCGGTGGTCGAGCCGTCGATCTCCAGCGTGCCGTTCCCCGTCTCGACCACGACCAGCCCCTCCTCGTGCAGCACATCGCGAAGCCGTTCCTGCTGCGGGGAGCGCAGCCGTACGTAACTGCGGGAGTTCTGATGGATGAAATCGGCCATCGAGGTGTCGGCGAGCAGCCTGCCCTGACCGATCACGATCAGGTGGTCCGCGGTGAGAGCCATCTCGCTCATCAGGTGCGACGAGACGAAGATCGTCCGGCCTTCCGCGGCCAGCGCCTTCATCAGATTGCGGATCCAGTGGATGCCCTCGGGGTCGAGGCCGTTGACGGGCTCGTCGAAGAGCAGCACCTGCGGGTCGCCGAGGAGCGCGGCCGCGATGCCCAGCCGCTGGCCCATGCCGAGCGAGTAGCCCTTCGACTTCTTCTTCGCCACCGCGGTCAGGCCGACGGTGTCCAGCACCTCCGCGACCCGGCTCTCCGGGATGCGGTTGCTCTGGGCGAGACAGAGCAGATTGTTGTACGCGCTGCGCCCGCCGTGCATCGACTTGGCGTCCAGCAGCGCCCCGATGTACTTGAGGGGTTCCTCCAGGTCGCGGTAGTGCTTGCCGTCGATGCGCACCGAACCGCTGGTGGGGTTGTCGAGATCGAGCATCATCCGCATCGTCGTGGACTTGCCCGCCCCGTTGGGCCCCAGAAAGCCCGTCACCATTCCGGGTCTGACCCGGCACGAGAGCCGGTCGACGGCAACCTTGTTGCCAAAGCGCTTGGTGAGGCCATCAAGCTCGATCATGCGTTCACGCTAGAACGGCCGCGCGCCCGGCGCCACCACAGGGGCGGAACCGGGCGCGCAAGAGGTACGGGTCGCGTACGGCTGCGGTACTCCGGGGTCAGCGGGTCTGCTGAGCCGGAACGCCGCGGGTGACGGGCTCGTCGTCGGCGGGGGAGCCGGCGGCGGCCACGGCGGCACCGGTCAGCGTCGCCAGCATCTCGCGGACGTTGGTCAGCTGGGCGTTGATCGAGTCGCGGCGGTTGGTGAGCGCCGCCAGCTCGCGCTCCGATTCGCTGCGGATCCGGTCGGCCTTCGCGTTCGCGTCGGCCACGATGTCCTCGGACTGGCGCTGCGCGGTCTCCACCGTCTGACGGGCCCGGCGCTCGGCGTCCGTGCGGAGCTTCTCGGCCTCCAGGCGGAGCTGCTCGGCGCGGTGCTCGATCTCGGCGAGGCGCTTCTCGGCCTTGGCCTGACGGGACGCGAGGTCGCGCTCCGACTGGTCGCGGCGCTTGGCCAGGTTGGTCTCGAAGTCCGCGGCGGCCTGGGCGGCCTTGGCGCGGGTCTCCTCGAAGAGGGCGTCCGCCTCCTCGCGCTTCTGCGCGGCGTCCTTCTGGGCGTCCGCACGCAGCGTGCCGGCCTCACCCTTGGCCTTCTCGACGATGCGAACGCCCTCGTCCTCGGCCTTCGCCTTGCGGTCGGCGGCGAACGACTCGGCGTCGTTGCGTACCTGCTGGGCGGCCGACTCGGCGAGCTCGCGGTGCTGCTCGGCGGCGCGACGGGCCTCCTCGCGCAGGTCCTTCGCCTCCTCCTCGGCCAGGCGGAGAATCTTCTCCACTCGGGCGCCGAGACCGGCGTACGACGGCTCCGCGTCGCTCACCTGGGCCTGGGCGTTCTGCGTTTCGAGGTGGAGCTCCTCGATGCGCTTTTCCAGCGACGTGATGCGGGCGAGAGCACTATCACGATCGGCGACGAGCTTGGTAATGCGGTCATCCACCTGACCGCGGTCGTATCCACGTCGCACGAGCTCGAAGCCGAAGGGGGAGGAAGGGTCGCTCATGGGGTTCCTGTCGAATGAGACCGGTGAGGTGTTAGAGGGAATCCTAGGGGCCCGGACGGCGTGTCACCGAGCGGATGCCCGTTTGATCTGGAGAATGACACCCCTTTTGAGTGGCTGACCCCCGTAACTCTTGCCACTCGGAGGGTTGAACGTTCCTGACGAAGCACGGGAGATGACAGGGCGACTACCCGTCGGACGACTTGCCACTCGAACGAGTGCCTGCCGAGGCCCCTGCCTTGACGCCGCCCGCGGAACCGCCACCGCCCTTGCCGCCACCGGCCGGTGTCTCGAACGACTCCAATGCCTCCAGCACGTCCTGGACGCGGGAGATCTCGGTGTTGATGTCCGCGCGCCGGCGCACCAGCAGATCGAGTTCGCGCTTGCCCTCGTCCACCATGCGCTTCGCCTCGGCCTCGGCGTCGGCCCGCAGCTTCTCGGCCTCGCGGACCAGCGTGGCCTTCTTCTGCTCGGCCTCCTTCAGCAGCGACTCGGCCCGCTTCACGGCGGCGATCCGGACCTTGCTCGCCTCCGAATTCGCGTCCGCCAGCAGCTCCTTGGCCTTGGCCGCCGACTCGTCGCGCTGCTCGGTCGCCGCCTTCATCAGGTTGTCGACGCGCTCGCCCGCCGTCTTCATCTGCTCGGACGTCTCGCGCCGGGCCCGGTCGTGGAGCTCCTCGATCTCGCTCTCGATCCGGGTCCTGAGCTCCTCGGCCCGCTCCCGGATGGCCGTGGCGTCCCGGCGCGCGCCGACCAGCAGCTCGTCCGCGTCCGTACGGGCGTGCTCCACCAGGGAGTTGCCCTCGACAGTCGCCTCCGAGGTGATCCGCACAGCTTCCTTGCGGGCCGCGCCGACCATCGTGTCGGCCTGCTCCTCGGCCTCGGTGGCGGCGCGCAGCGCCTCCTCCTGGGCCTTGTCGACGAGCTGGTCCGCCTGCTTGGCGGCATCGGCACGGCGCTTCGCCGCGGCCTCCCGCGCCTCGTCGAGCAACCGGTCGGCCTCCTCGCGGGCCTGAGTCCGCATCAGCTCGGCTGCCGCCTCCGCCTCGGCGCGCACCCGCTCCGACTCCTCGCGGGTACGGGCCGCGTGCTCCTGCGCCGAGCCGACGGTGGCCGCCGCCTCCGCGCGCAGCCGCTCGGCCTCGTCGGCGGCCTCGTCCGTCGCCCGGAGCGCGTGCTGCTTCGCCTCGTCGACCAGCCCGTTCGCCTGCTGCGTCGCCTCCTCGACGAGCAAGGCGGCCTGCTGTGCCGACTCCGTGCGGATCCGCTCGGCCTCGCTCGTCGCCTCGCCGACCAGCCGGTCTGCCTGGGTTGCGGCATCCGAACGCATCCGGTTGGCGTCCTCGCGTGCCTCGGCCCGGCTCCGCGCCGCGTCCTGCTCGGCGGAGGCCAGCGCGTCGGAGGCCTCGGTACGCATCCGCTGGCTGTACTCCGCGGTGTCCGCGCGCAGCCGCTCCGACTCGGCGATCGCGTCGGCGACGGTCCGTTCGGCCATCGACTTCGCGGCTTCGGACTCCTCCTGCGCCTCCCGCCGGATCCGGGCCGCGTCCTCGCCCGCCCGCTCGCGCTCGGCGTGCGCGTCGGTGCGGACCCGGTCCGCCTCCTCCTGCGCCTCGGACTTCGTCCGCTCCGCGACATGCTCGGCGGTGGAACGCAGCCCGGCGATCTCCGCCTCGGCCTGCTCCTGAAGCCCGCTGACCGAATCCCGTACCTGCTGGGCGGTCTGCTCGGCCGCCGAGACCAGCTCGGTCGCCCGGCTGTCCGCCTCCTCGACCAGGCGCTGGGCCTCGGCCTGCGCCTCCTCGACCCGCTTGCGGGCGGAGGCGAGCAGTTCCTCGCTCTGCTCGCGGGCCCGCTCGCGCTCCTGGTTCGCCTCGGTGCGCGCCGCGTCGAGGGTCTCCTCGGCCGCCCGGCGGCGCCGGTTGGCCTCCTCCTGCGCGGCGGCCAGCGCCTCGGCCGCCTCCGCGCCCACCCGCTCCGCGGCGGCAGCGGCCTCGGTACGCACCCGGTCGGCGCTCTCCTGCGCCTCGGACTTGAGGCGTTCCGCCTCGGCGCTCGCCTCACCGCGCAGCCGTACGGCGGTGGACTCGCCCTCCGCACGCGACCGCGACGCGTCCGCCGCGGCCTCGTCGCGCAGCCGCTCCGCCTCGGTCTCCGCCTGCTCCCGCAGCGTCCGCAACCGCTCGGCGGCCTCCGCGCGCAGCCGCTCGGACTCCTCGTTCGTCTCGCGCCGGATGCGCTCCGCCTCGGCGCGCGCGTCCGTGAGCTCCTGCTCGGCGGTGGTGACCCGGGTCTCGGCCTCGGTGTGCAGCCGGGTCAGCTCCTCGGCGGCCTCCGCCTGCCGGGCGCCGACCGCCCGCTCGGTCGACTCGCGCAGCTCCGCCGACGCCTGCTCGGCCGCCGTGGTGGTGGACCGGGCCTGCTCCTCGGACTCGGTACGCAGCTCCTCGGCCTCGGCGCGGGCGCGCTCCAGAGCCTCCTCGGCCTGCTTGCGCAGCGCGCCGGCCCGTTCGGTCGCCTCGGTACGGACCCGCTCGCTCTCGGTGCCCGCGGTGGAGCGCAGCTCCTCGGCGTCCGCCTTCGCCTTGGCCAGCAGCTCCTCGGCGGTCTTCGCGCCCTCCTCGATCTGCTGGACGGCCTCGCGGCGGGCCTCGCCGCGGATCCGCTCGCCCTCGGCGACCGCCTCCGAGCGCAGCTGCTCGGCCTCGCCGCGCAGCCTGCGCGCCTCCTCCTGCAGCTCGACCGTCTTGGCCCGGTACTCCTTGGTGTCGTCCTTGGCCGCGCCCTTGAGCTGATCGGCCTGCTCGGCGGCCTCACCGCGCAGCCGGTCCGCCTCGGCCTCCGCCTCACGACGGATCCGGTCGGCCTCCTCGCTCGCCGCCCTGGTGGTGGACTTCGCGTCCTCGGACGCCTTCGTCAGCACCTCCTCGGCGGACCTGGCGGCCTTGGCGAGCTGGGCCGCGGCGTCCTCGGCCGCCGCCGTGCGGGCCTGCTCGGACGCCTCGGACCGCAGCCGGTCCGCCTCGGCACGGGCGTCGGCGAGCGCCTGCTCGGCCTCCGCCTTGAGGGCCTCGGTGTCCTTGGTGGCCTCGCCGACCAGGCGGGCGATCTCCGACCTGGCCGTACGGGTGCGCTGCTCGTTCTGCGACTCGGCGGCGGCCAGCCGCTTGACGGCGGCCTCCTTCGCCTCGCCGGTGACCTTCTCGGCCTCCAGCCGGGCCTCGCGCAGCTGGGTCTCGGCCTCCTGCATGCGCTGCTCGGCGGCCCGGTTCAGCTCGGCGGTCCGCTGCCGGGTCTGCTCGGTCTCCGCCGTCGTCGACGTACGCAGCTGCTCGGCGTGGCTGGTGGCTTCCTGCGCCTGGCTGGAGGCGGTGTTCAGCAGCCGCTCGGCGTCCTTGCGGGCGCGCAGCAGGAGCGACTCCGCCTCGGCACGGGCCGACTCGGCCTCGGAGCCGAGCCGCTGCCGGGTCTCCTCCGCCAGCCGGCCCGCCTCGGCGCGCGCCGAGGCCAGCGACTGCTCGGCCTCGGCACGGGACTCCTCCAGCAGCCGGCGGGCCTGGGACTCCGTCCTGGCCCTGAGCTGCTCGGCCCACGCGACGTTCTCGTTGACATGGGACTCGACGGTCTGGCGGCGCTCGGCCAGCTCCTGGTCGAGCTGCTGGCGCCGCTGCACGGCCTCGTTGTGCAGCTCGGCCTGGAGCCGCGCCTGGTGCTCGGCGTGCTCCTGAAGGATCCGCTGCGTCTGCGCACGGGCGTCACGGAGCTCCCGCTCGGCGTCCGTCCGCAGCTGCTCGGCCTGGATCTGGGCATTACGGAGCAACTGCTCGGCCTGGTAGCCGATGTCCGCGCTGTCGTAGGCGGGACGGTTCGCGAGATTGCGCCGAGCCTCGTGCAGCTTGGCGCGCAAGACCTCGACCTGGTAACCGAGGTCCTCGGCGTGCTGGACGGCCTTCTCCCGGTCGGTCTTCAGCCGGTCCATCTCGGCTTCGAACCGCGAGAGGTGGTCGTCGTCAGCTCGGTGGCTCTCCTGGCGTTCGTAGCCCCGCACTGCGCGGTCCCATCCGTCCCCTGGTCGCAACTCTCCAACGAGTACCGTTCGCCGGCGAACGGTCCCCCGGGGAATGGTGACAGATCAACGGCTGAGGACGCGGCGCGGCCCCGACCCGGCCCCGGCCCGGAACCGCCCACTCTACCGGGCCAGGTATCCGGAGGTCAGTGCTCCGCTGCGGACGTGACCAGTTCGGTGAGGACGCCGTGGCAGTCCTTGGGGTGCAGGAAGGTGATCCGGGACCCCATGGACCCGGTCCTGGGCTCGTCGTACAGCACCCTGACCCCCTTCTCCCGGATGTCCGCCGCGTCGGCGTCGACGTCTGCGGTGCCGAAGGCGATGTGGTGGACGCCCTCACCGTTCTTCGCGAGCCACTTGCCCACGGCCGAGTCCTCCCGGGTCGGCTCCAGGAGCTGGAGGTAGGAAGCGCCGCCGTCGGACGTATCGTTGATCTTGAGCATGGCCTCCCGCACACCCTGCTCCTCGTTGATCTCGGAGTGGAACACCTCGAACCCGTAGGTCGCGCGGTAGAACTCGACGGTCCTGTCCAGGTCGAAACAGGCGATCCCGATGTGGTCGATTCGCGTCAGCATGGAACCAGTGCAGCGCCACACGGATGGTTACGCAACGTGCGCGCCATCACACCCGCTGCCGGATGACGGGCGAGGTACCGCTCAGTACATTCATGTAAACCCTCGTTCACTCCTCATCCCAAGGGGCTGCGCCACATGTCAGGAACGACCGGTACCACCTCAGTGATCGTCGCGGGCGCGCGTACGCCCATGGGCCGCCTCCTCGGCTCGCTGAAGAGCTTCTCCGGGGCCGACCTCGGCGGCTTCGCCATCAAGGCCGCGCTGGACCGGGCCGGCATCGGCGGCGACCAGGTCGAGTACGTGATCATGGGCCAGGTGCTGCAGGCCGGTGCGGGCCAGATCCCGGCGCGCCAGGCCGCGGTCAAGGCGGGCATCCCGATGAACGTGCCCGCGCTCACGGTGAACAAGGTGTGCCTGTCCGGGCTCGACGCGATCGCCCTCGCCGACCAGCTGATCCGCGCCGGCGAGTTCGACATCGTCGTCGCCGGCGGCCAGGAGTCCATGACGAACGCGCCGCACCTGCTCCCGAAGTCCCGCGAGGGCTACAAGTACGGCGCGATCGAGATGCTCGACTCGATGGCGTACGACGGTCTGACCGACGCCTACGAGAACATCCCGATGGGCGAGTCCACCGAGAAGCACAACTCCCGCCTCGGGCTGAACCGCGCCGACCAGGACGAGATCGGCGCCCTCTCGCACCAGCGCGCCGCCGCGGCCCAGAAGAACGGCATCTTCGAGGCCGAGATCACCCCGGTCGAGATCCCGCAGCGCAAGGGCGACCCGGTCCTCTTCTCCAAGGACGAGGGCATCCGCCCGGACACGACCGCGGAGGCCCTCGGAAAACTGCGCCCGGCCTTCACCAAGGACGGCACGATCACCGCGGGCACCTCCTCGCAGATCTCCGACGGCGCCGCCGCGGTCGTCGTCATGAGCAAGGCCAAGGCCGAGGAGCTGGGCCTGGACTGGATCGCCGAGATCGGCGCCCACGGCAACGTGGCGGGCCCGGACAACTCGCTCCAGTCGCAGCCGTCCAACGCCATCAAGCACGCCCTGAAGAAGGACGGCCTGGAGGTCGCGGACCTCGACCTCATCGAGATCAACGAGGCGTTCGCGGCGGTCACCGTCCAGTCCATGAAGGACCTCGGCGTCACCCCGGACAAGGTGAACGTCAACGGCGGCGCCATCGCGCTGGGGCACCCGATCGGCATGTCCGGCGCCCGTGTGGTGCTGCACCTGGCGCTGGAGCTGAAGCGGCGCGGCGGCGGTACCGGGGCGGCGGCGCTGTGCGGCGGCGGCGGCCAGGGCGACGCGCTGATCATCCGCGTCCCCCGGTAGGAACCGGCGGGGCCCGGTCAGGAACGGCTCGGGCGAGCCGTACGTAGTACGTGGTACACGCAGAGCACGCAGCGAGCGAACGGAGCGGTGATGGTGGACGTCCCCACCCTGGTGGAGCAGGCCCGTGCGGGCCGGCCGAGGGCCGTGGCCCGGCTCATCTCCCTGGTGGAGGGGGCGTCGCCGCAGCTGCGCGAGGTGATGGCGGCCCTGGCGCCGCTGACGGGCAACGCGTACGTCGTCGGCCTGACCGGTTCGCCCGGTGTCGGCAAGTCGACCTCCACGTCCGCGCTCGTCTCGGCGTACCGGCGGGCGGGCAAGCGGGTCGGCGTTCTGGCCGTCGACCCGTCCTCGCCGTTCTCCGGCGGCGCGCTCCTCGGCGACCGGGTCCGGATGTCGGAGCACGCCTCCGACCCGGGCGTCTACATCCGCTCCATGGCCACCCGCGGACATCTGGGCGGCCTCGCCTGGTCGGCACCCCAGGCGATCCGGGTGCTGGACGCGGCGGGCTGCGAAGTGATCCTGGTGGAGACGGTCGGCGTCGGCCAGTCGGAGGTGGAGATCGCCTCCCAGGCCGACACCTCCGTCGTCCTGCTGGCGCCCGGCATGGGCGACGGCATCCAGGCGGCGAAGGCCGGAATCCTGGAGATCGGCGATGTGTACGTCGTCAACAAGGCCGACCGTGACGGCGCCGACGCCACCGCGCGCGAGCTCAACCACATGCTGGGCCTCGGCGAGTCCCGGGGGCCGGGCGACTGGCGGCCCCCGATCGTGAAGACGGTCGCCGCCCGGGGCGAGGGCATCGACGAGGTCGTCGAGGCGCTGGAGAAGCACCGCGCGTGGATGGAGGAGCACGGCGTGCTCGCCGAGCGGCGCACCGCCCGTGCGGCCCGCGAGGTCGAGACGATCGCGGTCACGCGGCTGCGCGAGCGCATCGGCGATCTGCACGGCGACCGCCACATCGGCGCGCTCGCCGAACGCATCGTGGCGGGCAGCCTCGATCCGTACGCGGCGGCGGACGAGCTGGTGGCGGGTCTCACCGGGGCGTAGCGCCCCCTCCCCGGGTCGGCTCGGGGGCCGGAACCGGTGGCGGCGTGCGGGCCGCTCCCGGGACCGTCCGGAGGCCGTGGCGCGGGCCGGGGCCTGCTCGGGCCTTCGGGGCGCTCCGGGCCGCTCGGGCTGACCGAAGCGCCGGGGACTCCTCGGACTCGTCACGCCTCCACGTCCCCACGTCCCCACATACTGATCTCTGTTCGCGCCTCCGGCCACGCACGGCCCGTCCGGGCCCCGGAACCGCTTCCGGGCATGCCCGGTCGCGGACACGCACGCCGTGGAATCACCGGCGAGCACGTCCTCACATGGGACCGGGCGTGGGACGACCCGGCCGCCGAGGCAGCGCCGGCCTTCGCCGACGGCCGGCGCGTCGCGACAAAGTCCTTGCCGCGGCCGGGTTCAGCGCGGTCGCCGTCGACCTGTCCGCCGCCGGGGAGACGCTCGGGGCGCGGCAGCTGTTGACGGGATGGCCGGACGGCGGCAGACACCGGCGCGATCCGGCGCACATCTCTTCCTCGCGTGGGGAGACGCCGTCTTCCTGGCGTTCGAGGACGGTACGGTCCTGTGGGGCTACGCGCCCTGCCCCCAACGGCGGGCCGGTGCTCAGTCGTCATCCCGGTCGTGGTCGTCGTGGTCGTCGTGCTCCCCGTCGTCCGACCGGTCCACCGTCACCTTGCCCGTGCTCGCGTCGACGTCCAGCTCGTGCCGCTTGCCGTCCTTGCCCCGGACGTCGACGTCCCAGTGCGGTGCGCCGCCGCCCCGGCCGTCGTGGTCGTCGTCCAGTTCGACCGACGTCACCGTCCCGGGCGTCGCCCGGAGTGCGGCGTCGACGGCCGCGTCCAGCGGGACGGCGGGCGACCGGGGGGCGTGCCGGTCGCGGCCGTGGTGGTCGTCGTCGGAGGTGTGCCTGCCGAGCACCGCGCCGTTTCCCGCGTCCACCGTCACGTCGTGCCGGACCTTGTCGGAACCGTGCACATCGAGCTCCCAGACCAGCCGGCCGTCCTCGTCGTCCAGCTCGGCCTCGGTGACCGTCCCCGGGACAGCCCCGACGGCGGCCGCGACCGCGTCGCCGACGGTGACGCGCGCGGTGCCGCCGCTCGCCGCGCTGCTCCTGGTGTCGCGGTCGCGGCCGTCGCCGTCCGCGAGGGCGACCGCCGTGGCGGCGCCGCCGCCGGCGAGCACGGCCGCGGTGACGGCGGCGATGACGATCTTGCGCTTCATGAGGGTTCCTCCCCGATCGGGTGGCCGGTGTCGACCTGGACCACCTTGCCGGGGGGATGCTGAACGCAGCCTGAAGCCACCTGAAGCCGCCTTCAGGTTCGGTTTGCGACCCTGTGCGTATGCGCCTGTTGATCGTGGAGGACGAGAAGCGGCTGGCGATGTCCCTGGCCGGGGGACTCACCGCCGAGGGCTTCGCCGTGGACGTCGTGCACGACGGTCTCGAAGGGCTGCACCGGGCCGCCGAAGGGGTGTACGACCTCGTCGTCCTCGACATCATGCTGCCCGGGATGAACGGCTACCGGGTCTGCGCCGCCCTGCGCGCCGCCGGCCATGAGGTGCCGATCCTGATGCTGACGGCGAAGGACGGGGAGTACGACGAGGCGGAGGGCCTGGACACCGGGGCCGACGACTACCTGACCAAGCCCTTCTCGTACGTCGTCCTGGTGGCCAGGATCCGCGCGCTGCTGCGGCGCCGGGGCGGCCGCACCGCCTCGCCGGTGGTCACCGCCGGCACTCTGCGCATGGACACCGCCGCCCGCCGGGTGCATCTCGGGCCGGCCGAAATCGCCCTCACCGCCAAGGAGTTCGCGGTGCTGGAGCAGCTGGTGCTGCGGGCCGGGCAGGTGGTGAGCAAGGCGGACATCCTGGAACACGTCTGGGACTTCGCCTACGACGGAGACCCGAACATCGTCGAGGTGTACGTGAGCGCGCTGCGGCGCAAACTCGGCGCCGCGGCCATCCGCACGGTGCGCGGCGCCGGATACCGGCTGGAGGCGCTGTGAGGTCGGTACGGGCCAGGGCCGCGCTCGGAGCCACGGTGGTGGTGGCCGTGGCACTGATCGGCGCCGGGCTGGCCGTACTCCTCGTCCTGCGCGCCAACCTCACCGACCAGGCGGGGCTGCAGGCCGAGGTGGTGGCCCGCGAGGTGGCCGGGCAGCTGGCCCTCGACGTGCCGTACGACCGGCTGGAGACGCACGACGAGGAGGACCACCCGGTCCAGGTGACCGACGAGGACGGACGCGCGGTGGCCGTATCCAAGGACCTGGAGGCGATCTCCGGGACCGGCACGGATCAGGTCGCGCCGGTTCCGTCCCCGGCCGCGGGAGGCGCGACCGGTTCCGGTCGCGACGACGGCGACGACGATGACGACGGCGACGACAGTTCCTCCGGTCGCGGCGGTGACGACCGCGCCCCCGGCCGCGGCGAAGTCGACTCCGGGGAGCCGGACTTCGGCAACGGCACCGCCACCGTCGACGGCGACACGGCCGACTACCGCTTCGCGTCCGTGCGGGCGACCACCTCCGCCGGAGTGACCCTGACCGTCCACGCGGGCGCCCCGCTGGCCGCCGAGCAGGAGGCGGTGGGCAGCGTGCGCGGTGCGATGCTGACCGGGCTTCCGCTGCTGCTGCTCGTCGTCGCCGGGGTGACCTGGCTGGTGACCCGTCGGGCGCTGCGCCCGGTCGAGGGCATCCGGCGCGAGATGGCCGCGATCACCGCGTCGGAGGATCTGAGCCGGCGGGTGCCCGAGCCCGGTTCGCGCGACGAGATCGCCCGACTGGCCCGTACCACCAACGAGACCCTGACGGCCCTGGAGGGATCGGTGGACCGGCAGCGGCGCTTCGTCGCCGATGCCTCGCACGAACTGCGCAGCCCGATCGCCTCGTTGCGCACCCAGCTGGAGGTGGGTGCCGCGCATCCGGAGCTGCTGGACGTGCCGGGCGCGGTCGCCGACACGGTGCGGCTGCAGGCGCTGGCGACCGATCTGCTGCTGCTGGCCCGGCTGGACGCGGGGGAGCGGCCCGGCCGTACGACGCTGGACCTGGGCGCGCTGGTCCGCGAGGAGGTCGCGCAGCGCACCGGCGGCCGGATGGTGCCGACGGTGTCCGTGCCGGACTCCGGTGTGTTCGAAGTGGCCGGCTCCCGCGGGCAGTTGGCGCGGGTGATCGGCAATCTGCTGGACAACGCCGAGCGCCATGCGCGCAGCGCGGTGACGGTCTCGGTGCGTAGCGGGCGGGGCGGCGTGGTCGTCGCGGTCACCGACGACGGGGCGGGGGTGCCGCCGGAGGAGCGCGAGCGGATCTTCGAACGTTTCGCACGCCTCGACGACGCCCGTTCGCGGGACGAGGGCGGCGCCGGACTCGGCCTCGCCATCGCCCGTGACGTCGCGGTCCGGCACGGCGGCCGGCTGTCGGTGGACGGTGCGCGGGAAGGCGGCGCGCGGTTCGAGCTGTGGTTGCCGCCCGCCGGCTGAACGCCGCCCCGCCGCAGGTCACCCGCCGAGCCGTGCGGGGGCGCCGCCCCACCGCGGGTCATCCGCCGAGCCGTGCGGGGCCGCTGCCCCGCCGCGGGTCACACCTTGCCGCGCCGTCCCCGCAGATGATCGGCGACCGGGGCCAGCGCCGTGTGCAGGTTCGCCAGCGCCTCCGGCGTCAACAGGTCCATGAAGTGCTTGCGCACCGACGCCACGTGGTGCGGAGCCACCTTCCGCATCGTCTCCGCGCCGTCCTCGGTGAGGACCGCGTACAGACCGCGCCGGTCGGACTCGCAGTTCTCCCTGCGGACCAGGCCCGCGCTCTCCATGCGGGTGATCTGGTGCGAGAGCCTGCTCTTGGACTGCAGCGTCGCGGCGGCGAGGTCGCTCATCCGCATGCGCTGGTCCTCCGACTCCGAGAGGTTGACCAGGATCTCGTAGTCGTTGTTGGTCAGGCCGAACGGCTGGAGGTCCTTCTCCAGTTGGTGCATCAGCAGCCTGCTGACGTCCAGGTGGGTGCGCCAGGCGCACTGCTCCGCGTCGCTCAGCCAGCGGGTGGCCGTCTCGGTCTCCATATATGGATTCTACCTAAGAAGTTGAAAGCCGGACGAAGTAGGGGGGTGTGACGCCCGGCATCCGCCCGGAGTCGGACCTGGAGTCGGACTCGGGGGCGGGGTGCAGGCGTTCGACGTCACACTCCGCAGACTACCGTTCACAACCCGAAGCGACGCTGGAGGTCCCCGAGCTGACCGGGCAGACGGGGTGAGGAGCCAGGTTGACCCGCACCACCGGGCACCCCGGCCTGCGCCGGCGTCGCCCCCGTCGGCTGCTCGGGCATCAGGATCTCGGTCGACTGGAGCAGCACCGTACCCGCGCCGACGAACTCGAACTGATGCTCCTCGCCGGAGGTCCCGCCGATCCCGGTCAGCGACCGCAACCCGCCCAGCACGCCTGTCATGTAGCCGTGGTCGTAGTGGTGGCACGGCGAGGGGCAGTCCGCCCAGCCCACCAGGGCCTGCGGATCGACCCGCAGCGGCGGCTCCATGAAGACGACCGGACCGTTGGACGCGGCCACGAACTTCCCCGTGCCGATCAGCGTCAGGAAGCCCGGCACGATGGACTGCTTGAGGGCCAGTGTCGGCTGGTACGCGAGGAGATTGCCGGACCGGATCGTCAGATTCCCGTCCTCCAGGTCGAAGGAGTTGACGTCGAAGGCCCGGTCCGCGAGCAACATCTTGCCGCTGCCCTCGGCCACCACCCAGTCGCTCGCGTGCAGCGGTGAGTGGAAGCTCGTACGGATGAGCCGTTCGAAGCGGCCGTGGCCGATGCCGTTGAACTCGATGCGCCCGTAGTAGGCGATCATCTTGCCCTTCTGGAGGAACCACTGGCTCCCCTTGAGCTCCACGCAGAAGGTGTAGGAGTTGACGTTGTCGTCCGACGGCAGCGTCATCGGGTCGAAGACCACGGGCGTGCTCACAGCTTCTCCTCCGAGGCCTGGACGTACACCGCGCCGTTGCCGCTCAGCTCCAGCTGGAACGCCTCGCCGGAGCCGCGCCCCACCATGTCGCGCCAGCCGAGCGCGGTGGAGAGCTTGTTGCGTACGTCGCCGTGGTGCGCGACGTACGCCTGCGGGTCCACATGCACCTCGCGGCCCGGCGTGATCGGCAGCTCGATCACCCCGCCGTGTGCCATCACGGCGACCGCGCCGTGACCCTGGAGGGTGGTGGTGAACAGCCCCTGCCCGGTCACCTGGCCGCGCACCATGCCCATCACCCCGCCCTGCGAACCCATGAACATCGTGCCCTGCTGGAGCGTCCCGTCGAAGGCGAGCAGCCGGTCGGCCTCCACGTACAGGGTGTCGCCGGCCAGGTTGATCACCTGGATGTGGTGGCCGCCGTGGCCGAACATCACCGTGCCGTTGCCCTCGACGGTCATCAGCGGGGTCGCCTCATTGGCCACCCGGCGGCCGATCATCGACATCACCCCGCCCTGGCCGCCCTGGATGTTCGGGGTGAACGACACCTCGCCCCGGTACGCGAGCATCGCGCCGCGCTGGCTGTACATCCGCTGGCCGGGCAGCACCGTCGCCTCGACCATCTTCGAGTTGATCTCACGGAACGGCATCAGACATCGCCCCCGATGGTGTTCCGCTCGCTCGGCTGGACGTAGACGAGTCCCTCGCCCTCGAACCGGATCTGGAAGGACTCGCCCGAGCCCTCGCCCATCAGCGTCCGGAAGTTCACCCCGGACTGGAAGTGCTGCTGGAGTTTCCCCTGATGGGCGATGTAGGCGCCGGGATCGACGAACAGCGGGTACTGGGCCGAGACCCGCAGCGCCACCGCCGAACCGTCCGACATGATCGCCGCCTGCCCGGTGCCCTCGACGGTGGTGGTGAACAGGCCGTTGCCCGTCGCACCGCCGCGCAGGCCGGTGAAGGTGGTGCCGGTACGCAGCCCGGCGTCGGTGCAGAGCAGATTGCTCGCCTCGACGTAGAGCTTGTCGCCGTGCAGCGAGACGAGGCTGATCTCGCTCGCGCGGTCGGCGAAGTAGCAGGTGCCCTGCCCCTTCACCTCCATCACGGACATCTGCTCGCCGGTCAGCCGGCGGGTCACCATGCCGCGCAGACCGTCACCGCCACCGGTCATCTTCTTGAACGTGATCCGGCCGTCGTACGCGACCATCGAACCGTTCTTCGCCTTGACGGCGTCACCGGCCAGGTCGACGGCGAGCGTTCTGCTGCCTTGGAGTCGGAACATTGCCACGGGGTGACGGTATCCGCACAGCCCCGGCCGGGACAGGGCCTTGGCCGGCAACCGGCCTCCCGAACCGCTCCTGGTACGCATCCGGTACGGGACCCGTACGCAATCGGGACGTACCCGGTACGGGCGCACGGCCCGTGGCGGCGACACGTGACCGGCGGCACACGGGCCCCGGCACCGAGAGCCGCCCGTACCGATGCCACAATGGGTCGCGCTTGTGCCCGTATTCACAAGCCGTGACGACCCTCCCACCGAAGGTGCCCTCGTGGACATCAAGACCGCTACCGCCCTGCACCGGCTGCGCCTCATCTCGATCCCCGAGGCGCTCTCCTTCCCGGCGCTCATCATCTTTGGCTCGATCCTCAGCCGGGTCTCCGACATCGACTTCCTGATGATGCCGCTCGGCATCCTGCACGGCGTGCTCTTCGTGCTCTACGCCGTCCTGCTGCTCGACGTCTGGTCCAAGACCAAGTGGCCGCTGAAGCGGGTCGCGCTCTTCTTCCTGCTCGCGCTGCTGCCGTTCGGCGGGCTGTACGGCGACAAGCTGCTCAAGCGCTACGAGGCCGACGGCGTCATCGCCGCCCGCGCCCGCCGGGAAGGCGTGGTCAGCGCATGATCGTCGCGTTCTCGGTCAGTCCGCTGGGTGTCGGCGAGGACGTCGGGGAGTACGTCGCCGACGCCGTCCGGGTCGTCCGCGAGTCCGGACTGCCCAACCGTACGGACGCCATGTTCACCTCCGTCGAAGGTGAGCGCGCGTAGCTTTGAGTACATGACCTCAGTAGCGATCTACCTACGGTTGTCCCGTGAGGCCGACGACAGCGCCTCACTTGACACCCAGCGTGTTGCCTGCCGCCGATGGCTGACCGCCAACGGCCATGACCCCGCTGACGCCGTCGAGTACGTGGACAACAACGTCAGCGGCGCGAAGCCCATTGAAGAACGCCCCGGGCTCCGTGCGCTCATGGCGGCCCGCCCTGACGTGGTGATCACGTGGAAGCTGGATCGCTTCGCCCGGTCGGTCGCGGAGTTCCTTCGTCTCGTGGCGTGGGCTGAGGCTGCGGGCATACGGCTTGCCACGACCGACAACACGGTGAATACGCTGACTCCGACCGGTCGCATGGTCGCCACCGTTCTTGCTTCGCTCGCTGAGTGGGAACGGGGGATGATCTCCGCCCGAATCAGCGAAGGGCACGAGACCCGGCGCAGTTTGGGGCGCTGGGGGGCCGGACGTGCACCGTTCGGGTATAAGACGGTCCGCCGGGACGGTGCCGCATACCTTGAGGTCGACGACGCCCAAGCCGCTCAAGTTCGCACTGCGGTGAGGGAGTTGATCGACGGGGGCACCGTCGCCGGAACGGCGCGCACGACTGGCTTGAGCGAACCCCAGTGGCGACGGATGCTCAAGGCGCCGACGTTCCGGGGACAGCGCGCCCATAAGGGAAAGCTGGTCGTGGCCGCTGACGGGGTGACCCCGGTCGCGTTCGCCGAACCGATCCTGTCTGCCGCTGAACTGATGGCGGTCCGCCAACGGATGCTCGACCTTGCGACCGGGGCTGACCGTGCTCCTCGTCAGGCAGCGCCCCTATGTGCCGGAATGGCGTTCTGTCACCGCTGTGACGGTCGGTTGAACGGGGGCACCAGCGACAAGGGGGTGCGGCTCTACAGATGCAAGGCTGGTCACGTCACCATCTACGCAGAGACCCTTGACCGGCGGGTTGAGGCCGAATTTCTCAAGGTGTGGGGACGCTTCAATGAAGTCAACGTTCACCTTGAAGGCGGCAACGACCTTTCGGCGGAAATGATCGAAGCTCAGGAGCAGGCGGCGCGCATCGGTGCTCAGATGGCGACGGCCGGACCGCTGATGATGGGCACGTACGAAGAGATGGGCGCGAAGCTCGAAGCCGCCTATGCCGCGCTGGTGGCCGCACATGACCCCGAAGTTCGCGAAGTGGCCACACCGACTGGCCGCACCATGGGCGAAGCGTGGGCGGCGCTGGATGATGCGGGTAAGAGCCGGTTGCTTGAAACAATGCATCTCACGGTGACGCTGCACCCGAAGCAACGGGCGGAGCGCCTTGAAATCACCTGGGGTCCGGTCGATCCTGAGGAGATCCGGCAGGACCTCTTGGACGACATCGCTACGCAGGAAGGCTTGTAAGCCTGCCTGAGCGCCGTTCGCGGCCCGTTGCTGGGATTCCCCCAGTGGCGGGCCGTTCGCGCTTCCTGGGGCGTTGCTGGCTCGCTGCTCCTCAGCGGCGGAGCGATGACGGAATGACGGTTCTCCCTGCTTTTTTGGTTGCGCATAGAAAACTTAGAGAAAAACAGATCATGGGTCTGTTCCGTCATTTCGTCATCGTGACGGTCTCGCTGTCACCCTCGGATGGACGGTAGTGGCGGCTGCTTGGACGGCTGGCCGGTCGGGGTGCACCCAGGCGGGTACCCCCGCTACTCCCTGATCCTGAGCGGCAGGGAGGGAAAACTCTCGCGTGGCAACTGAAGACTTTTTCGCGGAATTGCTACGTCGGGTAGCGAATCCTCCCCATCCGTCACCGTGTGTCACTATGATGGTCCAAAATGCCAAACTGACCCCCTATTTCTATCTCTCTCTAACGCGCGTTAGAGGAAAGTGAAATAGGGGGTCAGTTTGGCATTTTGTGCACGGGTGGGTGAGGGGGAGGCGGGTGACCCCGCCGGGGCGACCCGGGTGATCGTTAGGTGTCTGCTTCTCTCGGTCGGTACGGGTCTGGCGATTGAGGGAGTGCGTGTGCGGTTGTGGCGCAGCGTGGCGACCGATGAGGCGTCCATCAAACGATGGTTTACGAGACGGTCCGCCGAACGCCCCCAGAGGTCCGGATCGGCGTTCAAAACCCGTCTCAAAACCTGCCGCAAACCCCTTTGGTTCTGAGACGGGTTATGAGACAGTCTCGTCATGGACACGAACACGGGACACCTCATCGGATACGCCAGAGTCTCAGGGGACGACCAGGAAGCACAGTTGCAGCTCGATGCGCTCAAGGAAGCGGGTTGCGCCCGGGTCTTCACCGACAAGGCGAGCGGGAAGAACACGGAGCGCCCGGAGTTGACGGCCGTTCTCGACTACGTCCGCCCCGGGGACACCCTGTGTGTGTGGAAGCTGGACCGGTTCGCGCGGTCGCTGATCGACCTGGTGAACATGGTGGATGCTCTTGCCGCGCGGGGTGTCGGGTTCAAGGTGCTTACGGGTGCGCTGGCGAGCATCGATCCGAACACCCCGGATGGTCGTCTCATGCTTCAAGTCGTTGGCGCCATGGCGGAGTTCGAGCGTTCGTTGATTCAGGAGCGGACGCGTGCGGGTCTCGATGCTGCCAAGGCGCAGGGGCGTACGGGTGGGCGTCCGGTCGTGATGGATGCCGACAAGCTTGCCGCCGCCAAGGCGCGCCGTGCGAAGGGTGAGAGCGTCACGGCGGTCGCCAAGGCGGTTGGCGTGTCCCGCGCGACGCTGTACCGCGCGCTTGCCGACACTGAGTGATCCGGCTCCGCTCTGAGAGACCGTTCACCGACAGGGTGGGCGGTCTTTCTCGTGTCCGGTCCAGAGGTGCCCGCAACCGCGACGGTACCCACCGAGCGGGCGTCCTACGGCGCCGTGTTCAGAGGCGTACTCTCGGCTCATGCCTGCCAACTTGGGTGACCAGCTCAGAGACGTTCGCAAACGTCGAGGGATGACCCAACAGGGACTAGCGCGCGAGTCTGGCGTGTCTGTATCGCTCATCCGCAAGCTCGAACAGGGCGAGCGACAGGATGCGCGTCTGGAGACCGTGCGTCGGCTCGCTGCGTCGCTCGGGGTGCCCACCATGCGCCTCGTGGCGGAGTCGACGGAAGACGGAGCGAACACGGCCACCCTTGACCAGTGGGCAGCCGTCAGGGAGGCGCTTGCCGCCCCGTTGAGACGCATGGTCGAACTGGAAGAACCGCCGACTGTGGAGGGGGTGCGCGACGCGCTCAGTGCCGCCGTGCCCCTGTTCTCCGGAGACAGGTTCACGGAGTTGCGCACGTTGCTGCCCCCACTGCTGCGGGATGCCGACACGGTGGCGCAGCTCACCCCCCAGGGGCGCGCCGTCCGGGTGCGGCTGTTGCAACTCACCGGTTGGCTTCTCACACAGACCCGGCAGTTCGAAGCTGCCGAGTGGTGTCTGGATACCGCGCTGAATGGCTCTGCTGACCGTCTACAAGGCGCGTCCACGGTCAGCACGATGTGCTGGCTGCTGCTGCGACAGGGCAAGCTCAACGAGGCGCGAGAGCTGGCCACCCAGTGGGCCGACGATACGGAGCCCCGGCTCTCGCGAGCCACCCCGGACGAACTCAGCGCGTGGGGCTGGTTACTGCTGCGCCTGTCGGCTGCCGCTGTACGGGACAACCGAACGGAAGAGGCTGAAGACGCGCTGAGGTTTGCCCACTCCGCCGCCGTAGCGCTGGGACGGGAATTCGCCCCGAGTGATGATTTCCTGCGGGCGTTCGGTCCCGTCACGGTGACGCTCAAGCGGACCGAGAACGCCATGGTTCTGGACCGTCCGGATGTGGTGCTCAAGCTTGCCGCGAAGATCCCAACGGGAGGATTTCGCCCCACGTCGAACAACCGCAACCGTCACCTTCTCGACGTGGCCAACGCGTACGCCAGGACACGGCAGTACGGGCAAGCCGTCGACACCTTGACCAGCGTCCGCGAGGCTGCCCCTCAGTGGCTGCCGAACCAGCGCTACGCCCGTGACATCCTCGGCCACATCGTGGCCAAGCGGCGGACGCTCACGGAGGAAATGCGCTCCCTCGCCGACACGGTGGGGCTGCCCACGTGACACTACGTGGTACTTCCTGTTGATCTTGAATAGAACTGCCATTGCCGCTGGTTGAGGTGATCTCTAGCGTCGCTTGGCATGACAACCGAACCGACGCGTTACCAGACCATGCCGGTTGAACTGCCGTTACGTATGGAATTGGAGCCGACCCCGGTGGAGGGGTGTCCGGGCTGCACCGAACTCGCAAATGTGCGGGACCGTGCCCGTACCGGGGGCGACATGACCACCGTGTCCGACTGCAACGTCTACATGCGGCGGCATCCCGAGGGGCACGGGTGATCGCGCGGGCGGATATCGGCGCTCGGGTGGAGGACGCTGCGGGACGTGTCGGCATCCTGCGCGACGTGATCCCGGACTATGAGGACCCCGCTGAGCCCCCGGGGCTGCGACGCAAGCGCCCTACGGCGTTCCTGTGGCCCGTGGGTGGGGGTGCTGAGTGGCTGGTGCCCCCGGGTGACGTGAGGCGCGCTCCGTAGGCCGTGGGCAATCTTGTGTACTCCAGATATACCCATCGAAGGCGAGTGGGACCAGGTCATGGACGTCGTCAAGCGGGCCGTCGCCGCGGTCGAGGCGCGCGCCGGACGCGTCTCCCTCGTACTCAAGGCCGACATCCGCCCCGGTGTCACCGACGGACTGACATCCAAGGTCGAGACGGTCGAGCGCTACCTCGCCGGGACGGACTGATCCCCCCGTCCGTCCGCTTCGCGAACCGACGAGCCCCCGGCCCTGGAGCCGGGGGCTCGTCCCGTTCCGGTCCCGCCCTGCCGTATCCGCCGGGTCATTCCCGCGCCCGGTGCTCCGGCACGGCCAGGGCGATCCCGAGCGGGGTCCGCTCGTACAGCACCTGATGCCCGTAGCGGCGCGAAGTGAGCAGCCCCGCCGCACGCAGCACCGACAGGTGCTCCGACACGGAGGAGACCGCGAGGCCCAGCCGGTGCGCGAGGGCGGTGGTCCCGGCCGGTTCGTCGAGCGCGCACAGGACGTCGGCCCGCCCCCGGCCGAGCAGTCGCGCGAGCTCCTGCGGGGTGCGGTCGGCGGGATCCGTCCACAGTCCGCCGATCCCGCGCGCCGGATAGATGATCGCGGGCTGCCACGGGGGTTCGAAGCCGCTGACCGCGTCCGGCCAGCAGAAGACGCTGGGGATCAGGACGAGGCCCTGTCCGCCGAGCACCCGGGTGTGCCGGCCGTGCGTCCCGACGATGGTGAGTGTCGACTCCGACCAGCCCAGCTGAGGGCTCAGCTCACCCAGCAGCCGCTCGAAGCCGACCGCGGCGAGCCGCCGCGAGTGGTAGGCGATGTCCGCCTCCAGCAGGGCGCGCAGTCGCGGCCAGTGCGGTTCGATCAGCACCCGCCAGGCCCGCTCCAGCAGATCGGCCAGTTCCCCGACGGTCCGGGCGGGGTCGGCGAGCATCGCCCGACCGGCGGGGGAGTGCAGCACCTGCGGCCGGCTCGCCAGCGCCAGCGCGAGGTCCTGGCGGGCGAGGCCGGGATCGATCGAGCGCACCGCCGCGATCTCCTCCTCGAAGGTGGTGACCGGGCCGGGCGGCGGCGGGCTGAAGAAGTCGGGGTTGTGGCCGCGCCGTGCCATCAGCAGCCAGAGCGGCCCGAGATCGAGCCCGGCGGCCGCGTCCCGGATCAACCGGAGCCACGGCAGGTGGTACCCGTGCCGCTCGGGCCGGCCCAGCACCCGTACGGCGGCCTGGGTCTCGCCGAGCGGCGACAGCGCGAACCGGCAGCGGAGCAGATCGCTCTCGTCGAGGTGCAACTGGAAGGACATGGACGGCAGACCCCCGCTCGCGAAGTTTCGGCGTGGGCCGAAAGTCTACGGACGGCCGCCGCGGCCCAGCAGGCTGCGTCCATGCCGACAGACACCGAGAACTCCGCCGACCGCTCCCGCGAGGACGACCGCTCCCTTGGGGACAACCGCCCCCGCAAGGCCGACCGCCCCCTTGGGGACAACCGCCTCCGCGAGGCCGACGGCTCCCGCGAGGAGACGGACGCGACGGTTCCGCCCGCCACCGCCCCCCGCGGCTACCGTGCCGTCTTCGCCGTGCGGGAGTTCCGGGCGGTCTTCGCCGCGCATCTGCTCTCCCTCCTCGGCGTCGTCGTCAGCGAACTCGCCCTCACCGTCCTCGTGTACGGCCTCACCGGCTCGCCCCTGCTCAGCGCCCTCACCTTCGCGCTCGGCTTCCTCCCGTACCTCGTCGGCGGCACGCTCTTCGCCGGGGTCGCCGACCGGTACCCCGCCCGCCGGGTCCTCGTCACCTGCGATCTGATCTGCGCCGGGTGCGTCGCCGTGATGGTGCTGCCGGGCACCCCGGTCGGCGCGCTGCTCGCGCTGCGCTGCCTGATCGCCGCCGTCTCGCCGGTCTTCACCGGGACGCGGATGGCCGCCCTCACCGACATCCTGGGTGAGGGCGAACGCTTCGTCCTCGGCCGTTCGCTGCTGCGGATCGTCTCGCAGAGCGCGCTGCTCGCCGGGTTCGGTGCCGGCGGGGTGCTGCTCGCGGTGTTCTCGCCGCGCGGGGCGATCACGATCACCGCCGTGACGTTCCTCTGCTCGGCGGCCCTGCTCCGCTTCGGCACCCGTGCCCGGCCGGCCCGGTCCGGCCGGGACGGCGGTGGCACCCTGCTCAAGGAGTCGCTCGCCGGAGCCCGCAGCCTCCTCGGAAACCGCCGGATCCGAGCGCTGATGCTGCTCTTCTGGGTGCCCCCGCTGTTCGTCGTCGCGCCGGAGGCGCTCGCCGCTCCGTACGCGGACGAGATCGGGGTCGGATCGGCCGCGCTCGGGCTGCTGATGTGCGCGATGCCGGTCGGCCAGATCACCGCCGAGCTGTACGTGGGCACCGCGCCGGCCCCCCGGCTGCGCTCCCTGATCGTGCTGCCGGCCGCCGCCGTGGGACTGCTGCCCCTGATCGTGTACGGGATGCGCCCCGGCCTGGCCGCGGCGGTGCCGGCGCTGGTGGTGGCCGGGGCGGCCGGGGCGTACGTCATCGGCCTCGACCAGTGGTTCGTCGCAGCTGTCCCGGAGCCGCTGCGCGGCCGGGCCATGACGCTGCTCACCGCCGGACTGATGACGCTCCAGGGCGTCGGCATGGCCCTCGCCGGACTCGCCGCGGAATTCTTCCCCGTACACCAGGTGATCGCCGGAGCCGGTGCGGTCGGCACCCTCTGCGTGCTGCTCCTCGTCCGGGAAGTCAGGAGAACCGCCCCCGGTGCCGGAGGAACCGCCCCGGGCGCCGGGGGGACTGCGCCGGGCGCCGGAGGCACCGTCGCGGACGCCGGGAGAACCGCGCCGTGACGCGGCGGAACCGCGCCCGCCGCCCGTGCGGACCGTACCCGCCCTCCGCATTCGGACCGAAGTTCGAGACGGGGCTGACCAGCATATGACCAGTGGGTAAGGTCGTTGGCGTGCCGAAGCCGCTCAGTCTCCCCTTCGATCCCATCGCCCGCGCCGACGAACTCTGGCGGCAGCGCTGGGGCCCCGTGCCCTCGATGGGCGCGATCACCTCGATCATGCGCGCGCAGCAGATCCTGCTCGCGGAGGTCGACGCGGTCGTCAAACCGTACGGACTGACCTTCGCGCGCTACGAGGCACTGGTGCTCCTCGCCTTCTCCAAAGCCGGTGAACTGCCGATGTCCAAGATCGGTGAGCGGCTCATGGTCCACCCCACCTCCGTCACGAACACCGTGGACCGCTTGGTGCGCTCGGGCCTGGTGGCCAAGCGCCCCAATCCCAACGACGGCCGCGGGACCCTCGCCTCCATCACCGGCAAGGGGCGTGAGGTCGTCGAGGCGGCGACCAAGGACCTGGTCGACATGGAGTTCGGGCTCGGGGTGTACGACGCCGAGGAGTGCGCGGAGATCTTCGCCATGCTGCGGCCGCTGCGGGTCGCGGCCCATGATTTCGAGGAGTCGTAGAACACCATTTCGGGGCCCGGCCCGCTGCAAGATCGCCCCGGGCGTCCGGTTACGCTCGATGCCATGAAACGCAGTGTGCTGACCCGGTACCGGGTGATGGCCTACGTCACCGCAGTCATGTTGCTGGTGCTCTGCACCTGCATGGTCTTCAAGTACGGCTTCGAGATGGGCAAGGATCTGACGCTCGTCGTCTCCCAGATCCACGGTGTGCTCTACATCATCTACCTGATCTTCGCCTTCGACCTGGGCTCCAAGGCGAAGTGGCCGGTGGGCAAGCTGCTCTGGGTACTGATCTCCGGCACCATCCCGACGGCCGCGTTCTTCGTCGAGCGCAAGGTCGTCCGGGAGGTCGAGCCGCTGTTCGCCGACGGTTCCCCCGTGACCGCCCAGGCCTGAACCACCCGGCCGGGATCCCGGCCGCACCGCACCACCCGAACCGCCCCGTGCGAAGCACCGGGCGGTTTGCCATCGACATTTACTAGGACGTCCTAGTAAATTCGATGGTATGGACGCTGACGCGATCGAGGAAGGCCGCCACCGCTGGCAGGCCCGTTACGACAAGGCCCGCAAGCGTGACGCGGACTTCACCACACTCTCCGGCGATCCCGTGGAGCCCGTGTACGGCCCCCGGCCGGGGGACACGTACGAGGGGTTCGAGCGGATCGGCTGGCCCGGTGAGTACCCCTTCACCCGGGGCCTCCACCCGACCGGCTACCGCGGCCGGACCTGGACCATCCGCCAGTTCGCCGGCTTCGGCAACGCCGAGCAGACCAACGAGCGCTACAAGATGATCCTCGCCGCGGGCGGCGGCGGGCTCAGCGTCGCCTTCGACATGCCGACGCTGATGGGCCGCGACTCCGACGACCCCCGCTCGCTCGGCGAGGTCGGGCACTGCGGTGTGGCCATCGACTCCGCGGCCGACATGGAGGTCCTCTTCAAGGACATCCCGCTCGGCGATGTCACGACGTCCATGACCATCAGCGGCCCCGCCGTCCCGGTCTTCTGCATGTATCTGGTCGCGGCCGAGCGCCAGGGCGTCGACCCGGGCGTGCTCAACGGCACGCTCCAGACCGACATCTTCAAGGAGTACATCGCGCAGAAGGAGTGGCTCTTCCAGCCCGAGCCCCATCTGCGCCTCATCGGCGACCTGATGGAGCACTGCGCCCGCGACATCCCCGCCTACAAGCCGCTCTCCGTCTCCGGCTACCACATCCGCGAAGCCGGGGCGACGGCCGCGCAGGAGCTCGCGTACACCCTCGCCGACGGCTTCGGCTACGTGGAGCTCGGCCTCTCCCGCGGGCTGGACGTCGACACCTTCGCGCCCGGCCTCTCCTTCTTCTTCGACGCGCACCTCGACTTCTTCGAGGAGATCGCCAAGTTCCGCGCGGCCCGCCGGATCTGGGCCCGCTGGATGAAGGAGACGTACGGCGCGAAGACCGACAAGGCGCAGTGGCTCCGCTTCCACACCCAGACCGCCGGCGTCTCGCTCACCGCCCAGCAGCCGTACAACAACGTCGTGCGCACCGCGGTCGAGGCGCTCTCCGCGGTCCTCGGCGGCACCAACTCGCTGCACACCAACGCCCTCGACGAGACCCTCGCGCTCCCCTCCGAGCAGGCCGCCGAGATCGCGCTGCGTACCCAGCAGGTGCTGATGGAGGAGACCGGCGTCGCCAACGTGGCCGACCCGCTGGGCGGTTCCTGGTACGTCGAGCAGCTCACCGACCGGATCGAGGCCGACGCCGAGAAGATCTTCGACCAGATCAAGGAGCGCGGCACCCGGGCCCATCCCGACGGGCAGCACCCCGTCGGGCCCATCACCTCCGGCATCCTGCGCGGCATCGAGGACGGCTGGTTCACCGGCGAGATCGCCGAGTCCGCCTTCCGGTACCAGCAGTCGCTGGAGAAGGGGGACAAGCGCGTCGTCGGCGTCAACGTCCACCACGGCTCGGTCACCGGCGACCTGGAGATCCTGCGGGTCAGCCACGAGGTCGAGCGCGAGCAGGTCCGGGTGCTCGGCGGCCGCAAGGACGCCCGCGACGACGCGCGGGTCACTGCGGCCCTGGACGCGATGCTCGCCGCCGCCCGCGACGGCTCCAACATGATCCGCCCGATGCTCGACGCGGTACGGGCCGAGGCGACGCTCGGTGAGATCTGTGGGGTCCTGCGCGACGAGTGGGGCACCTACACGGAGCCGCCCGGCTTCTGACCGGCCGGCGTCGGTGGGCGCAGCCGGCGGCGGTGGCCCGTCCCCTCGCGGGAGGGCGCCACGGGGCCGCTACCCGCAGGCCGCCGCCGCCAGCCCCGCCAGCAGCAGCACGGTGAAGCGCCGGGCCCAGTCCGCGTCGACGGGCTCGGCGCTCACCAGGGTCCGGTGCACGACCGCGCCGGCGATCACGTCGAAGATCAGATCGGCGGTCGTCGCCGCCAGCGCCGCGTCCTGCTCCACGGGCAACTCCCCGCGCTCCTCGGCCCGTCGGCGCCCCTGGAGCACCAGCCGCTTCTGCCGGTTCACGATCGAGTCGCGGATCCGGGTCCGCAGCGCCTCGTCGCGTGTCGACTCCGCGACCACCGCCATCAGAGCCGTCCGGGTCTCGGGCCGGTCCAGCAGCGCGGCGAACTGCAGCACCACCGCCTGCACATCGGCCGACAGGCTGCCCAGATCGGGCAGTTCCAGCTCGTCGAAGAGGACCGCCACGGCATCCACGACCAGCTCGTTCTTGCCCGCCCAGCGCCGGTACAGGGTGGTCTTGGCCACCCCCGCCCGCGTCGCCACATCGCCCATCGTCAGCTTCGACCAGCCGAGGTCGACCAGGGAGGCCCTGGTGGCCTCCAGGATCGCTTCATCGGCCGCGGCACTGCGCGGACGTCCCGTTCGAGGGGGGTCGGGGTGGCTGCGGCTCAGCATGCCGTGACCATACCGGTCAGTAAGTAGGACCGGCCGGTCCCGTTCACCGTGAGACAGATCACCGAACGTACGTATGCGCGAAGGGTGCCGGACAGTTACGCTACGGGTCGTAGCGTAAGGAAGACGGTCCTGCCGTCGTGACGCCGCGACCGAACGACAGCCGCAGGCACCGGGTGGGGACCCGGCGCCGAAATGGGCCATTCAGGGGCCCTAGGACCGTGTCTGTCCGTGTCCCCCGCATGCCGGCGGGGACCGCGGACGGGTGCGGTTCCCGTATCGCTTTCCGTATCGGTGCGCCGAGGGGGGAGGATGTACGCATGCAGCCTAGGAACATGTCCATGAGCGGCGTCGTCGACCTCGCCGCGGTGAAGGCGGCCGGCGAGGCCAAGGTGAAGGCGGAGCAGGCCCGTGCCGAGGCCGCCCGGCAGGGCGGTGGCGGTGCCGTGCCGCCGTCCGCCCTGGTGATCGATGTCGATGAGGCGGGCTTCGAGAGCGATGTCCTGCAGCGCTCCACCGAGGTCCCGGTCGTCATCGACTTCTGGGCGGAGTGGTGCGAGCCGTGCAAGCAGCTGGGACCGCTGCTGGAGCGCCTGGCCCACGAGTACAACGGCCGCTTCGTGCTGGCCAAGGTCGATGTCGACGCCAACCAGATGCTGATGCAGCAGTTCGGCATCCAGGGCATCCCGGCGGTCTTCGCCGTCGTCGCCGGGCAGGCCCTCCCGCTCTTCCAGGGCGCGGCCCCCGAGGCCCAGATCCGGCAGACGCTGGATCAGCTGATCCAGGTCGGCGAGGAGCGGTTCGGTCTCACCGGGATCGCCGTCGACCAGGACGCGGACGCCGCCGAGGAGGCGGGCCGGGTGCCGGCCGAGGTGCCCGCCGGGCCGTACGACGCCCTGCTCGAAGCGGCCGTGCAGGCCCTGGACGCCAATGACTTCCCCGGCGCCGTCCAGGCGTACAGGGACGTCCTCGCCGACGACCCGGCCAACACCGAGGCCAAGCTCGGTCTCGCCCAGGCCGAACTGCTCGGCCGGGTCAAGGACTTGAACCCGCAGCAGGTCCGCAACGAAGCCGCGGAGAAGCCGGCCGACGTCACGGTGCAGCTCGCGGCCGCCGATCTGGATCTCGTCGGCGGTCATGTGGAGGACGCCTTCGGGCGCCTCGTCGAGACGGTGCGCCGTACTTTCGGTGACGACCGGGACGCGGCGCGGGTGCGGCTGCTGGAGCTGTTCGAGGTGATCGGCCCCGACGATCCGCGGGTCGTCGCCGCGCGCACGGCGCTGGCACGCGTCTTGTTCTGATGTGACAACGCGGCCGTGACACCCCCGGGGGTGTCACGGCCGTTTTCGTGAGCAGGGCGATAAGAGACGGCTTCGCTTTACCAAATCTTGATAAAAGAACGCCCTGTTACTCGCAGTAAATGGCCCCTTGGGGTCTGTCCCCATAAGGGTCTCGATTCTCCCTTTCGTCCTTCCATTCGACGCCACCCTGTGTGGCCGGGCGGTACCACCCGGTCGCGCGTCGGTTATCGGGCCGTTACTAGCGAGTAACGATCCCCCTTGTGCCACGGGCGGGAATGCACCACGATCGGCCACGCTCGGTCCAATAACGCCAGCCCGGCTGCCAGTCGGCGCGGCGGCCCTGTTGGGTCCCCACCGAGTGGGTCGGCGGCAGGGCCGCCGACTCCGGACAGGGGGGTTCCTGCCGTCCGGCAGGGCCTGTCCGAACCGGTTGCGCGCACGCGTGGCCAGTGGTTGTCGCTCGGGGGTGATCGCCGGTGATTCGGACGCGGTTCCTGCCTCCGTACGCGGGCGCTCTCCTTTCCGAGGACGTAGCACTTCTCCCATCCCAGGACGGGCCCAGGCCCGGACCGGAGATGTACGTCCGAGAAGGAGGAAAAAAATTATGAGTTCCCAGGTTCGTGGCGGCACCAGATGGAAGCGTTTCGCTCTGGTCATGGTGCCGAGCGTGGCGGCGACCGCAGCGGTGGGCGTCGGCCTGGCGCAGGGTGCGCTGGCGGCTTCGTTCAGCGTCTCCGGCCAGAGCTTCAAGGTCAGTGCGGACAGTCTCGTCGGCCACAACTTCGTGCAGTACGGCAGCGTGGCGACCGGCACGGACCCCGAGGGCAAGAACGGGGCGCACGCCGTGGCCGTCTCCGGCTTCAGCGACGCCACGATCACCAACATGTGCCAGTCGGTGGTCACTCCGAACCTTCCGTTCGGTCTCGGCACCGTCACGCTGGTGCTGAACGCGGGTACGAACCCGAACAAGCCGGTCCAGGCGACCAACCTGTACCTGGACGTCGCCGAGCTCGACGCGGACGCCGAGTTCAAGAACATCGACATCGGTGTTGCCGCGGGTTCCCTCAAGGACCCGAACAACCCTGAGTCGATAGGCATCCAGCCTCACACCCAGGCGAACCCGAACGGCTTCTCGCAGCGCGCCGAGGAAGCCAAGCTGACCAAGGTGCAGCAGACGGCGTGGGCGACCACCGCCGGCACCTTCAAGCTCAGCAACCTGAGCCTGCGGCTGAAGTCCGGCGACAAGTCCTGCTACTAGGGCACGTGCCCAGGGTGGCCGGGGTGCCCGCCACGGACCTCCGGCCGCCCGCCCCTTCTCTTCTCACAGCAGTACCGGTTCCAGGGAGCTGTTTTCCATGAGCCCCGAGTCCACAGGGCAGAACGAGCACTACCTCCGCGTCTTCCGGCGGGGATTCCGCACCTGGCGGGGTAACCGGCCGTTCTGGGCGGGCCTGTTCACCATGGTGGGTGGTCTACCCATCGCGTATTTCCCGTACGCCAACATGCACCTCGGCAACATCACGCTGGCGATGTCCACGACCGCCGGTGCGGGATCGCTGATCATCGGGATCCTGCTGATCACGCTGGGCCTCACCATGTGGTTCCACCACATCGTGAGAGTGTTCGCCGGAGTTGCCGCGATCCTGTTGGCGCTGATCTCCATACCCGTCGCCAACATCGGCGGCTTCCTGATCGGCTTCCTGTTCGCCCTGTTCGGTGGAGCGCTCTCCATTTCCTGGGCCCCGGGCGAGCCGAAGCCCGACCCCGAAGACGCCGGTGCGGAAGGCCGGACGTCCGAGGGCGCCGGTTTCGGGACGCGGGAGCCCGAACCCGAGTTCCACAGCGCGGCGGCGGTGCCCCAGCAGCAGCCGGAGCAGTACGACACGACAGTTGAGGTCGACGGCGGGAGGCATCGTGCGGGGTGACGAGACGCAGCTGGACTCGGCCGGGGAGGACCTCCGGACGAGAAGCGGACCGCGCCACGCGGCCCCCAGGAAGTCGTTGCTGACCAAGCTGCACATACCCGCGGGCAAGGCCTTCGCGCTCGCCGCGATGCCGACGGCCGTCTTCGTGGGCATGGGGCTCACCCCCAAGCTCGCGCTGGCCGACGACAACCCGGACATCCCCTTCGCGCCCGGCCCCTGTGTGACCCGCTCCGACGAGCCGAGCGAGTCGCCCTCCCCGTCCGCATCGGAGACGAAGTCGCCGTCCCCGTCGCCCTCCGCCACCGACTCCGGTGACAAGGGCGGCACGACGGTACCGGAGCCCTCGGCGCCCCCGTCCGCGAGCGGTGCCGCGAAGCCGGACGCGGAGGCGGAGGCGAAGACCGCCGACGCCCCCGACGCCTCGCCGAGCGCCTCGCCCACGCCCACGAAGTCGAGGAACCCGCTCGACCCGCTGGGTCTCGGCGACGCGCTCAAGGACCTCTTCGACGGACCGGGCAAGGAGGCGGCGAGCCCGTCCCCGAGCGCCACCACCGCGTCCCCGAAGCCGTCGCAGAGCGACGCCGCCAAGCCCGCACGGAAGCCTGCGGAGAAGCCCGCGGAAAAGCCTGCGGAGAAGCCTGCGGAAAAGGTCACGGACGCCGCGAAGGAGACGGCCGACAAGACCGCCGCAGCCATCCGCGACGCCGCGGACCGGGCCGGCCGGCCGGTCGAGGAGCTCGACGACAGCGCCAAGGGGCTCGACGCCAAGAAGGACGAGGACATCCCGGACGGCGCCAAGCAGCGCTTCCCGTGCCCGACCGCCGACCCCGAGGCACTGGCCGCAGCCGACCTGGAAACGGGCCTGCCGCTGCTGCCGACCGACCCGTGGATCCTGGACAGCTCGATGCTCACCCTCAACGGGCTCGACTACAAGGGCATCGTCGAGGTGAAGACGCAGGACGGCACCGTCAAGAAGGTGCTGAAGTTCACCGCGAGCTCCGTCGACATCAAGGACCTCCACCAGCTGACGGTCGGCCCGGCCGGCACCACGGCCCACGTCCAGGCGCGGAAGGGCTCCACGTCCACCATCCGCGACGGCAAGGTGACGATGTACACGGAGGAGCTGAAGGGCAACCTCTTCGGCCTCATCCCGGTCACCTTCAGCCCGAAGACCCCGCCGCCGCTGAACGTCCCCTTCGCCTTCTTCACCAAGGTCAAGGTGACCCAGGCGGGCCAGTTCGGCGGCACGCTCAAGGTCCCCGGCCTGCACAACTACTTCACCGGTGGCAACAGCTAGGGCCTCTCGTTCGGATCACGCCGGGCTCGCGGGGTCCGGCCTGATCCAAACGGAAGACCCTGGCCGACACCGACCCGTTCGGGAGCCGCATCAAGACCGTGGGCCGCACTCCCAAAGGAGTGCGGCCCACCGTCGTACGGGTACCGGACGCGTCAGTCGCGCTCGCCGCCGCCCACGTGGTGCACCCGCACCATGTTCGTCGTGCCCGGGATGCCGGGGGGCGAGCCGGCCGTGATGACCATGGTGTCGCCCTCGTTGTAGCGGTCCAGCTTCAGGAGCTCCGCGTCGACCAGGTCGACCATCGCGTCCGTGTTGTCCACGTGCGGCACGACGTGGGCCTCGACGCCCCAGCTCAGGGCGAGTTGGTTGCGGGTGGACTCGTCCGTGGTGAACGCCAGGATGGGCTGCGCCGCGCGGTAGCGGGAGAGGCGGCGGGCCGTGTCGCCGGACTTGGTGAAGGCGACCAGCGCCCTGCCGTTCAGGAAGTCCGCGATCTCGCAGGCGGCGCGGGCCACCGAACCGCCCTGCGTACGGGGCTTCTTGCCCGGAACCAGCGGCTGGAGGCCCTTGGAGAGCAGCTCCTGCTCGGCCGCGACGACGATCTTCGACATCGTCTTGACCGTCTCGACCGGGTACGCGCCCACACTGGACTCGGCCGACAGCATGACCGCGTCCGCGCCGTCCAGGATCGCGTTGGCGACGTCGGACGCCTCGGCGCGGGTCGGCCGCGAGTTGGTGATCATCGACTCCATCATCTGGGTCGCCACGATCACCGGCTTGGCGTTGCGGCGGCAGAGCTCCACCAGGCGCTTCTGCACCATCGGGACCTTCTCCAGGGGGTACTCGACGGCGAGGTCGCCACGGGCGACCATCACGCCGTCGAACGCCATGACGACGCCCTCCATGTGCTCGACGGCCTGCGGCTTCTCGACCTTGGCGATGACGGGGACCCGGCGGCCCTCCTCGTCCATCACCTTGTGGACGTCCTTGATGTCGTTGGCGTCGCGTACGAAGGAGAGCGCCACCAGGTCGCAGCCCATCCGCAGGGCGAACCGCAGGTCGTCGACGTCCTTCTCGGACAGCGCCGGGACGTTGACCGCCGCGCCGGGCAGGTTGATGCCCTTGTGGTCGGAGATGACACCGCCCTCGATGACGATGGTCTTCACCCGGGGGCCCTCGACCGCGACGACCTTCAGCTCGACGTTGCCGTCGTTGATCAGGATCGGGTCGCCCTTGGTGACGTCGCCGGGCAGGCCCTTGTAGGTCGTGCCGCAGATCGACCTGTCGCCGGGGACGTCCTCCGAGGTGATGGTGAACTCGTCCCCCCGGACCAGCTCGACGGGGCCCTCGGCGAACTTCGCCAGGCGGATCTTCGGGCCCTGGAGGTCGGCGAGCACACCGACCGCACGACCGGTCTCGGCGGCGGCCTTGCGGACCCGGTCGTAACGACCCTGGTGCTCCTCGTGGCTGCCGTGACTGAAGTTGAAGCGGGCCACGCTCATGCCGGCCTCGATCAGAGCGACGAGCTGCTCATGGGAGTCGACGGCGGGACCGAGTGTGCAGACGATTTTGGAACGGCGCATGAGGCGGATCCTATCGGTTTGTTTCGCTACGGAATATTCCGTCTGGTGGAAGGTACAAAGGGGCGCGGGGGTGCTCAGTTGTGGGCCTGTCCGACGAGTGCGAAGGTCTGGACGGCGATCTCCAGCTCCTCGTCCGTCGGCACCACGGCGACCGCGACCCGTGCGTAGTCCGGCGAGATCAGCCGCGGCACGTCGGACCGTACGGCGTTCAGATCCGGGTCCACCGCCAGGCCGAGCTCCTCCAGCCCGGCGATCGCAGCCTCCCGTACCGGCGCCGAGTTCTCCCCGACCCCCGCCGTGAAGACCACGGCATCCACCCGCCCGAGGACCGCCGAATAGGCGCCGATGTACTTCTTCAGCCGGTGCACATAGATGTCGAACGCCAGCGCGGCCCGCTCGTCGCCCTCGTCGATCCGGCGCCGGATCTCCCGCATGTCGTTGTCGCCGCAGAGCCCGACCAGACCGCTCCTCTTGTTGAGCAGCTCGTCGATCTCGTCCGTCGACATCCCGGCGACCCGCTTCAGGTGGAAGGTGACGGCCGGATCGATGTCTCCGGAGCGCGTACCCATCACCAGCCCCTCCAGCGGGGTCAGCCCCATCGAGGTGTCCACGCACCGGCCGCCCGCCACCGCCGACGCCGAGGCGCCGTTGCCCAGGTGCAGCACGATGACATTGACCTCCTCGGGGGTGCGCCCCAGCAGCCCGGCGGCCTTGCGGGAGACGTACGCGTGCGAGGTGCCGTGGAATCCGTAGCGCCGGATGCGGTGCGCGTCGGCCGTCTCCACGTCGATCGCGTACCGCGCCGCGTACTCCGGCATCGTCGTGTGGAACGCCGTGTCGAAGACCGCCACCTGCGGAAGGTCCGGACGCAGCGCCCGCGCCGTGCGGATGCCGGTGAGGTTCGCCGGGTTGTGCAGCGGGGCCACCGGAACCAGGCGCTCGATCTCCTCCAGCACCTCGTCGGTGATCACGGTCGGTTCGGTGAACCGCAGCCCGCCGTGCACCACCCGGTGACCGATCGCCGCCAGCACGGGGGAGTCCAGGCCCAGCCCGTCGGCCGCCAGCTCCGCCGCCGCCGCCTTCAGCGCGGCCGCGTGGTCGGCGATCGGGCCGATGCGCTCGCGCGGCTCGGCGCCTCCCGCCCGTCGCCCGCCACCACTCTCGACGGAGGCCCTTGCGGCCCCCTCTTCCGGTGCGGCCAGCGGGGTGTGCACCAGACGGGAGGTCTCCTCGCCGATCCGCTCGACCAGCCCGACCGCGAGCCGGGAGCGGTCGCGCATGTCCAGCAGCTGGTACTTCACCGACGAGGAGCCGGAGTTGAGGACCAGCACGCGGTACGCACCCGTCGTGGAAGAGCCCTGTGCGATCGGGGTGGTCATCCGTTCACTCCTCGTCCTGCGCCTGGATCGCCGTAATGGCCACGGTATTGACGATGTCCTGGACGAGCGCGCCCCGGGACAGGTCGTTGACGGGCTTGCGCAGCCCCTGGAGCACCGGTCCGACGGCCACCGCGCCCGCCGAGCGCTGCACGGCCTTGTAGGTGTTGTTGCCGGTGTTCAGGTCCGGGAAGATCAGCACCGTCGCCTGTCCCGCCACCTCGGAGCCGGGCAGCTTCGTCGCGGCGACGCTCGGCTCCACCGCGGCGTCGTACTGGATCGGTCCCTCGATCCTGAGGTCCGGCCTGCTCGCGCGGACCCGCTCCGTCGCCTCGCGCACCTTGTCGACGTCGGCGCCCGATCCGGAGGTGCCCGTCGAGTACGAGAGCATCGCGATCCGCGGCTCCACGCCGAAGCGGGCGGCGGTCGCGGCCGACTGCACCGCGATGTCCGCGAGCTGCGCCGCGTCCGGGTCCGGATTGACCGCGCAGTCGCCGTACACCAGGACCTTGTCGGCGAGGCACATGAAGAAGACGGAGGAGACGATCGAGGCGTCCGGCTTCGCCCTCCCGTCGCCCGCCACCGCCCTGCCTGACGAGCTTCGCTCGGCCCCCTTTGTCTTGATGATCTCGAACGCCGGACGGATCGTCGCCGCGGTGGAGTGCACCGCCCCGGAGACCATGCCGTCCGCGAGCCCCTCCTGGACCATCATCGTGCCGAAGTAGTTGACGTCCACAATGACGTCGTACGCCAGCTCCACCGTGACCCCGCGGTGCGCGCGCAGCTGCGCGTACCGTTCGGCGAAGCCCTGGCGCAGCTCGGAGGTCTGCGGGTCGACGAGCCGCGTGCCGGCGAGATCGATGCCGAGGTCCGCGGCCTTCTTGCGAATGACGTCGGTGTCGCCGAGGAGGGTCAGCTCGCAGACATCGCGGCGCAGCAGCACGTCGGCGGCGCGCAGCACCCGTTCCTCGGTGCCCTCGGGCAGGACGACGCGGCGCCGGTCGGCGCGGGCCTGCTCCAGCAGCTCGTGCTCGAACATCATCGGGGTGACGCGGCCGCTGCGGGCCACCGAGATCCGGTCCAGCAGCGCGGCGGTGTCCACATGGCGCTCGAAGAGGCCCAGCGCGGTCTCCGCCTTGCGGGGCGTCGCCGCGTTCAACTTTCCTTCCAGGGCGAAGAGTTGCCCGGCCGTGGGGAACGATCCGCCGACCACCGAGACGACCGGGGTCCCCGGTGCGAGCCGCGCGGCCAGCGTGAGTATCTCCTCGCCGGGACGCTCGTCCAGGGTCAGCAGCACACCGGCGATGGGCGGAGTCCCGGCGCTGTGCGCGGCGAGCGAACCGACCACCAGATCCGCCCGGTCCCCGGGAGTGACCACCAGGCAGCCCGGCGTCAGCGCCTTCAGCATGGTCGGCAGCATCGCACCGCCGAAGACGAAGTCCAGCGCGTCCCTGGCCAGCCCGGAATCGTCGCCGAGCAGCACCGTGCCGCCGAGCGCCGCGGTGATCTGGGCGACGGTCGGCGCGGAGAGCGCCGCGTCGTCCGGCAGCACCGAACAGGGGACGGGCAGCTGGGCCGTCAGCCGCTCCGCGATGGCATCGCGGTCCTCGGCCGCCACCCGGTTGACGATCATCGCGAGGACGTCGCAGCCCAGACCGGTGTACGCCCGGTAGGCATTGCGGGTCTCGGCCCGCACCGACTCCGCGGTCTGGCCCTTCCCGCCGACCACCGCGATCACCGAGGCGCCGAATTCATTGGCGAGGCGGGCGTTGAGCGCCAGCTCGTCGGGGAGCTGGGTGGCGGCGAAGTCGGTGCCGAGCACCAGCACGACCTCGTACTTCTGGGCCACCTGATGGAAGCGTTCCACGAGCCGGGAGACCAGTTCGTCGGTGCCCTGCTCCGCCTGGAGCGCGGATGCCTCGTGGTAGTCCAGGCCGTAGGCCGATGCCGGGTCCTGGGGGAGGCGGTAGCGCGCCCGCAGGAGTTCGAAGAGCCGGTCGGGTCCGTCGTGGACGAGCGGCCGGAACACCCCGACCCGGTCCACCTGACGCGTCAGGAGCTCCATGACTCCCAGATCGACGACCTGGCGGCCGTCTCCCCGGTCGATCCCGGTCACGTACACGCTGCGCGTCACGCGTGCTCTCCCGTCCAGTTCTGCGGTTTGGGATGGTATTGCCATGTTGACGATACCTGCGGGGTCCTGGACGCCGCCCGCCGGGAGAGGGGCCCCGCGCCAGGGGCCGTACGGCCCGCCCCGGGCCTCGCCGGACGCCTTGCCGCACCCGGCGGAACACCCGTGCGGACATCCCCGGAGCGGCGGGGAGCGCGAGGTCCAGACCTGACGTGGGACAATCGACGTGGCTCACAGTACGGGGGATTCGTACGGGGGATTCCGTAGTCACCCCCGAAATGCACGGCACCAGCGAGCAGGAGATACAGCACGATGCGCATCGGAGTTCTCACCGCAGGCGGCGACTGCCCGGGCCTGAACGCAGTGATCCGGTCGGTCGTGCACCGGGCCGTGGTGGGTCACGGCGACGAAGTCATCGGCTTCGAGGACGGATTCAAGGGACTCCTCGACGGCCACTTCCGCCCCCTCGACCTCAACGCGGTCAGCGGCATCCTCGCCCGCGGCGGCACCATCCTCGGTTCGGCCCGGCTGGAGCGCGACCGGCTGCGCGAGGCCGCCGAGAACTGTGCCGAGCTCAGCCGCCGTTACGGCATGGACGCCCTCATCCCGATCGGCGGCGAAGGCACCCTCACCGCCGCGCGGATGCTGGCGGACGCCGGAATGCCCGTCGTCGGCGTCCCCAAGACGATCGACAACGACATCTCCGCCACCGACCGCACCTTCGGCTTCGACACCGCGGTGGGCGTCGCCACCGAAGCCATAGACCGCCTCAAGACCACCGCCGAATCGCACCAGCGGGTCATGGTCGTCGAGGTGATGGGACGGCACGCGGGCTGGATCGCGCTGGAGTCCGGCATGGCGGGCGGCGCACACGGCATCTGCCTCCCCGAGCGCCGTTTCCAGGTCGAGGACCTGGTCAAGATGGTCGAGGAGCGCTTCGCGCGCGGCAAGAAGTTCGCGGTCATCTGCGTCGCCGAGGGCGCGCATCCGGCCGAGGGCTCCATGCCGTACGCCAAGGGCGAGATCGACCAGTACGGTCACGAGCGCTTCCAGGGCATCGGCAACCGGCTGGCCATCGAGCTGGAGACCCGGCTCGGCAAGGAGGCCCGGCCGGTCATTCTCGGCCACGTGCAGCGCGGCGGGACGCCGACCGCGTACGACCGGGTGCTCGCCACCCGCTTCGGCTGGCACGCGGTGGAGGCCGCTCACCGGGGCGACTTCGGCCGGATGACGGCCCTGCGCGGCAACGACATCGAGATGGTGCCGCTCGCCGACGCCATCACCCAGCTCAAGACGGTCCCGGCGGCCCGGATGGACGAGGCCGAGTCGGTCTTCTGACCCCTGGACGCGCGCGGCGGCGCCCCCGGAACCTCACAGGAAACGGCCGGCGGCCCTGACTGTCCCCCCGTGGACGGTCAGGGCCGCTTGCCGTTCCCCCCGGCTCCCAGGGCCTTCTCCGGAGGTCGGGCCGGACCGGCCGTGGTGCCGGAATCCACTCTTGAGCCGGCGGCCCGGACCAACAAGGCTTACCCCTGTCCGGGACATGTCCCAACGCTGTCCGGGCGCTCGATTCGGGGGAGGGCACAGGGCATGGTGGTCGAGGACAGGGTTCCGGATCCTCGGGAGGCGCGGAGCGCGGCCGAGTTCGTCGCCCTGCTGCGGCTGCTCAAGGACGCGTCCGGTCTGACGTTCCGCGAGCTGACGCAGCGGGCGGACGCGGCCGGGGAGGTCCTGCCGCGCTCCACGATCGCCAACATGCTGGGGCGTACGTCGGTACCGCGCGAAGAACTCCTCGCCGCTTTCGCGAGGGCCTGCGGCTGCGGGCCCGCGGCGGTGCAGGACTGGCTTGCCGTACGCAAGGAACTCGCCGTGCACGGGCGGCGGGGCGGGGGAGCGGGCGGGGCCGGGGAGGTGCGTGGCACGGGTGGGGCCGAGGGCGTGCGTGGCACGGGTGGGGCCGGGGACGTGTGCGGTACGGGTGGGGCTGGGGACGTGCGTGGCACGGGTGGGCCCGAGGACGTGCGTGGTACGGGTGGGGTCGGGGAGGTCCCGGTTGTGCCGCCCGAGCGGTCGCCCGAGCCGCCCGCCGGGGCGTCTCCGGCCCGTCGCCGCCGCCAGTTCCGGAACGTGCTGGTGGCCGCCGCCTCGCTGCTGGTGCTCGCGGCCGCCGCGGTGACCGTCGCCGTCCTCGCACGCGACGAAGAACCCGGGTCCCCTTCCGTCGCCGGGCCCGTGGCGGGGCGGACGGTGCAGATCCGGTCCGTCCACTCCGGGCTCTGCCTCTCCGAGAAGCGGGGGTCCGACAGCGGCCGGCTCTACCAGGTGCCCTGCGACGGGGAGACGCTCCCGAGCTTCTCGCTGCGGCCACTGGGCGACGGCGTCTGGCGGATTGCCACCGAGCACCCGGACTACGGCCCCGGCTGCGCGGGTGTGTGGAACGGGATGCGGGAGGGCGGTGCCCCGATGCAGGACCAGGAGTGCGGCCGCCGCGGCTCCGCGGAGGCGTTCCGGATCGAGCCCCGGGGCCACCCCGCCGAGGGGTACCGGATCCGGCCCACCCACACCCGCCTGTGCGTCGGCGCCGTGGCGGGGAGCGGGGAGCGCGGCACCGAGATGGTGCAGCGGGGCTGCGACGGATCGGATCGGGGGAGCCTGTTCTCCTTCGACCCGGTGGCGACGGACGGCCCGGCGGCCTTGGACGCGGTCGGCGGCTGAGGGCGGCGCGGGCGGTGGGCGGTGGCCGGCGGCTGGGGGCGGTGCGGCCGGTGGCCGGTTGTCGGCGGCTGGGGGTGGTGCGGGCCGTGGGAGGGGACGCGTGGCCGGGGGAAGCCGGGCGGCTCAGGCGCTGGTTCCCCGTACCCCTGCCGTCTGCCAGAACCGTTCCACGATGGTTGCCAGGAACGCCCGCCCCGCGTCACCCGTCGACCCGGTCCGCTCCGTACCCGTGCTGCTCCAGCTCAGCGTCGACACCATCAGCGCCTGGTAGTCGGCGTGCAGCTGTTCCAGTACGTCCTGCAGGAATCCGCGTTCCAGCGGCACCAGCTTCGCCACCGGCCGGACCTGGGCCTGCCAGCGCGTCGTCACCGCACCGCGCAACAGCTCCGCCAGCTCCTCCTCCCGGCCGGACACCGCCACGAACCCGGCGGCGGTCAGCCCCAGCACCTCGCTGAGCACCGCGGACTGGCGTTCGTTGCCGCGCCAGCGCCCCGCCTCCTCCATCCGCAGATACGCCGAGGCGGTCAGCCCCAGCAGCCGCGCCAGCTCCTCGACGGCCAGCTCCCGGGCCACCCGGTGCTCGCGCAGGGTGCGCGCGGCGGTGAGCAGCTCGCCCGGCGAGCACCACAGCACTCCGGCCAGCGCGGTGAGTTCGTACTCGGTCGGGACGGCGAGCCCGCGCTCCCAGGCGACCACCGTCTCGGTGCTGATACGGAGTCCGTACTGAGCCCCGAGACCGTAGGCGACATGGCCGGGAAGCATCCCCAGGGCCTCGCGGAGACGGCGCGCGGCGGGGGCGTTGAAGGGCGGGGAGGGGTGCACGGCCCCACCGTAGAAGTCAACACGCAGCCTGACTACGGTGTGTTCGACCGATATCACGGCTCGTATGAACGTCCTAGTGCGGTGGCTCCGGTGTTGTATGTCCCGGTGCCGTGTCTCCCGGTGCCGTTCGACCCGGCGCCGTACGGATCAGCGCACCTGGGGCACCCAACGGTAGTGCAGCTCCGGACGCCCGACCTGGCCGTACTGCGGACTGCGTACCGCGCGCCCCACCGTCACCAGATGTTCCAGATAGCGGCGCGCGGTGATCCGCGAGATGCCCAGCTCCGACCCGGCCGCGCCTGCCGTGATCCCGTCCGGGGCGGCCCGCAGCACACGGGTGACGGCCTCCAGCGTGGGACCGCTCAGCCCCTTCGGCAGCCGGGTCGGCTGCGGTGCGCGCAGAGCGCCGAGCGCCCGGTCCACCTCGTCCTGACCGCTCGCCTCACCGGCCGCCGCGCGGAACTCGGCGTAGCGGACGAGCCGGTCGCGCAGGGTGGCGAAGGTGAACGGCTTCAGCACGTACTGGACGACACCGAGCGACACCCCCTCCCGGACCACCGCCAGGTCGCGCGCCGATGTCACCGCGATGACGTCCGCCGAGTGGCCGGCCGCGCGCAACGAGCGCAGCAGCTGCAGGCCGTGCCCGTCCGGCAGGTACAGATCCAGGAGCAGCAGATCGACCGGCCCGCGGTCCAGCGCCCGCACCGCCTCCGCGCGCGAGTGCGCGACCGCGGCCACCTCGAATCCGGGGACGCGGCCCACGTACAGCCGATGGGCGTCCGCGGCTACGAGGTCGTCTTCTACGACCAGTACCTGGATCACGCGGTCGCCTCCTTCGTGGTGCGCGTCGTGCGGCCGCCGATGGTCAGCGGCAGCCGCACCGTGAACTCCGCACCGCCGTCCGGACCGCGGTCCAGCGCCACCGTCCCGCCGTTGCGGTGCACCGCCTGCCGCACGAGGGCCAGCCCGATGCCCCGGCCCGCGCCGCGCGTCGACCAGCCGCGGCCGAACACCTCGGTGGCGTCGTCCGGATCGATCCCGGCGCCGGTGTCGGCGACCCGCAGCAGCAGCTCGTCCTCCCCGGCGAGCGCGGTGACGGTGACCCGGGCGCGGGCGGCCCGGCCCGGCACCGCTCCCCGCTGGGCGGGCACGGCCGCGGGACCGTGCGGGCCGGCCTCTTCCGCGCCGGCCGCACCGGTCGCCGGGTCCGGCCCGCTGGTCGCGGGGTCCGGTCCACAGGCCGCGGGGTCCGGTCCACCGGTCGCCGCCTCCGCTGCCGCGTCCACCGCGTTGTCGATCAGGTTGCCGATGATCGTCACCAGGTCGCGATGGGGCAGTGTCGTCGGCAGGGCACCGTCGTCGATCAGACTGTCGTCCGCGAGCACCAGTTCCACCCCCCGCTCGTTCGCCTGTGCCGCCTTGCCCAGGAGCAGCGCCGCCAGCACCGGTTCGGCGACGGCTCCCACCACCCGGTCGGTGAGGGTCTGGGCCAGCTCCAGTTCGGCGGTGGCGAAACCGACCGCCTCCTCGGCCCGGCCCAGTTCGATCAGCGAGACCACGGTGTGCAGCCGGTTCGCCGCCTCGTGCGCCTGCGAGTGCAAGGCCTGGGTGAATCCCCGCTCGGAGTCCAACTCGCCCGACAGCGCCTGGAGTTCGGTGTGATCGCGCAGTGTCACGACCGTACCGCGCTGCTCCCCGCCCACCACCGGGCGGGTGTTGACCACGATCACCCGGTCGGTCGTCAGGTGCAGCTCGTCGACACGTTCTTCGGAGGCGAGCAGCGCACCGGTCAGCGGCGCCGGCAGATCGAGGTCCGCGACCCTGCGCCCGACCGCCCCCGGGCCCAGACCGAGCAGCTCCCGGCCCGCGTCGTTGATCAGCGCGATCCTGCGCCGCCCGTCGAGCATCAGCAACCCCTCGCGCACCGCGTGCAGCGTGGCCTGGTGGTAGTCGTGCATCCGGCTCAGCTCGGCGGCGTTCATGCCGTGCGTGTGCCGCCGGAGCCGGGCGTTGATCACATACGTACCGATGCCGCCGAGCGCCAGCGCCCCGCCCGCCGCCAGCCCCAGCGCCCCCAGCTGCTCCCGCACCTGCGAGGAGACCCGCTCGACCGTGATGCCCGCACTGACCAGGCCGGTGATCCTGTTGCCGTCCCGGACCGGGGTGACGACCCGGATCGAGGGTCCGAGCGTGCCGGTGTACGTCTCCGAGAACGTCTCGCCGCGCAGCGCCCGCGCGGTATGCCCGAGGAACTTCTCCCCGATCCGGTCGGCGTCCGGATGCGTCCAGCGGACCCGGTCCGGGGACATGATCGTGACGAAGGCGATCCCGGTGTCCCTGCGGACCTTCTCCGCGTACGGCTGCAGCACGGCGGACGGGTCCGGGGTGCGGATCGCCTCCCGTACGGACGGGGAGTCGGCGACCGCCAGCGCCGCCGCCGTGACCTGCCGGGCCGCGGTCTCCTTCGCCTGCTCGCCGCCGGAGGCGTAGGTGAAGAACGCGCACCCCGCCACCACGGCCGCGACCAGCACCACCTGCATGGCGAAGAGCTGCCCGGCCAGGCTGCGCGGGTGGGTACGGGGGCGGGGGAGACGCATGGCAACAGTCTGCCTGGCCGAAAACACATGAACGAAATGCACGCAACAGTGACCGGCGTCACAAGAGGGCGGGATAGTCACCAAGCCCCCCAGGGACGGGGGAGCGACCCGGACGACCGAGGAGAACCCCCGTGGGAGTGGCAGCCGCCAAGCGGGACCGTACGCACTATCTGTATCTCGCCGTGATCGCGGCCGTGGGGCTCGGCATCCTCGTGGGCTTCGCGGCCCCGGGCGTCGCCGTCGAACTCAAGCCGATCGGCACCGGCTTCGTGAACCTCATCAAGATGATGATCTCGCCCATCATCTTCTGCACGATCGTGCTGGGCGTCGGGTCGGTCCGCAAGGCCGCCAAGGTCGGCGCGGTCGGCGGCCTCGCCCTCGGCTACTTCCTGGTGATGTCGACCGTCGCGCTCGGCATCGGCCTGCTCGTCGGCAACTTCCTGGAGCCCGGCCAGGGCCTCCACCTCACCGAAGCGGTGCGCGCCGCGGGGGAGAAGCAGGCGGCGGGTGCCAGTGAGTCCACCGCGGACTTCCTGCTCGGCATCATCCCGACGACGATGGTCTCCGCCTTCACCGGGGGCGAGGTGCTGCAGACGCTGCTCATCGCCCTGCTCGCGGGCTTCGCACTCCAGGCCATGGGCTCGGCCGGCGAGCCGGTCCTGCGGGGCATCGGCCACATCCAGCGCCTCGTCTTCCGCATCCTCGCCATGATCATGTGGGTGGCCCCGGTCGGAGCGTTCGGCGCGATGGCGGCGGTGGTCGGCGAGACCGGCGTCGACGCGCTGAAGTCGCTCGCGATCATCATGATCGGCTTCTACGTCACCTGCGCGATCTTCGTCTTCGTGGTGCTCGGCACGATTCTGCGGCTGGTCGCCGGGGTCAACCTGATCTCTCTGCTGAAGTACCTGGGCCGCGAATTCCTGCTGATCCTCTCCACCTCCTCGTCGGAGTCCGCCCTGCCGCGGCTCATCGCGAAGATGGAGCACCTCGGGGTCAGCAGGCCGGTCGTCGGCATCACCGTGCCGACCGGTTACTCCTTCAACCTCGACGGCACCGCGATCTACCTCACGATGTCCTCGCTCTTCATCGCCAACGCGATGGGCGACCCGCTGAGCGCCGGTGAGCAGATCTCGCTCCTGCTCTTCATGATCGTCGCCTCGAAGGGCGCGGCCGGAGTCACCGGCGCGGGCCTCGCCACCCTCGCGGGCGGCCTCCAGTCGCACCGCCCCGGCCTGGTCGACGGCGTCGGACTCATCGTCGGCATCGACCGCTTCATGAGCGAGGCCCGCGCCATGACGAACTTCGCGGGCAACGCGGTGGCCACGGTCCTGGTCGGGACCTGGACCAAGGAGATCGACAAGGAGCGGGTGGAGAAGGTCCTCTCCGGCGCACTCCCCTGGAACGACGCGATGCTCAGCCAGGACGCGGATCACGGCGACGGCACGGGCAGCCTTCCGGAGCCCCGGGGCGGCGACCGGGAGTCCGCCGTGGCGAAGGCGTAGCCACAGGAGTCCGGTACAGCGCCAGGGCCGTCGCGGGAGCTCCCGCGACGGCCCTTCGCGCTTGCCTTGACGTCCGCGTAAAGGTTTACGGTCACGTACATGCGAATCGGGGAGCTGGCCGAGCGGGCCGGGACGACCACGCGGACTCTGCGGTACTACGAGTCGCGCGGGCTGCTGCCCGCGCGGCGGGCGGGCAACGGCTATCGCGCGTACGACGAGAACGATCTGCGGCTCGTCCAGCAGATCCGGACCCTCCAGGACTTCGGGTTCGAGCTGGAGGAGACCCGGCCGTTCGTCGAGTGCCTGCGCGCCGGCCACCCGGCCGGCGACGCCTGTCCCGCCTCGCTCGCCGTCTACCGGCGCAAGCTCGGCGAGCTCGACTCGCTCATCGAGCAGCTCCAAGCGGTCCGCGCCCAGGTGGGCGCGCAGCTCGCCAAAGCCGAGCTGGAGGCCGCGGCGGAGCTTCCCGGTGGTCCGGAACCACGTTGTGAACTGGGAGGATGACAGATGATTCATGCAGCAGAGGGCGTGACCGAGGTCACCGACGACACCTTCGACACGGAGGTACTCGCGGCCGGCCTTCCCGTACTGGTCGAGTTCACCGCCGACTGGTGCGGCCCGTGCCGCCAGCTCGCCCCCGTGCTCAGCGCCGTCGCCGCCGAGGAGGCTGGGCGCATCAAGATCGTCCAGATCGACGTCGACCACAACCCGGGGATCGCGAGCCGCTACGCGGTGCTGGCGATGCCGACCATGATGGTGTTCCGGTCCGGCGAACCCGTGAAGTCCATGGTGGGTGCCCGCCCCAAGCGCCGGCTGCTCCAGGAGCTGGAGGACGTGTTCGAGACGGTGTAAGGCGGGGCGTGGAGGACGCCCATGCCCTCCGCGCCCGACGATCCACCGGTTCGAGCACACCACGACGCGCCGGACGATTCACCGGTCCGAGCACACCACGACGCGCCGGACGATTCACCGGTCCGAGCACACCACGACGCGCCGGGACCGCACGTACGGTGACACACGCGGGGCCTTCCCTTGATTCGGTTGCCTGGTTGCCGCTGATCTCGGAGGGCCTCGCTCCGTATCGCCCTCGCTCCGTATCGCCTCGCGCCACGCCATTGCCCTCGCGCCACGCCGTGGACCCGGACACCGCGGGGCGGCTCACCCGGGCTCATCCACGAGGGCCAGAAAAATTCGTACGGCGATCTCGTACGGCGATGTCGTACGGCGATGTCGAGAATCCGTGGCCTGCTCCGTCCTCGCAGTGAACGCGACCAGAATGGGTCGCACCAGCATCGAGGAGAATCACGATGGCCAAGTACTTGCTGCTCAAGCACTACCGCGGCGCCCCGGCTCCGGTCAACGACGTCTGTATGGACCAGTGGACGCCGGAGGAGATCTCGGCGCACATCCAGTACATGCAGGACTTCGCGGTCCGGCTCGAAGGGACCGGCGAGTTCGTCGACGCTCAGGCGCTCGCCCCCGAGGGGATGTGGGTCCGGTACGACGGCGAGGGCCGTCCGCCGGTCACCGACGGTCCGTTCGCCGAGACCAAGGACCTCATCGCCGGCTGGATGGTGATCGACGTCGACAGCTACGAGCGCGCCGTCGAACTGGCCGGGGAGCTGTCGGCCGCCCCCGGGGCGGGCGGGAAGCCGATCCACGAGTGGCTGGAGGTGCGCCCGTTCCTGGCCGCGCCGCCCACCATCACGGAGTGACTTCCCAGATGAACGAGGCCCTGCTCCGGAGCCTCACGCCGAGGGTGCTCGGCATCCTCGTCCGCCGCGGGGCCGACTTCGCGGCGGCCGAGGACGCCGTGCAGGACGCGTTGGTCGAGGCGGTCCGCGTCTGGCCCGCCGACCCGCCACGCGATGCGAAGGGCTGGCTGGTCACCGTCGCCTGGCGCCGATTCCTCGACGCGACCCGGGCGGACACCGCCCGCCGCCGGCGGGAGGACCTCGTCGACGAGGAGCCGGCGTCCGGGCCCGTGCCCGCGGTGGACGACACGCTCCAGCTCTACTTCCTGTGCGCCCACCCGTCGCTGACGCCGTCGTCCGCGGTCGCGCTCACGCTGCGCGCCGTCGGAGGGCTGACCACCCGCCAGATCGCCCGGGCCTACCTGGTGCCCGAGGCGACCATGGCGCAGCGCATCAGCCGGGCCAAGCGCACCGTCTCCGGCGTGCAGTTCGACCAGCCCGGCGACGTCGCCACCGTGCTGCGCGTCCTCTACCTGGTCTTCAACGAGGGCTACTCCGGTGACGTCGACCTCGCGGCCGAGGCCATCCGGCTCACCCGGCAGCTCGCGGCCGCGATCGACCACCCCGAGGTGGCGGGGCTGCTCGCCCTCATGCTGCTCCACCACGCCCGGCGCGCCGCCCGGACCGCGCCCGACGGCAGCCTGGTGCCGCTCGCCGAGCAGGACCGCGGCCGGTGGGCCACCGAGTCGATCGCCGAGGGCGTCGAGATCCTGCAGGCGGCCCTCGCCCGCGACCGGCTGGGCGAGTTCCAGGCCCAGGCCGCCATCGCGGCACTCCACGCCGACGCGCCCACTGCCGCGGAGACCGACTGGGTGCAGATCGTCGAGTGGTACGACGAGCTTGTGCGCCTGACCGGCAGTCCGGTCGTCCGGCTCAATCGCGCGGTGGCCGTCGGCGAGGCCGACGGGCCGCGCGCCGGTCTGGCGGCACTCGCGGCGCTGGACGACTCGCTGCCCCGCCATGCCGCGGTGGCGGCGTATCTCCACGAGCGCGACGGCGACCTGGTGACGGCGGCACGGTTGTACGCCGAGGCGGCCCTCAGGGCACCCAACCTCGCCGAACGCGACCACCTGACCCGCCAGGCCGCCCGGCTCAACGCCCGCCCGTGTCGCTGAGGGGTCGCGGCGCTCACGCGTTGCCGGCGGGGGAAGCTCGGCGGCGACGACAGGCGTGCTGGAGGCGTCTGCCCCGGAGGCGCTTGACGCGCTCATCGTCCAGGCGTGGGTACCCCGTCCAGCCCAGAAGGGGTTCCTGCGCATCTGTGGTGAACAACGCATCGCGTTCGTGCTGTTCTACGAGACGTCGTGAGATGGCTCGCTGCATCTGGGGTTGCGTCACCAGGATCAATTTTGCCGGATGCCGGCGAGCAAGATGTCCGCGAGTCTGTCGGCGTAGTCGTCAGGGTCGATGTGGGGGTGCTCGGTTCCGAGGTACTCGATCATCATGCCGATCGCCCCTTGGTAGGTGATGGCCATCACGCGGGTGTCGAAGTCACGCAGGGTTCCCTCGGCTTGGCCGCGTCGGAACAGCGATTCCTGTGCTTGGTAGGTCTCTTCGTAGGCGTCGAGCGTCAGGCGCGGCGTGCCATCGGGGCGACGCAGGTTGTGGACGATGTGGTTGAGTGCGGTGATCTCTCCCCGGTGGGTGGCGGTCAGGGCCGCGGCTCGGCGTAGGGCTGCGCGGATGATGTCCGGGACGGGCTCGGTCAGGTCGAGCGAGTTCGCGATGCGGTCGCGGATGGTGGTCATCGTCGCCTTGACAGTGGACTCCATCAGGTCGTCCTTGTCGGCGAAGTAGTGCCAGATGAGGCCCTTGGATACGCCGGCCCGCTCGGCAACGCGAGTCAACGACAGGCCGTCGTAGCCGCAGTCGGCGAGTTCCTCCACGGCTGCGGTCATGATTTGTGCCCGGCGCTGATTCTCGTCGAGCCGCTGCCGACGTGCACCCGGCGTTGTGGTGTGTGAGGACGAAGTGGTCATGCAGTCACTGTGGATCACTGGCCTGGTCATTGGCGACTGGCCGGCTGTTCCGGCGAACCCGGATTGACAGGATCGCAAGGGTCAGCATCATCGCGGCGATGACGAGCATCTCTACGCGCATCCACGCAGGGAAGGCGCCGGGCAACGCGGCCTCGACGAGGTTCACCACCAGCAGGACGCACCCGATGATGGTGAGTGCACGAAGGCCGGAGGGACTCCCTTTGAGTGCGGCGCGCGTTCGCACGGGTAGCACGATCGCGAACACGGCGACGATCACGGCGTGCCCCCATGCCTCGTCGGTCGCCAGATGCGGTGCCGCCACCGCGAGGACGGCCAGGGCCACCAGCGTGCCCAAGGCCACTAGCACGTAGGCGGTTACCAGCCGCTTCACCCTCGCGAGCGGTGCCGACCCGAGCTCATCTCTTGCAACACTATTGACCATCCGGTCAATGTATCTCAGTTGACCGGATGGTCAATAGGGGAGAGTGGGGCGCCTGACCGGTGAGCTTGCCGGGGGAGCGGTGGTGCATCGGCAGTCGAGGTGTGGTTGCGCGCTACGAGCGGCCCCCGGGTGACGGTCGGTCCGTCGCCGCACACTTCCTGCGGCCGATGGGGGTCGTCGCGAGTGGAATGCCGAAGCCGTGGGTGCTGAGCGGGTAGTTCGCCAACGCGTGGTCGTGTCAGGGGTGTTTGAGCATGCCCCGGAGTTCGGCGACGAGGCTGCCGACGTTGCGTTCGGCGTTGGCTCCGGTGGCCTGCTCGCTCGAGGGGGCCGCGTCGGGTGTGCGGCAGGGGCGGCAGAGGCCGTCGGGGAGTGCTTCGGGGTGGCCGGGTGTGCCGCATTCGGTGCATTCCGCCATCAGGCGGCGGGCCGGAGTGCCTGGTGTGGCTGGTGTTGGGGTGGTGGGCAGGTGGGGTGGGATCTTGTCGTTGAGGCGGCGGCGTACGAAGCCGATGGGGGAGTCGACCTGGGTGGGGAGGCCGGAGGTGAGGGTGTGGGTGAGGTAGTCGGTGTCGACGCCTCGGGTGAACCACTGGGTGGCGAGGGGTTCCAGGGTGGTGCAGTCGGTGGCGGAGAGGGCCAGGCGTGGTTCGAGGCGGCCGAGTTGGGCCAGGGCGAGGTACGCGGGTGAGGGGTGCGCCGGGGCCGGTTCGGGGGTTCGCTGTTGCGGTACGGCGGGTACGGCGGGTACGGCGGGTACGGGGTCGGGTGTGGTGGGCTGCGTTGTGGGCTCGGCGGGTGTCATGGGGGTCGGGGCTGACGGGTCTGTCCCGGTTCGGGGGGCGGGCGCTTGCGTGGGGACCCGGGTTGGTGCCTGGGGAGCGGTTGCTTCTTGGGTGGCCCGGTTGTTCTCGGCGTTCAGGAAGGTGCCCCACCATTCGTTGTCGTGGGCGGTGCGGGACCAGAAGGTGCGGGTGACCCAGCGGACCTGGCCGCGGTCTTCGACCCGGCATTGGGCGTGCCGCAGGTGACCGGCCACTCCCAGGGCCCTGAGGGCGCTGGCGACGGCCATCTGCCCGTACAGGGGGATGTTCTTGGCGAGCGACTTGATGTCCATGGCCGCACCGTCGGGCAGGTGGTCGACGTACCCGGCGATATGGCGCTCGCGCTCGGGCAGCAGCATGAAGTCATCGGCGCGCGCGGGGCGTTGGTCCGGCGCGGATCGCTTGCCGTAACCGCGGCCGGCCTTCGCGTACGGGCGTGAGGATGCGGGCGTACGCAGGGCAGGGCTAAGGTTCTCGGTAGCCACGAGATCGGGTCCGTTCGATCTTGGGGTGAGACCCCGGCCCGGTGCTCTAACACCGTGTCGGGGTCGTTTCGTTGGGGGCACCGTAAGCAGCCGCGCCAGCGTGCCGCAAGCTGGTCGGGATTAGTCGTACTTGCTGGCCGTGACGGGTCGGGGAGGGCGGGGAGGTTTTCCCAAACCCCTTCTTTTACCTACCGGTTGAAGGGCAGCGCTCGGATCCCGGAGCCCGGATCCCGACGCCCGGATCCCGAAGCTCAAGCGTCGGGATCGACCCCCTCCCCGTACCCACGAAAGAGTGAATCAGCCGGTCCCGGAGCTCGAACCCCGCCCCTCGAAGCCCGGAACTCGGGTTCCGAGGGTCGGGGTGGCGCTGCTCCATCGGCGCAGCCGGACGCGGCCACTGCCCGGTCGGGGCACTTCGCAGCAACGCCGCAGAGTCCCCGTCCCGTCAACAGCCACTTGTAGGCGACGAGGGGCTGGGCACCGCCCATCGGGTCCCGGCCGCATCGGTTCCGTGCCTCTGCGAATCCGTCTGGCGAGGGCCCTCTCCTGCCTCTCCGGCGTACGCTGAAATAAGAAGGGCGGTGTCGCATGTCGGACGAACTCGCTGACAGCCTCAGGAAATACCGTCGCGCTGCCGGACTCAGTCAAGAGCAGCTCGCGCACCGAGCGGGACTATCAGTCGGCCCCGTCAGGAAGATTGAGCAGGGCGACGACGGTGTGCGAATGGAGACACTTCACGCTCTCGCCCGCGCGCTTGGAGTGAAGACCTCCAAGCTGATGGCGGCGGGAGCTCCGAAGCCCGTGCCTCACGACAACCTCAACACCTTGAATCTCCGCGAACTCCGAATCGCCCTGACCCCGGCCGTCAGCCTGGCTGCGCCTGACGCACCGACCGGCGATGCGCCCGACATCCGTCGCCTGCGCCGCATGACCCACGACAGCGCGCTCCTCTACTACGGGGACAGCTATCAGAGCATTGCCGCCGACCTTCCGGCTCTCATCCACGCAGCGAACGACGCAGTGGCCTACTACGACCACGGAAGCGAGCGCCTGGACGCCCTACGCGCTCGCTCCGAAGCCCTGCAACTTGCTGGGCGGTACTTGACGCAGATCAGGCAGTATGACCTTGCTCACGGGGCTATTAGAGAGGCCATCAGCGATGCCCGGCTGGCCGGCAACGAGCTGACTGCGGCGTCAGGAGTGGGCGGCATGTGCTTCGTACTCATTCGGACCGAACGGTTCGACGAGGCTGAGGACATTGCCGTCGCGACGATGGACATCGTCGAGCCGAAGATCAAGGGGGCCACGGTGGACGCGTACGCGACCTGGGGTGGTCTCGCGATGGAGGCCGCTGCCGCGGCGGCGCGGAACAACCGTCCGGAGGAGGCCAAGGCACTCCGAAGGGCGGCCGGTACGGCTGCGAAGGCCGTGGGCGTGTCGCACCGCAACCTTCTGCGCCACTGGTCTCAGTTCGGGCCCGTCACCGCCGCAATGAAGGAGCTGGAGGACGCGATGGTCACGGGCGATGCACGGACTGTGGTTCGGAAGTCCGGCGAAGTGGAAGAGCTCCAGCCGAAGGCGTGGAAGCGGTTGGGGAAGCCGAGCACGAACGACGGGAACCGGTACTACCTCGATTTGGCTCGGGCCCGCGTCCGCTCGGGCGATCCCTCAGCCGCCATGGAAGAGCTGTCCCGTCTGGATCACGTCGCACCCGAATGGTTCCGCCACCAGAGGGCCGCCGCAATCACCTTCGAAGAGATCACGAAGAAGCGTCGGACCCTTACTACCGACATGCGCACGGTAGGCGCTCACCTGCGCATGTTTGGATAACTGCATTACACCGATGCACGTCTGACGAGTGGTGACCCGAAGTGCATCGCTTCGTATCTGGCTGGTTACTCAAGGTCTACTTACCGTCTTCGGTATGGCGAACAACCAGCAGGCCGTGCCCCGGATCGGGGCGGTAGTCAAGGACACGAAGACCGACTGTTTCGGCGTCGTGATGGGCACCATCGGCGGGCTCATCCAGCTCCGCCCGATCAGCGGCGGACTGTCGTGGGAAGTCGAGCCGGACGGCGTTGAGGTGCTCTCGTCGCGCCAGGAGTTGACTGTTCGCCTCGCTGCTCTCAATGCCGAATCCAGGCGCGGAGCATGAGCGGGCCCCGAGCCGTCGTGAGACATGTCCAGTGGACCCTCGCGCCGAACCAGGAGCCGGATGCCGAACCTCAAACGCACGCCATGCTGTGCGTCGTCTGCGGAGAATCCTCCGCTGCGGCGGAGGACTGGGACGCCCCGCAGGGGTGGGCTCTGTCCCACTCGGGTCGTAACCCCTCCCATCACACGTACCGAGAGCTGATCACCAGGCCCTGGCGAACGTGGATGGACTCCTGACAAGGATCACTTTCCTGCTTGCTGCCCCGCCGGACGTTGCCGAGCCGGCGGTGGACCAACGGCGCAATACACGGTGCCGCCGGTCAAGTACGGCGCGATAGCCTGTCGCTGTCCAGCACATCAAGACCTCTGACGCGCGAGGGGGATCGTGGAGCGGCGCGATGTACAAGGGCACTACGAAGAGCTGGCCGCCGAGTACGACGAGCACTGGGTGTACGGGCCGGACTACATCCCTTGGATGTCGGCCCGCATCGCCGAATCTCTGAGGCTCTCCGCCAACGACCGTATTGCCGACATCGGTTGCGGTACCGGGCTGTTCGCGCGCGAAGTGGCGAAGTCCGTCCGGCCGAGCCGTCCCGTTCTCTGTGCCGATCCCTCAGAGGCGATGCTTCGTCGGATCGGGAGGCCGCCCCCACCCGGTCTGGCACCGGTTCTTGCCTCGGCCGAAGATTTGGCTGGGGGGAATGTCGACCTGCCCTCCGGCCGGCTCGATGCGATGTGGCTGAAGGAATCGGTGCACCACCTCCCGGATCCGGCCCGGACGTTGCGCGGCCTGGCCGGGCTGCTGGCGGCCGGTGGACGCCTGCTCGTGGTCATGCTCCCGGCCACGATTCAGTACCCGTTGTTCGACAGTGCTCTCAGGCGCTTCGAGGAGCTGCAACCCGACCCGTTCGGCATCGTGGAGCACCTGACAGCGGCTGGGATGAAGGCGGGTCTCTCCCACGTCGAGCACGAGTTGCGCATCGACCGGGAGAGGTACTTCGGCATGGTGCGCGCTCGCTACATGTCCTTGCTCTCCACCTTCAGCGACCATGAGATCGAAAAGGGGATCGAGGAGATGCGTGCCGCTCACCCCGAGCCCGTCCTTGTGTTTCCCGACCGGTTCGCCTTTGTCCTCGGGGAACTGCCGTATCAACGAGGTGAGGGCGAGTGAGTACCGTGGTCGATGAGCGGCTGCGCCGGCTCCGGGGTGAACTGGACGATCACGCACGGATCGCGGACCGTCTCGGACTCGACCTCGAGCGTCCTCTGCGTTCCCTCGACGACGGCTATCCCGAGAACGCTGTCGCGCTTGTCGGCAAACTGACCGAGAAGCTGCTCAAGGAGTTATGGCGCCACCACAACATCGAAGGTGATCCTTCGACCAAGGCGCTGAACGACCTCGTCAAGCGCTGCCGCCCACACATCCGAAGCAGCACCGTGATGGACGCTCTGGACGACATCCGCCGACTTCGTAATCGTTCCACGCACGACGGCTACGACATCAGCGACGAGGACGGGCTGCTGGCCGTGCGCCGCCTCGTCGATGTGCTGGTCTGGTTCACGAACACGGGGAGCCCCGCGCTTCTCGGCGGAGAGCCGGACCTGGCTCCGGAGGTGGCACGCCGTTGTGAGTTCCTCGCAGGTCTGTACGTCACACTCGGCTATCGGCAGGCCAAACGCTTCGTTCTCAGCCCCGACACCGTCTACCAGCTGTTCTGCCGTGAATCGGGTATGCGGCTGGAGTACGTGGAGCTCATGCTCTCCCGGGACGCCGACGATCTGAGCACGGTCCTCGCCTCCAGCGACGGTGAGTTGTTGCGCACCCGACTGCCCAAACTCACCAGGTTCGTCGTCTTGGACGATGACAACGACAGCGCGGCATCCGGGGCGCTCCACCAGATGCTCGGACTGGACTTCCGTATCGTCCGCTACGACGGCTTCGTCGACACTCTCGTCAACCTCGAAACACACCTCGGCGCCGTCTCCTCCACGGCCGCACCCGCAGAGCCCCGCGTGGCGATCACCGCCGCCGTGCTGTCCAACGACCCGCACACCGGGGAGCCCCGGACAACGGAGTCCGCGGACGCTGCGGAGCTGCTCACCCGTCTTGCCCGGGGCAGCGCGAACGTACTGGTCACCGGTCGCCCCGGGAGTGGTAAGAGCACGCTTCTGCGCTCTCTGGCCGTCAACCCGGACACCCGCCGATTCCGCTTCTACTTCGACCTTGGACTCAAGCCCAAGGACGAACCCTTCTCGGAATACGCCGCGCGACTTCTGGCACCGTCCATGGCTTCGGACCGCTCCCGCGCCTACGACCTCTTTCTCTATTTGATCCGCTCAGGCACTGCACTCTGCGTGCTCGACGCCGTCGACGAGGGCGTCGACGAGGCGAGCCCCGCCGGATTCCTGCGCCTCTTCGTGGATCTGGCGGCCGTGCTCTCGGCGGAGTCCGCCGTGGTCATGAGCTCGCGCGTGTCCTTCCTTGCCGACTCGCCACAGGTCCGCCAACTGCTGGACAGCGGCGCAGGCCGTTCCGAACAGCTCGTCGAGCAGATGTATGCCAATGGAGTCGACCCGGCCAGGGTTCCGCACTTCCACCTCGTACGCCTCGCCGAACCTGATGCAACACCGTTGGAAAAGAGGCTCACCGCGTCGCTCGGGCTGTCTCCGGGGCGTTCCCTCGCCGACATCCTCGGAACGCACATCTCCCGGACCCTGGCCGCTTGCGGACAGGCCGGCATCGAGCAACGTCTGCCCGACTGCTTCGGGCACGCCTTTCTCACCGACCGGACGGTGTTTTCCCTCCTCGACCTGCACCGGTCGCTGGGGACAGGCGCGTTCACCGACGGACGCCTTGAGCTCGACGCCTGTGTGCTCTCACCCTTGCTACGTCCGGCAGGGCCCGATCAGGTCGCCTTCGTGCACACTGCATACCAGGAACTGCTTGCGGCGCGGTACCTGGCCGAGGCCGGAAACCAGGTCGCGGCAGTGGACATGCCGGGGGGCGCCTTCCTCACCGAGCAGGTTCGGGCCTTCCTCGCCGGCCTTCCCAGTGCTCCCGCGACCGACGACTGCGTACTGCCCGCCGGGACGTACCTGGTCGGCCCGGCCGAACGACTGCTGCTTCGTCGAGTCCCGCGATCCGTACGATTCGACCGCCACGCCGTGACGGTGCAGCGCTACCGGCGCTTCCTCCACGTGCTCAACGGCGATGGCACGTCGAGCTGGGACCATCCCGACCAGCCGGCCAACGTTACGCACCATCCGTGGACCGACAGGTTGCGCGAATCCGACTACTACGCCGACGCGCGCTACGACGCGTACCCGGCCGTCTGTGTCAACTGGTGGAGCGCGTACGCCTTCGCCGGGTTCGAGGGCAAGAGGCTGCCCACCTCCCTGGAGTGGGAGGCCGCTGCGCGTGGTACGAACGGCCGCCTGTTTCCCTGGGGCGACGAGCCCCGGGACGGACTGATCAACTGTGCGGACTCATGGGTCGGGCGCCCTGTCGTCACCTACCAGGCGTGGTACGAAGACTTCGCAGGCGACGCCGTCCGCCGGGCCTGGGTGACGCCATCGAACGAACGGCCCGGAAACCGCTCTCCGTTCGGCATCGGCGACATGGTGGGCAACTGCTGGGAATGGACGTCGACGAGCCTCGGTGATCCGGGTGAGGCCGTCCTTTGCGGCGGCAGCTATGACAACCCGATGCGTGCTGTGCAGGCAAGCAGTAAGGGCCTCTACCGGAAACGCGGGGGAAGCAACGCGGTCGGCTTCCGCTGCGTGGAGGACATCACCGACACCGAGGAGGCTATGGCATGAGTGGCGAGCCGCGTCACGGCACGATTGTCGACAGGCGTTCGAGTGGCGGGGGAGTGAACGGCACGCTCGGTTCGTACATCGTCCGAGACGACGAAGACCAGCAGTACTACGGATTCGACTACCGGCAGATCGTGACTGAAGGCTTCCGTACCATCCGCACCGGTGAGCGTGTTCGCTTCCATGTCTCGGCGAGCCCCGGCCAGGCCACATTCGTCATCCGCCTCGACCAGCCTGATCCGTCAGAGTACTACGGATGACCGCCGTGTCCCCCTCACTCGAAACCATCACCGGTGTGCGCCAAGAACTGACCGTTGTCGTCCCGGTACGTCTGCTGCGGACTCCCGACTGGGCAGAGGGGCCGTTCCCCTTCGAGCTGGGCAGCCGTCGCACCGATACCGCGACCCGGGCGACCTATTTCGCTCCGGCCTCCGCGAGAGTCCTTTACGGCGCGCCCGGCCGGCCCCGACGCTGGTACCGGTCGGCGTCGATCGTTCACAACGGTCTGCACCTCATCGGTATGGAGCTTCTCCGTACGGCCACCGCCCGTGATCCTGAACACGCTCTCGCGGTCCTTCACTTCACGGTGTACAGGCCGCTGTTGCCTGTGGTGCGCGCGATAGCGGGACGAGCGATCACCGACGGCGACGCCGCGACGCTCACAGGCCCGCTGGATTCCGGCGAGCTTCTCGCAGGTGTCGCGGCAGTCACTAGCGGTACAGGCACATTCGCCATAGCCCGCCCCTACACCATTGCCTTTATGACTCCCGAGGCCGAGCACAGGCCGGCGCTGCGCGCAGGCCACGAAGGGCTACTGCCGGCCACCGCCGACCGCTGGCTCTGGCAGCTGGCGTCACGCTCGAACCCGGCCGACTTTCCGCTTGCCCCGGAGACCGCCGCGGCAGAACTCGGCGGCGCCGTGCGTATCTCGGCGGACTGGAGCGCTCTGGTGCTCCGGCAGGGCGCCGCATTCCTCGGTCATCGTGCCGATGCGGGAGACGGTGACTTCTACGCGTTCGGCGCCCTGCACTCGCGCACCGTCTACCTTGACGCCCTGTTGCTCGGGTCACTCCAGCGCGACCACATCGACGAGCTGACCGACGAACTCTCGGACGTCTTCGACACCACGCAACTGGCGCGAAGAGTCGCGATGCTGGAGCGGAACATCGCGGTCTTCCGCAGCACCTACTGGCGTCAGCACCTGACCGCCCACGGTCCGGCCAACGAACTGCTGCTCGCCTTCCAACAGCAGCACCGACTACCGGACCGCTTCGGAGAGATCTTGGCCGAGGCAGCCGACTACAGCCGGCTGGTGCAGACTCAGGAGAGTCAGCAGATCAGCGGTGCCCTGGGGATCCTCACGATTCTGGGCCTGCCGCTCGGCACCGCGCTCGGCATACTCCAGGTCATCGGCGACGAGTCGCTCTCGCACCTGCTCGTCGCGCTCGGGCTCTCCGTCGCCGCAACGGGAGCCGCGCTCGCGACGCGTTACGGGCGACTGGTTCTGTCCTCGCTGCGCAAGGGCAGCAGGCTGTAGACGGGCGCTCCTCAGCCCTCGCGCCGTGGTCACCGCTGCTGTGGTCCGTGCTCCGGTCGTCCGAGTCCGACGCGCCCGCTGCCGCGGAGACCGACTGGGTGCAGATCGTCGAGTGGTACGACGAGCTTGTGCGCCTGACCGGCAGTCCGGTCGTCCGGCTCAATCGTGCGGTGGCCGTCGGCGAGGCCGACGGGCCGCGTGCAGGTCTGGCGGCACTCGCGGCGCTGGACGACTCGCTGCCCCGCCATGCCGCGGTGGCGGCGTACCTCCACGAGCGTGACGGCGACCTGGTGACGGCGGCACGGCTGTACGCCGAGGCGGCCCTCAGGGCACCCAACCTCGCCGAACGCGACCACCTGACCCGCCAGGCCGCCCGGCTCAACGCCCGCGGATGCCGCTGACGGGCCGTGCTCGGATCTGCCCGCAGCCACCTGGTGCGGCTCCGCGCCGGGCAGACCGCCGCTGGCAGCACCCACCGCACCGTCCGGCTGCCCCGGACACGTCCGGCGGACCCTCGCGCCGAACCGGGAGCCGGATGCCGAACCCGGGCCCAGCTCCTGGCCGAGGTTCTGTCCGGTGGATCATGGTCGGAGCCATGGGCGGAACGCCGCGGTGGTGACGGTGCCGTGGAAGACGTAGGCCCTCTTGTCGTAGCGGTTGGCGACGGCCCGGGAGTCCTTGAGCCGGTTGATCGTCCGCTCGACCTCGTTGCGGTGTTTGCAGACCTCGCTGTCGAAGCCGGTGGGCCGGCCGCCCTTGCTGCCGCGCCGTCTGCGGTTGGCCCGCTGATCTTTCGGTTCGGGAATGGCGTGCCTGATCTGACGTCTTGGCAGGTAGCGCCGGTTGCGGCGTGAACTGTGTGCCTTGTCGCCGCCCAGGCGGTTCGGCCGGGTGCGCGGCCGTCCGCCCTGCGGGCGGGGAACGCGGATGCGTTCGAGGACCTCGATCATCTGCGGAGCGTCGCCCCACTGGCCGGGCGTGACCAGGAAAGCCATCGGCCTGGCTCTTCTCGTCGGATCTGCGGCGCACCCTGCGGACGGCCGATGAGGTGGCCGAACTGTTCGGGGTGAAGCCGATCCTGGATCGCAGGCTGCGGGAGAAGTCCTACGGTGAGGCGGAGGGAAAGCCGCAGGAGTGACTGGACCGGCGCTTCGTCCCCTCGCGGGCCGTCGGGGAGCGGATGGAACACGACGAAGGCGTGGAGGGCGCAGAGGCCAAGGCGACGTGGGCGCAGCGCATCTACGCGGTCGTGGACGAGACCTTGCAGAGCCCTTGCGAACAGCAGATCGTCGTGGCGCACGGCGGCTCCCTGACGTGCTCGTGGCGTCCTGGATCAAAATGCCGATGGAAGTCGGCCGGCTACGCCAGTTTCCGGGCCCCCTCCGGCAGCATCACCACGCTCCGCGACGACGACTTCTTCCACAACCGTCAAGTCGTCAGCCTCGGTGACACCCGATATCCCGACTCCGCCAAAGCCGGCTGACCTCAATTACTCGATCGCCCGGAGCAGGGCGCGAAGGGCGTGGTCGAGGGTTTCGCGTTCGTCGGGGGTGAGGGCGGAGAGGAGGCGGGATTCGTTGGCGGCGTGGTCGGTGACCGCGGCGTCGACGACCTTGTGTCCGCGGCCGGTGAGCGCGACATGCAGGCTACGGCGGTCGGTGGGATCGAGACGGCGTTCCACCAGGCCGTCCGCCTCCAGGCGGTCCAGGCGGTTGGTCATGCCTGCACGGGAAAGCATCAGCGTCTTCGCGAGGGCGGACGGGATCAGGGTGTAAGGGGGCCCGGATCGGCGCAGTGCGGCCAGGACGTCGAACTCGCCGCGGCGCAGGCCGTGTTGGGCGAAGACTTGTTCGAGTGCGGGGGTGAGGATGAGCGAGAGCTGACCCAACCGTCCGAAGACTCCCATCGCCGACAGGTCCAGATCCGGCCGTTCCTTGTGCCACTGGTCGAGGATCTGGTCGACCGCATCCCCGGGCTTCCGGCGTTCCTCGACAGTCGCGCCCTGTTTGGTCACGTCTTCCTTGGTCACGCCCCCATCTTATTCGACGGCTGATAGTTAGATGTCGTACTATTCGACGTGGAATCACTTCTGTCGATTTCGATCCCGGCTCACGGCCGGGGTCGGATGCGGCTCCGATGAACGGAGGGGCATATGTCCTTGATCACTCCCGATGCCCAAGGCGGAATTCTGGTCCGGGATGCCGAGGCCGAGATGCTGAGCAGCGCTGACAGCGCCGTACGGCTCTTCGCCGACGCCAACACCACCGGCGGGGCCCTGAGCGCCCAACGGGTGACCCTCACCGCGGGTGCCGACGGAGCCTCACCTCACCACCACACCGGATCCGCCGAGCTCTTCTTCGTACTCGGCGGCCGGCTCCAGGCGCTGACCGGGGACAGTGTGATCACCGCGGACGAGGGAGACTTCCTCCTCGTGCCACCAGGACTGCCGCACGCTTTCGCCGCCGAACCCGATGCGGGCGCCGACGTACTGATCGTCATCACCCCCGGCGTCGAGCGCTTCGACTACTTCCGGCTGCTGGACCGTGTCCGCAAGGGCACGGCCGATCCGCGGGAACTTCTGGATTCGCAAGAGCGCTTCGACAACTTCTTCGTGGAAAGTGCCGCGTGGCGGCGGGCCCGTCAGCGTTACTGATCGCTCCCGCCACCCCGACCCCGACAGCTACGAGGCCGACCTCGCCGACGCCCTCGACCAGCTCCTGCGCCACGCCTGCACCGGATACGCCACCCCCACCGCACAGCACTTGATCACCCGCACGCCGGCCAAGCCGTTGTCCGGCACGTTATGCACCCAGCTGCGGTCTGTCAGCTCCACCAGCCGCACGGCGGCGCTTCCGTGGCCCGTCGGCGGCCGGGTCACGTCACCGGTGGGCAGGACCATACGAACTCCTCGACGCCCGGCTCGCGAATCGGGCCGGACACGCGGTCACCGTCCTCGGCGCGACGCTGCACATGCAACACAGCCGACTCTGCGGTCGGTCCCCGTTTCCGGCCGGCCGTGCGTGCACCGGCCTGCGATCCGCCGAACGCCGTGGAATCGATCGTCCAGACCCAATCTTCAGTGAGGAATCGTCACACATGAGCGACAGCCGCACCATCACCAACTCTGCCGGGTTGCACGACCCCACCCCGTTCGGTTACAGCCATGCCGCCTCCGCACCCGGCGAGCTGGTGTTCATCGGTGGGCAGTACGCCTCCGACGACACCGGCCAGGTCGTGCCCGGCGACTTTGCTGCACAGGTTGAGCGATCCTTCGGCAACCTGCGCACCGCGCTCGTCGGCGTCGGTCTTGGCTTCGAACATGTCGTACGGCTCGGCACGTACATCGTCGATCACGACCTGGAGAAGCTGGAGATCCTCGGCACGGCGCTGCACGGCGCCTGGGCCGACCGGCTGCCCGCCCAGACACTCAGCGGGGTCGCCTCGCTCGCGCTGCCCGGGATGCTCTTCGAGATCGACGCGGTCGCGGTCCGCCCGGCCGAGGGATCCGAAAGCTAGTGTGCTGCGCCGTGAATTGCGCAGCACGGGCCGGGCCCCCGGTGCCAATTCCCTCGAACCGTGGAGATCTTCCAGGAGCTGTCCGGCCGATCCTGTGAACGTCGCTTGATCTGCTCGTTGTTCCCGCTATGGGGCGGGGAGAACGTGGTGATCTGTCGGACGCAGAGTGGGAGTGGCTGCGGCCGTTCCTGCACCCAATTCGTGGCCGGCGCCGGAGAAGACCCGGATCCCCCGCCGCGGAGTGGGCAGACCCCGCAAGAAGGCCGACAGCCAGGCCGCCCGCCTGCGCAAAGGATCGCGAGGCGGACGACCCTCAGGCTTGGACGAGGAACGGTACAAGAAGCGCAACACTGTGGAGCGGGCCATCAGCAAGCTGAAGAACTTCCGTGCTGTCGCGACCCGTTACGACAAGCGCGGATACGTCTTCCTCGGTACCGTCACCGCGGCGTCGCTCGTCATCTGGCTGCGCACCTGACCGCGTGGCACGACGTCAACTCACCGAGGCACCGGGCCCCAACACCAAGCCCGCCGCCGCAAGGAAGTCCTCAAGGTTGATAACACCGCTGCCGGTGCCATCGTCCCATTCGATCAGGAGCCCCGAGCGGTCCTCGTTCCAAGGGTCCGGCGTATCGGCATCATCGTCAGGGCCAGGATGCCACTCGACGCAGCCCACGCCATGCCGGTATCGGAGATACAAGTACTGGCCGTCTGCCGTCCAGGCATCCCACTGCGACGGGTAGGCAGAACACGTCTGCACAACCCGCATCAGCTTCCGACCCTGATCCGCGCCCATCCGACGATGGTCGCGCAGCAGCGGACCCCCGGCAATCGACTTCAGACCGCCGTCACAGGTGCCTCAAGCAGCAGCCTGACGCACGCCGTCAATGATCGGCCGGACAGCTCCTAGTAGGGCTTTGTTAGGTGGTGTCGTAGGTCTGCCATGGGGTGGGTTGTCGGCAGGTGGGGCAGGTCCCGGTCCAGGTGGCTAACAGGTGTT